>JALOQF010000188.1 GCA_025459425.1 Myxococcaceae bacterium | reverse complement strand
CTGGACCGATCAAGCAGGTGCTCCTGGTCCGTGACGAGCGTGGGCAGCCGCTCCCGTTTCTCGACGTCGAGCTGATCGAGGTCGCCGACGACGATGAAGAGGCCCGTGACTGCGACGAGCCGGGGCACCTCGCGGAGCACCTGGCTCGGTGGAAGACGCGCCGGCCCCTCGCCGTGGTGCTCCGCGGCCGCACCGACGCCCTCGGTGCCCTGGTGATTCCTGCGCACAACGCCGTGCCCGACGAGGTGCGGGTGCGTTCCGTCGACGGTCAGTACGCGGCCCGGCGGCCGGTGTTGGTTCCAGGTGAGGTGACGCTGGAGCCGCTGCGGCCCGGTCCGTGGCGCATCGGGGTCCTCTCGCGGTCCCTCGAGGTGATCAGCGGTGCGTCCGTGACGGTGTTCGACCCGCGAACGGGCCAGCTCACCGTGGGCACCACCGGCGAGTCCGGCGTACTCGACGTGCCGCCGTGCCCGTCGTGCATCGCGGTGGCCTCGGCGCCGGGCGCCGTGCCGGCCGCAGCCGAAGTGAGCGGAGCCGAGACGGTGGTATGGCTCGTGCCAGCGGGGCGGGTCGAGGTGCGTGCACCCTGGGCGCCCGATGGGCTGCTCGTCACCTTGCGCCTCACGCACCCGCGCCGGGTGCCGATTCGGGCTGGGGTCGCGCACTTCGAGGCCGTTCCGGCGCAGCGTGTCGTCGTCGAAGCGCGCCCCAGTCACGTCGAGTACCACCAGCAGGTCGTCGTGACGGGAGGGCAGACGTCGACGGTGACGCTCCCCGAACTGAAGGGCGCCTCGGTGTCGGTCTCGGTCTCCGGTGTCGGCGGTGTGCCCGTCGCGGAGGCGACACTCTCGCTCGAGCCGCGCGCGGCGTGCTCCTCGGGCCTGGGCTACACGACGCTGACCGACAGCCCCTTCGAGCGACTCGAGCTCGAGGCCCTGCCCGAGGGCCCGGCTGAGGTGAAGGTGTCGGCGCCCGGCCACCGGCCAAGCGAACGTCACGTCGTGCTGCAGCCCGGGCGAAACGAGCTCGAGTTCGTGCTCGAGCGCATCGAACCCACCCATGGGCTGGTGCTCGACGAGGCCGCGCGACCGATCGCAGGAGCGACGGTCGTTCTCGGCGCGCAGTCGGTGCTGACCGACGAGGCCGGCCGGTTCGTCCTGGCCGTCGAGAAAGACGGCCCTGGAGAAGTCTCGGCGCCCGGCTTCGAGACGCAGGTCATCGCGCTGCGCCAGGGCGGGACAGCGCGCGCTCAGCTCGCCCGAACCGTGCCGCTTCGAGTCAACGTGACGGACCCTGGCGGTCGACCCACACGGTACGAGGTGCTCCAGCTGGCCCCGCTGGTCGAGGTGGGCGTTCCGGTGCGCTGCCTCGTCATCGACGGTGCCTGTGAGGCCTGGCTGCGGCCGGGGGTGGAGTATCGCGTCCTGGCGCGCGCGTCGGTTCCAGCGCCCGCCGTGATCCTCGTCGGTCGGGCGACCCAGGGCTTCGAGCTGCATCTGCGCGAACCACCGCCGGAGCCGGGCTCGGAGGCGGAGCCAGCGCCGGAGCGCTCGTCGAAGCGCACGGTGGTCACCTTCTCAGGGCAGGCTGGTGAACCCGACGAAGGCCGGTGAGTTCACGGCCGCCCGCTGGCCCAGCGTCGTCAGCGCTCCGGTGGAGGCGTCGATGCGGAACCCGTGCACCGTACCCGAGCCCTGGTTGCCCACGAGCATCAGCCGTCCGCTCGGGTCGATGTCGAAGTGCCGCGGCGTCGTCCCGCCGGTCGGGGTGTGCCCCAGCAGCGTCAAGCTGCCGTTCGCCGCGTCCACCGAGAACGCCACGATCGAGTTGTGGCCGCGGTTGGAGCCGTAGACGAAGCGCCCATTCGGGTGCACCTGCACCTCGGCGGTGGTGTTGCTCGCGCCCGAGAAGCCCACGGGCAGCGTCGACTTCGTGTCCACCGGCGTCAGGCGCCCATCGGCCTCGACGCGGAGCGACGTCAGCGTGTCGTCGAGCTCGTTGATGAGGAACGCCCAGGCACCCGAGGGGTGGAGCGCGAGGTGGCGAGGCCCCGCGTTCGCAGCCGTCGCCACCGTCGCGGGAGAGAGGGGCGTCAGCTGGCCGGCGTCGGCGTCGAAGCGGTACTGCGCGACGTGGTTCGCCGCCTTGCACGGCACGTAGACGAACCGGCCGGTGGCATCGGAGATGATCTGATGGGCCTGGCCTCCGGACGCCTCGGTGTCGGTGGCAGCGCCGAGGCCCCCGTCCGTCACGCGGAGCACCGCCACGTTGCCGCCGCCGTAGTTCGCCGCGAAGACCCACCGTCCCGAGGGGTCGACCGACACGTGCGCGGGCCCGTTGCCCTGCGAGCCGACCCGGTTCAGCAGCGTGAGCCCTGCGTCGGAGGACAGCGTGAAGGCGGCGATCTGGCTCGAGCCTTCGTTCGCGGCGTAGAGGCGGTTTCGGCCCACGTCGAAGGCGAGGAAGCTCGGGTTCGCACCGCCGTTCGTCACACCCAGCAGCGTGAGCGCTCCCGTCGCGACGTCGACCGAGTACGCCGTGATGTTGCCGTTCCCGCTGCCGACGAAGGCGTGCAGGCGTCCAGGGCTGCCACCCGCGGCGCCGCCTGCCGTGGAGCCGCCCGCCGTGGAGCCGCCCGCCGTGGAGCCGCCTGCCGTGGAGCCGCCAGCCGTGGAGCCGCCCGCCGTGGAGCCGCCCGCCGTGGAGCCGCCAGCCGTGGAGCCGCCAGCCGTGGAGCCGCCAGCCGTGGAGCCGCCCGCCGTGGAGCCGCCCGCCGTGGAGCCGCCCGCCGTGGAACCGCCCGCTGTCGAGCTACCTCCCGCAGCACCGCCTGCCGTGGAGCTGCCCGCCACGCTGCCACCGCCAACGCTCCCGGCATCAACGCCAGATGGGGGCATTCCACACGCAACGAGAACGACGACCACCACCAGCCCGAGTCGAGTCACGGGATGATGATGTCACGAGTCGTGTCCGTCGTGCCGACCTGCACGGTGGCGTGGGGCGGCGTGCTGTTGAACGGGTTGATGACCCACTGCAGGGCATCGGTGATGGGGTTGGCGCCGTTCGCGTTCGAGAACACCCGCAGGGCCACGCTCTGGTTCGCCTTGAGGGCGGCGCCCGAGTACGAGGCGCGCGCGTCGTTCGTCATGGGGTCGCGCGTGAAGAGCACCGGCATCAACACCGCCTGAATGCCGTCCTGCAGCGAGGTGATGCGCGCCGCGACGATGCCGAAAGCGAAGCCGCCGGTGGGCGCGCTCATCGCCCGAAGCGTCACGTCACCTCCGAGCGTCACGGGGCCGAACGCGAAGTCCTGCACCGTCTCCTTGTCGGCCTCGATCTGCACCGGCCTCAGCGGGTTCGCGAGCAGGTTGATGGCGAAGCCGCCGTTCCCGAAGCCCAGCAGCGACGGCACGGGGAGAATGCGCCCCGGCGTCAAGTCGGTCACCACATAGGGGTACTCGGTCTGCGTGGGCGTGGTGAAGATGCGGTAGCCGTTCTGGAGCTGCTGCAAGAGGTTCTGCGGGTCGAGTCCCCCCGAGAGCGCGTCGGGCGACAGCACCGAGAGCGACAGGTTCTGCAGCGGCGGCGGCCTGGGGAGAATGATGGTGCCCCGCAGCGTGCCCAGCCCCGAGCCCGACGCGCCGACGTACACCTTCACGTCCTCGGCCGACGCCTTGAACGGGTCGGCGAGGTCGATGGTGATCTGAACGGTGTCTCCCGAGTAGTCGATGAAGGGCGTGAGGTTGTCGTCGGCGTTGCGATCGCAATACGCCACCAGCCGCTGGGTGCCGCTCATCACGCCGGTGAACGAGAAGGGCAGGGTGCCGGCCATCATCGGAGCCTTGCCGAGGCGACGAATCTGCCCGTTGCGGGCGATGCCGATCTCTTTCCCCGCGCAGAAGCCGCCGAAGACGACGGTGCCGGTGATGGTGCCCACCGGGCCGCCTGCCCGCACCCACGTGCCGCTGACGAGCTCGCTGTCCTTCCGGCCGTTGCTGGCGAACAGCGTCAGGGTCGTCGTCTTGTCGAGGGTGATGGTGGTGGGCGCCTCGCCCTCGCGTCGGCCCTGCGTCGTCTCGCGCGGGTCGACCTTCTCGCTCGTCCAGAACACCGTCGCGGCTTGATCGACCGACACGGTCACGGTGACGGAGCCGTTGAAGGGGCCGGGCGGCGGCGTCAGCGTGATGGTCGGCGGCGGCACCACCGCGTCGGGCTCGAGGGTGAGCGGGAAGGGGCCCTGCGGCCCACAGGCCGAGAGAACGAAGCAGAGAGCGATGGCGGTGTGGCGCATGATGACATCCTGTCCCTGGCGTCCGGCTCCCGTGAAGACTGGAGCGGCCCCGGTGCCGATGGGCAGCGAGACCTTTGGACGCGGCGTGCACCCTGTCAACGCCGCACGTCGGTTTCGATGTGCTGAACGGCGAGGGATTGGCCAGTGGCCACTTCACCGGGCATCGAGAAGGTGACCTCGCAGGTGGGCGAGGCTCCGAGGGCGTCGAGGTCCTCCAGATCGACCAGCGGGCACTTCTTCGTGGTGACGGCCACGCGCACCTCGGCGCCCGCCTCGTCGTCGGCCTTCCAGACCGAGACCTGGCAGCGCCCGAGGTAGGCGCCCTCGCGCGAGTGGTACACCTGCCAGCGGCTGGTGACGATCCCGGCCTCGGCGTTGACGTCGCGCACGCCGTGACAGTGCTGCGCCACGGCCGCCACCGCCCGCTCGAACGCGGTGGCCGATTCCTGTGTGCGGAAGGTCGACCCGTTCACCGCGTACGTGCAGGCCGCCGCGAGGAGCAGGGTGAACCAGCGCATGCGCAGACCTACTTCTTCGCGTCGGCTTCGAGATCGCCGGTGACGAGCGGCGAGAAGAAGCAGTCTTTCTTCGTGTACTCGTCGAACGAGAAGGCGAAGCGGTAGCTGGCCGCCGCGCGCTGGTTGCAGTCGGTGCGCTCACAGAAGCGGCACGAGATGCCGGTGGGCACCGCGTCGCGCTTGAGGTCGGTCATCGGCAGCCCATAGGCGAGGAACTTCGCGTTCTCGGCGTGGGTGCCCAGGCCGATGGAGTACGCCGTGCCGCGCACCATCGACCCCTCGACCGGCTGCAGCTGCACCCGCGCGAAGTCGAAGTACGTCGTGCCGTCGGGCATCTGCGAGTACTGCCGGGTGAGCTGCGAGGGGTTCAAGAAGGCGAGGTGCACCGCCCACTTCGCGCACGAGCCCATCGACGCGAACTTGAGCCCCGTGCCCGAGTACCGCTTCGAGATGTTCCCGGCGATGTCACAGCGCAGGAAATGGAAGGGCAGGCCGAGGCGCTTGGGGTCGCCCAGGTTGCACACCCGGTGCGCGATCGTCTCGTAGGTGACGTTGAAGATGTGGGTGAGCAGCTCGATGTCGTACCGGGTGCGCTGCACTTCCTTGAAGAAGTCGCCGTACGGCAGCATGAGCGCGCCCGCGAAATAGTTGGCGAGGTGCACCTTCACCAGGCGCGGCGTCTCCGCGTGGCGCATGCGCTGGCCCACGATGCGATCCATCAGGCGCGTCTTGTCGAGCACCAACAAACCCAGCGTGGCGGCGAGCTGGAACTTGAGCGTCTGCTCGGTGAGCCCGGGCGACAGCTTGAGCTGCTGCTTGTCCTTGTCGAGGCGCCGCACCACCGACGACGAGCCCTGCGCTTCTTCGAAGAGCACCGCGTAGCCGAAGCGCTCCTCGACGATTCGCACGAGCTGCGACGAGAGCGTCTGCCGCTCGAGCTTGAAGTCGGTGCGCAGGCCCTCTGCCTCGGCTTCGAGCTCGGGGAAGTAGTTCTTGTGCGCCTCGAGGAAGTCCGTCGTCTCGTCGAAGGGCGAGTAGTCGAGCTTGCCGTCGTTGCCGCTGGCCGAGGGCGGGCGCTCCTGGCTCGAGAGCTGCGTCATCACGTTCTCGAGCTGCATGCGCGTGTTCTTGTAGAGGTTGAACAGCGCGGCGACGGTGCCGGCCAGCTTCGGCTCGGCCGACAGCGACTGGAGCGACTCCTGGTCGAGGTTGAGCGTTCGCAACAGGGGCTCGTCGAGCAGGCTCGCGAGCGCCTGGTCGACCCGCCCGTCGCCGATCTGGGCCATGAAGGCCTCGGGATCGACCTGGAAGTAGCGCAGCGCCTTCCACAACAGCGGGAAGGGCGTCACGCGTTTGCCCTTCTCGATGAGGTTCAAGTACGCCGGGCTGACGCCGAGCTCACGCGCCGCGTCGGCCTGCTTGACGTTCTTCGACAGGCGCAGCGCGCGCAGCCGGTGGCCGACGTTGGCGTTGAGCGCGTTCTCGTTCATGCGCGACGAGCGGCCGTCAGCCGACCGACAGCAGCTCGACCTCGAAGATGAGCGTCGAGTTCGCGGGAATCACGGGCGGAAACCCCCGCGCGCCGTAGCCGAGCTCGGGCGGAATGGTGAGCTTGCGCAGCCCGCCCACCTTCATGCCGGCGACGCCCTGATCCCACCCCTTGATGACCTGCCCCGCGCCCAGGCCGAAGGTGAAGCCCTGGCCCCGGTCGCGGCTCGAGTCGAACTTCGAGCCGTTGGTGAGGGTGCCGACGTAGTGCACGGTGACGGTCTTGCCAGCGACGGCCTCGGCGCCAGTGCCGACCTTCAGGTCTTCGATCTTCAGCGACATGAGTGCTCCAGAGAAACGGTTGAAGGCGACAGCGTATCGAACGCCTTCGCCCCGCGGCCGAAAAACCGGCAGGGGCGTGCGCGCCCGCGTCAGGCATTCAACCCTGCTTTGCCCTGGGTGGCCCGCACGGACTTCAACGCGAAGCGCTGCGCAGGAACGTTCGTTCCAGCCTCAGGCGCCCGCGGCGGCGGCCTTCTTCTTCATCTTCCCCGAGAAGGCGCGGAAGAACTCGACGATCTCCTTCTCGGCGTCCTTCAGCGTGGTCGCGTCCTTGAACTCCGATTCGAGGAACACGCCGCCGCACGACTCGCAGGTGTCGTACGTCATGGGGTGCGCCTTCTCACCGCCCTCGACCCGCAGCAGGTCGACCTGACAGTCGGGGCACTGACCGCTCAGCGCGTCGGGGTCGACCTTCCCGCCCAGCGCCTCGAGGCCCGGGAGGTTGTTGTGAAGCAGCATGCGGTTGAGGTCGGAGACGTCGACCCACAGCCCGCCACACTCGCCGCACTTGCGAAGCGTGAGATCGTCTCCTTGAAGGTCGACCATCTCGACGCCGCAGCCGGGGCAATCCATTGTGACGTTCAGCTCCTGTGAGGGGTGAGGAATCGAATGCTACTGACGGCAGCGAACAGGAAGCAACCGCCATTCGGTCGACCCCGTGACTTCAGGGGTTGGCGGTGTCCCTGACGCGCTTGATGTTCGCCCCCAGGCCCTTGAGCTTCTTCTCGAGCCGCTCGTAGCCGCGGTCGAGGTGGTACACGCGGCTGACCTTCGTCTTGCCCTCGGCGTGCAGGCCCGCCAGCACCAGCGAGGCCGAGGCGCGCAGGTCGGTCGCCATCACGGGCGCACCCGACAGCTTCGGCCGGCCACGCACCACGGCGGTGTGTCCGTCGACGGTGATGTCGGCGCCCATGCGCCGCAACTCGGCCACGTGCATGAACCGGTTCTCGAAGATGGTCTCGGTGATGACCGAGGTGCCGCCCGACGTCGCCAGCAGCGCCATCAGCTGCGCCTGCATGTCGGTGGGAAAGCCCGGGTGCTCCTGGGTCTTCAGATCGACCGGCTGCACGCGCGTGGGCCCCTTGCACCGAATGCCGTCGTTCTCGACGGTGATGGTGCACCCCGTCGCGCGGAGCTTCTGCAGCACCGCCTCGAGGTGCTCGGGCACCGCGTGCTTCACCAGCACGTCGCCGCCGGTGATGGCCGCCGCCACCAGCAGGGTGCCGGCCTCGATGCGGTCGGCGATGATCGCGTGGTCGACCGGCTCGAGCTCGTCGACGCCATCGACGGTGATGACGTCGCTCCCGGCGCCCGAGATCTGCGCGCCCATCTTGTTGAGCACCCGGGCCAGCTCCTCGACCTCGGGCTCGCGCGCGGCGTTCTCGATGAGCGTGCGGCCCTTCGCCAGCACCGCCGCCATCAGCACGTTCTCGGTGCCGGTGACGGTGATCATGTCGAACGTCACCACGCCGCCCTTGAGCCGCTTCGCCCGGGCCTCGACGTAGCCCTCGCTGAGCTCGATCTCGGCGCCGAGGGCCTCGAGCCCCTTCAGGTGCTGATCGATGGGCCTGGCGCCGATGGCGCACCCGCCGGGCATCGAGACGCGGGCGCGGCCGTAGCGGGCCACCAGCGGGCCGAGCACCAGCACCGAGGCACGCATGGTGCGCACGAGATCGTACGGCGCCTCGGGCGTCACGTTCGTCGGCACCTTGATGGTGACGACGTTCTTCTTCTTTCCGGTGCCGCGGGTCGACTCGCAGCCCATGGTGTCGAGCACCTTGAACATGGTGTTGACGTCGACGAGCTCGGGCACGTTGCGGAAGGTGTTCTCACCGGGCGCGAGCAGCGCCGAGGCGATGATGGGCAGGGCGGCGTTCTTCGCGCCCGAGGCGTACGTCTCGCCCTTCAAGGGCCCGTTCCCGGTGATGACGATGGCGTCCATGAGCTCCTCGGTCCTCTTTCAGGTCGGCGCGCGGCGGCCGAGCACCAGGCGCTCGTGCCGGGCCAGATCCTTCTCGATGCGAACGTCGTGCAGCCCGGCGGCTTCCAGCACCGCCTTCACCCGCGCGCCCTGGTCTTCGGCGATCTCGAGTGCAAGCCAGCCGCCAGGGTTGAGTCGTGGCGCGGCGGCCGCGACCAGCGGGCGAATGACCACGAGGCCGTCGTCGCCTCCGTCGAGCGCGAGGTGCGGCTCCCGGCGGACCTCGGGCTCCAGCCCCGCCAGCTCGCCGGTGGGAATGTACGGTGGGTTCGACACCACGAGATCGAACCGCGCGTCGGCGGGCACGGGCTCGAGCAGCGAGCCCTGGAAGAACGTCACCCGCGACGAGACGCCCAGCGCTTCGGCGTTCTGCTTCGCCACCTCGAGCGCGCCCGGGCTCACGTCAGAGGCCCAGACCGAGGCGTGTGGCCGCTCGGCCGCGATGGAGACGGCGATGCAGCCCGAGCCGGTGCAGACGTCGAGCACCCGCGCCGGCGCGTCCTTCGGGAGCACCGACAGCCCGGCCTCGACGAGCAGCTCCGTCTCGGAGCGGGGGATGAGCACGCGCGCATCGACGACGAAACGCCGGCCGTAGAACTCCTTGTGGCCGACGAGGTACTGCGTCGGCTCGTGCGCCAGGCGCCGCTGAATGAGGCTGCGGTAGGTGCCCAGCTCGTCCTTCGTGAGGGGGCGGTCGAGATCCATGAAGAGCTTCACGCGCGTCGTCGCCAGCACGTGCGCCAGCAGCAGCTCGGCGGTGAGCCTCGGCGCGTCGATGGCCTGTTTCTCGAAGTGCCCCCGCGTCCAGTCGAGCACCTTGCGAATCGTCCACGCCTCGGCCGGCTTCGCCTCGCTCACGGCGCGCCGCCCTGCTGCTTGAGCAGCTCGGCCTGGAAGTGGGTACGCAGCGCGGTGAAGACGTCGTCGAGATCGCCGGCCATCGCCGCGGGCAGGTTGTGGCGCGTGTAGCCGATGCGGTGATCGGTGAGGCGGTCCTGCGGGAAGTTGTAGGTGCGCACCTTCTCGGAGCGATCGCCGCTGCCGACCTGCCCCTTGCGCAGGGCGTCGCGCTCGTTCTTGAGCTTCTCCTGCTCGAGCTCGTACAGCCGCGCGCGCAGCATCTTCATCGCCATCGCCCGGTTCTTGAGCTGCGACTTTTCCTGCTGGCACTTCACGACGATGCCGGTGGGCTTGTGAATGAGGCGCACCGCCGAGTCGGTGGTGTTGACGCTCTGGCCGCCGGCGCCGGTCGAGCGCATCACCTGCAGCTCGATGTCCGATTCCTTCACCTGCACGTCGGCCTCTTCGGCCTCGGGCATCACGGCCACGGTGATGGTGCTGGTGTGAATGCGCCCCTGGGCCTCGGTGGCCGGCACGCGTTGCACCCGGTGCACGCCCGACTCGTACTTCATCACCGAGTACACGTGCTGGCCGGCCAGCGTGAGCGTCGCTTCCTTGAGCCCGCCCTGGTTGCCGCCGCTCGAGTCGACGAGCTCGGCCTGCCACCCGCGCCGGGCGGCGTAGCGCAGGTACATCTGCAGCACCTCTTCCGCGAAGAGCGCGGCCTCGTCGCCACCAGCCGCCGCGCGGATCTCGATGATGACGTCTTTCTCGTCGTTCGGGTCCTTCGGGAGCAGCAGCAGCTTGAGCTCGGCCTCGAGGGCCGAGAGCCGCGCCTCGAGCCCCGGCAGCTCTTCCTTCGCCAGCGCCTTGAAGTCCGCGTCGCCCGAGGCGGCCAGTTCCTTCGTGCTCGCCACGTCGCCCGACAGCTTCTTCCACGCGCGGTACGTCTCGACGAGCTTCTCGAGCCCAGCCCGCTCGCGGGTGAGCTTCAGCAGCTTCGCGCTGTCGGCGAGCACCGAGGGGCTGGAGAGTTCCGCGGTGAGGCGCTCGAAGTGGCGCTCCACCTCATCGAGCTTGTCTTTCACGACGGGTGCGGCGTTTACACGGTTTCGCGGTGTTTGGTGCGCGTCGTTCTTGGGAAATGCGCCGACTTCTGAGAGAAGGGGGCCTCTCTCACCACCTGGAGGGCCTCATGGCCGCCGTGAAGTCGAACCGATCGAAGAAGAAGCTGAAGAACCGCGCGAAGACGAAGAAGGCCGCGCTCAAGCGCCGCCGCGTGCGCGCCCGTCGCGCCAAGGGCAAGTACTGAGCCGTCGTCGTCGGACCGGGAGCCTGGGCGCCTCCACTGGGGCACCAGGCTCTTCGTCTGTCCAGAGGTCCGTCTGTCCAGCGGTCCAGCGCCCGGCTCAGCGCGGTCGCTTGAAGCAGAGGTACGTCGCCCCGCCGCCCACCGAGTTCCCGTTCTGAACGACGGGCGGGCGGAAGGCGAGGCTCACCAGCTCGAAGCCCTCGGCCCCGGCCTTCTCGAGGTCGGCGTTCTTCGGCGTGCCGTCGACGTCGACGCACCAGTGCTCCCAGCGGGTGAGGGACGCCGAGTCAGCGTGGGCCCGCGGCACGTTGAAGAGGGCCGTCGTCACGCAGCCCGCCAGGAAGCCCAGCGACAGCAGGAAGGTGCTCGTCTTCGTCATCGAGTCCTCGTGCGGAAGGTCATGAAGAACGAGCCGCTCGGGTTGCCGCTCGGTGGGTTGAAGCCATAGTCGCCGACGACGTGCAGGTACCCCGGCCCGCCCTTCAAGTGGTACGGCCGGCTGACGCTCCCGACGGTGGGGAGCGGGTAGCGCTGGAAGCCACCGTCGGTGGACGCCGTCCGGTAGAAGATGGCCCCGAAGCCGCCCACGAAGACGCCCTCGGTCGTCACCTCGAGGCCGTACAGCGTCTCGTTGAGGTTGGTGAACTGCTCGAAGCCGCCGTCGGGTACGCGCCACGCGACCACGCCGTCACGGCCGACCGCCCAGACGTCGTCTCCAGACAGGCCGTCGATGTCGAGCATTCCCCAGCTGGTGGTGTCGAGCTGCGGGCTCACGCGACCGACGCCCACCTTGTAGACGTAGCCATCTTCGGTGGTGAAGAAGATCTCGTCGCCCGGGCTCTTGTAGATGGCGTTGACGTCGTTGCCCGGCCCGTTGTTGACCTCGGGCTGCACGAGGCGCGAGGTGAAGGTGTTCACCTCGACCTCGCAGATGCCCTCGTCGTTGCCGCCCACCAGCAGCACACCGCCATCGTCGACGATGGCGAACGAGCGCGGGCTGAAGGACGTCGAGCCGCACGTGCCCTGGTAGACGATGACGGGCAGCCCGCCTCCCTGTACGCGACGAATCGGCGCGGTGATGAGGCTCGCGTTCGTGAAGAAGTAGTAGTCGTCGGGCGTCCCGCGGCCGAACCAGAGGTCACCGTACTCGGTGCCGGTCCCCAGCATCGACACCAGCGTGCCCATCGTCAGGCCCGGCGTCTGTCCGCCGTGCGCGAAGGTGGCGGCGCGCGGGGTGGTGCCGCGCACCTTGAAGATCGCCGCCGCGTTCGAGAGCGAGTCGCCCATCACGCCCGCGCCGAACCAGAGATCGGTGCGCTGGGTGTTGCGCCACAGGCAGAAGTCCTGCGTGCAGGGAGGAAGGCCCGCGTCAGGCACGCCGCTGTCCACCGTGCCGCCCCCCGCGCCGCCCGCCGTGCCCCCGGCCACACCGCCCGCGGAGCCACCTGCGGTGCCACCAGCTGACCCGCCGGCCACTCCACCCGCGGTCCCTCCCGCGGCTCCGCCACCACCGACGCTGCCGCCGGCCGACCCACCGGCCGTGCCGCCGGCAGCGCCACCGCTCGAGCCGCCGCTCGATCCGCCGCCCGCCGGTACCAACCCTCCGCCCGCGCCGCCTTCGCAGCGCACGCGGTCGCAGTACCCGTCGTAGGCCGCGTCGAAGTTCCAGCAGCCCGCGAGCGCACCGAGCGACACCGTGGCGAGAATGAGCCGCTTCATCACCAGCCTCCCAGCAGATCGAACGAGCCGGACAACGACACGGCGCCACCCGAGGGGGTCACCACGAACGAGACCGACGTCGGGGGCGGAGGGGCCCCGATGAGGAACATCACCACCGCGGCGCCGATGCCGGCGACGGCCACGCCCGTGAAGACCCAGCCGAGCGTCTGCAGCTCCTTGCCCGAGTCCCGCAGGGCGCGCGCGTCACTGAGCGAGACGCTCGAGTCGGCTCGCTGCAGCGTCTCGAACCGGTTGCCTGCGCGCGCGAGGAAGTAGGTGGCCACCCCTCCCGCGGCGAGCCCGACCGCGCCCGGAATCCACGACAGGGGGCGCAGGTTGAGCCCCGGCTTCGCGACGGCCGGAGGCGGCTGCATCGCCTTGCGGCGCTCGTCGTCTTCACGCTGCGCGCGCGCGAGCTCCTCGGCCTTCTTGCGATCTTCTTCGGCCTTCACCGCGTCGGCGCGGGCGCGCTCCTCGGCGAGGCGCTTCTCTTCTTCGGCCTTCTGGGCCGCGAGCGTCGGCGCCAGCATCTTCTTCACCTGGTCTCGCGCCTTCTCGGCCAGCGCGCTGATCTTCGGCGCCACCGCCACGGGCAGCTTCAGCTCGGGGTCGAAGCTGAAGGCCTCGGAGAACGCCGCGGTCGCCTTGTCGTCCTTGCCCATGTCGGCGAGCACCACGCCCTCGAGCACCGCGCAGCGCGCCTCGTCGTCGGGCGTCCTGGCCTTCGTCTTCGCCTTCTGCACCTGGGCGAGGGCCTTGGGGTACTCGAGGTTCTCGTAGAGCGTGATGGCCGCCTGGAGGTACTTCGTCACCTCGGGCGATTGGGTCTGGGCGAGGGCGACGCTGGCGACCAGCACCAGCGCGAGGCCAAAAGCTCGGCGCATGCTCACTCCTGCAGGGTGAAGTTGTGGGTGAAGGCCTGGCTGCCCGCCTTCACGACGAACGTCTTCTCGATCACCTTGTTCGAGGTGGGATCGATCACCTTGATCTGGTGCGCGCCGACCGGAACGGGAATCTCGCGACCCAGGGGTGTCTCGCCGATCAGCTTGCCGTCGATGAAGACCCGGCCCGAGGGCCGGATGCGGAAGTCGCGCGG
>JALOQF010000013.1 GCA_025459425.1 Myxococcaceae bacterium | reverse complement strand
CGCTCGCGGGGTCTCCTGCGGGAATCACGACGACGGCGGTGCGCTCGGCGCCGTTGAAGTAGGTGGCCACCCGCGCCGAGGGGAACGTCGCCGCCCAGCCCTGTGCCCACGCGGAGCCGGCGCTGACCAGGATGAAACACGACACGAGTCGAACCATGCGGCGCGTGTCCTCCACCGACGGTGCGGAGTCAACGAAGGGGCGCGATGCCATGCCCCTTGGGCGTCGGGGGCGTCTTGGCTAGACCTGCTGCCGTGAAGTTCGCGCTCGCCCTCGGCCTCCTCGTCGCGCACCTCGCCCACGCACAGGGCCTCGTCTCGGCCGTCGTCGACTCGAACGGGCCGTCCGAGGCCACGGCCCGCAAGGCGCAGCGCGCCCTCGACGTGGCCCTCAAGGCCCTGTCGGGCGCTCCGGTGGGTGAGGGCCCTGTCTTCAAGAAGGGCGCGCCCCGCAAATGTGAGGGCGCCGAGTGTGCGCGCGCGCTGGTGGCGTCGCTCGAGGTGCCGGGCGTGGCGCTGCTCGAGCTCAAGGGGAGCGACACCCGCATCGTCTTCGAGCTGTCGTTCTGGCTGGACGGCGAGCGGCAGGGCTCGCGCAAGGGTGAGACGCCGCCAGACGCGCTCGAGCCCTCGCTGAAGGCCGCGGTGGAGCAGCTGCTCCCGGGCTGGCTGCGCAAGGGCTTCGGCGCCATGGCCGTGCAGGTCGAGGGCGGCTCGGTGGTGAAGGTCGACGGCCGTGTCATCGCGGCCCGCAACGGAGACCTGGTCGCCGTCCCCGCGGGCGCTCACCAGGTCGACGTCGTGTTTCCCTCGGGGAACGCGGTGCTGCAGCGGCTCGAGGTGCCCGAGGCGGGCCGCGTGGCCCTCGCCGTCGAGCCCCAGGCGGCGCTCACCGCGCGCGCGTCGAGCGGGCCCACGGCGCTCCGGTACGGCAGCTATGGCCTGGTGATGCTGGGCGCCGCCACCGCCGCCGCGGGCTTCGTGGCCGGAGCGCTGTCGAAGAGCACGGGCGTGGGCCTCACCCGCTGCGACACACCCGAGGCGCGCGACTGCAGCGCCCTCGCCGACGTGCTGCGGGCCAACCAGCAGGCGCAGCAGTACGCCTCGTTCGGCAACCTGCTCCTCGTGCTGGGCGCGGCGGCGGCGGCCCTCGGCGTCAGCCTCTTCGTGGTGGACACGCTGCTGCAATGAGCGCGAGCCGCCCACCGTCGAGGCCGCGTCCCCGTCCCGGTCCGCTCCCGGGGCGGTGGGTCGACTTCGTCCGCGCCGCCCCTGCGCGTCGCACCACTGGCGGTCGCGTGGAGGCCGACGGTCGCCTCCGTCACGCGGGTCGGCTTGATGAGCTCGGCCGTCGCGCAGAAGTCGCGGCCGACCGCCCGACCGTGAGCTGCCTCGATGCAGCGCTCCGCATCGGCCCCCGTGCACACCCCGGAGTGATGGACGGGCTCGACGCCAGCGCGGCACGTGGGTCTCGTCCCGTCGTGGAAGCCGCTCGTGGCGAGCTTCACGAAGTTGCCGACGGTGAGCGTCGGGCTGGTTCGACGACTGGGTTGCGCGTCGAGGCCTCCGGCCCGAACCGCGGCCTCGGCCCGCTCGCGCCGTGGCTCATGGGCCTCGCGCTGCTGACGATGCCAGCGTGCTTCGAGGCGTGGTCGCCGTCGGGCCAGTTCGCCTGCGCGCGCGACGGCACCTGCCCCGGCAGCTTCGAGTGCGACACGCCCTTCGTCGGCACCGCGGTGTGCTGTGACCGCACCCGCGGCGGCTGCCCCACGCTGCTCGCGTCGGACGGCACCTGCGCGGGCGGCTCGAGCGGCGTCCTCTTCTTCCGCGACCGTGACGGTGACGGGTTCGGCAACCCCAACGAGCCGGTGCGCCGCTGTGCGAGACCACAAGGCTTCGCGCTGCCCGACGCCGGCGCCGACTGCGACGACTCGCGCGCCGACGTGAACCCGCGCACGCCCGAGACCTGCAACGGCGTCGACGACAACTGTGATGGCGTCATCGACGAGGGGCTCTCGCCACGCCAGTTCTTCGGGCGTGACGAAGACGGCGACGGCTACCCCCAGCACGACGCCGGCGTGTTCGCGTGCATGGCGCCCCCCGGAACGCTGCCCATCGCGAACCACCTGCACGACTGCGAGTGGCTCGACCCGGCGAAGCACCCGGACGCGGGCGAGCTGTGCAACGACTTCGACGACGACTGCGACGGGCTGAAGGAAGCCGCGCGCTACCTCGACACCCAGCTCACCACGGACCCGGTGCGCCTGCCGTGTACGGCCACCGCGAACGGTGTCTGCGCGACGGGCGTCATCACCTGCGACCGCGGGGTGCGGCCGATGTGTACCTCCATCGTTGCGCCCTCGTGGGAGCGCTGCGACGGCATCGACACCGACTGCGACGGCGACGACGACAACCAGCCCGGCTGTGGCGGCCCCGCGCGGCTCACCGGGCAGCGCGGCTTCACCTACGGCGGCGGGGTCTTTCCAGTGAATGGCACCCTCACCACGGCCTGCCAGAAGTCACGCGTCGCGACGCCTGGCCTCAACGACGGGGGTGTCCTGACGGGGTCGCGGCCCGTGTCGGCCGAGAGCTACCTGCTGTGGTGGGTCGAAGCGCCGGTGGGCCAGGAATGGGACTTGTCGGCAAAAGACCTGCGGCTGCGCCTGCGCTGGACCGGCTCGGGCATGTTCCCCGACCCCACGCGGGCCCTGTGGGGCATCACCGGCACCGGCTCGGGCCAGGACGGCGTGTACCCGGTGGTGCACCTCTGCACGGACGACGCCTCGACCATCGTGCGGTACCGCTGGCGCGACGCCACCACGGGGGCCGCCGCGACGGCGTGGAACGAGTCCGACTCGAGCTTCAACTCGACCTTCTTCCTCGACACCCGGGCGCCCATGCCCGACTTCATCACCGGCATCGGGTCGGGCGCCGACACGCGCAAGGTGCGCCGCATCGAGGTGATGGTGCGCGTCTTCAGCGGCACCTACGTGTTCGACATGCAGCCCGAGGCGGGGTTTCTCAAGTGAGGGCCGCGCACGTCGCAGCAGAGGCGCGCCGCAGCGAGACGATGGAGCGCGTCTTCAGCAACACCGTCGTGCTCGATGGCCACGCACGGCGAGGTCCTCCCGTGAGGGCCACGCACGCCAGCGCACAGGCGCGCCGCAGCGAGATGATGGAGCGCGTCTTCAGCAACACCGTCGTGCTCGACGAGCAGCCCGGGGCAGGGTGGCTCGCATGAGGGCTTCACACGTCGCAGCGGCCTTCGTCGTGGGCCTGTCGTTCGGCTGCCTGCGCGCGTGGGAGCCGACCGGCCCCTACCGCTGCGAGAGCGACGGCGCGTGCCCCGACGGCCTCACCTGCGACGATGGGCTCTGCTGCCGACCCGGCGGGAGCCCGGCCTGCCCCACGCTCGCCGTCGAGGGGCGTTGCGCGTCGGGCCAGGCGCCGCGGCGTTTCTACACGGACGGTGACGGCGATGGCGTGGGCGCCGGAGCGCCCCGGCTGTTCTGCTCCTTGCCCCGCGCGAGCGGCGTCGTGCCCGAGCTGCTCGACGGTGGGCGGGTGGTGCTCGATTGCGACGACTCGGACGCCGGCCTGGCGGTGAACCCCTTCGCGCCGGAGCAATGCAACGGCGTCGACGACAACTGCAACGGAGAGGTCGACGAGGGGCTGTCGAACCTGCGACCCTGGTTCCGCGACCGCGATGGTGACGGGTTTGGTGACGACACCGACCGGCAGACGGCGTGCGCTCCGCCGCCGGGGTACGTCGCGCGAGGCGGTGACTGCGACGTGATGGCGGCCGACGTGTTCCCCGGCGCCCCGGAGTCCTGCAACAACCGCGACGACAACTGCAACGGCCAGCCCGACGACGCGCCGTTCGCCGACGCCGAGAGCCCGGGCGTACCGGGGGCTCCGACGGTGGACTGCATGCAGAACCTCGGCGCGTGCAGCCAGGGAGGCATCGAGTGCCGCTTCGACGCGGGCGCGCGCGCCAACCAGCGCGTGTGTGTCCCCCGGAGCCAGCCACGCACCGAGACGTGCAACGGAGTGGACGACGACTGTGACGCCGTCGTCGACGACTCGCCGGGCTGTGGCGGGCCGCCCTCGTTGACGTCGACGCCGCGGGTGGTGACGGGGGCCGTGCGCACCATCATCCCCATGGCGACGGGGCCGCGGCTGCCGCCGGGCTGCCAGAAGGGGCGTGCTGGCGCCGATGCGCAGAGCTGGTTCAACCCGACGTGGGTGGGCTCGCAGGGCTGGTCGATGTCGACGATTCCGGTGCGGCACACGTGGTTCGCCGAGGCCGAAGGCACGACGACGTGGGACCTGTCGCGAACGACGCGCCTGTCGCTGGCGCTCACCGACCGCACGGGGCTCACCATCGTCGGGCGCCCCATCTTCAGCGACGCGATTCCGGGGCCCATCGTGACGCTGTGCGGGCCGACCGACGCGGTGTACCGGCGCTTCACGCCCCGCATGAATCAGCTCGGCGAGGGCCAGAGCTTGCGGGTGACGCTCAGCATCACGCCAACGCCGACGGCGGGCTGGGACTTCGAGGAGAGCCCCGGCTTCTCGCTCGCCGAGGTGCGCCGCGTCGAGCTGACGGTGGTGCCGAACCAGCAGCCCGACGGAGGCGCCTTCGACGTGCGGACCTTCACGGTGACGGTGCTGCCCGACGCCGGCTTCCTGCCCTGACGATGGACGAGCCGCGCCGGGTGCTCGAGCTGTGGACGGACGGCTCCGCCGAGGGGCGTGCGGGCCGCCCGGGAGGCTGGGCTTTCATCGCGGTGCGTGACGGCGTCGAGGTGGCGCGCGGTGAGGGCGGCGCCGCTTCCACCACCTGCGTGCTGATGGAGCTCGAGGCGGTGCGCCAGGCCCTGCTGACGGCGCGGGTGAAGGGGTGGCATCGGCGCAGCCGGCTGGTGGTGGTGAGCGACTCGTCCATCGCGCTCGACGCGGCGGCCGGTCGCTACCTGCCCCGGCCGTACGCCGCGCAGGCAGCCGAGGTGCACGACCTGGCACGGGCGATGGGGGCCGACACCCGCAAGGTGCGCTCCCACAGCGGCGCACCGTGGAACGAGCTCGCCGATGCGCGGGCGCTCGAGGCGCGGCTGGCGGCGCAGGCAGACGTCGGCGCGGCCAGGCGGTCACGCCGCGCGCGTGGTTGAGCGCTCCCGAGGAGTCGGCGCGAGCCCCAGCCAACCCTGTCACCTCCTCGTCACAAACCAGTACACACTTGAACAACCACGCTCCTCCGGCACACTCCGCACCGCCATGCGACCTCTGCTTTGTACGTTCATCCTCGCGTCGTTCGGCTGTGCCACCAGCGGGAGCACCCGCTTCACCTCGGCGGACGAGCTGAAGAAGCTCGTGAGCCAGCCAAAGCCTCCGAAGGTGTTCGACCGCACGACGGTCGACGCCGACACCTGGACGCTGCAGGGGCCGCTGCCCGACGCCTACGCCGATGCGCCACATGAGGCGCAGTCGCTGTTCGCCCGCACGTTCCTCGACGTCGCGGCCGCGCGCGCGCTCAAGCCCTCGAACGCCTACGCCTGCGTCGCACGCGAGACGGCGCGCTTCCTGGCCCAGAAGGGCGGGTACCCAGCCGAGCCCGTTCGCCACTTCCTCGAGGCGCGCTGTGGCGTGGCCAGCCGGGGCACCCGCCTCAACTCGCTCAGCGGCACCGCCAGCGCCGAGCTCACCGACGAGGCGCTCCGTACCCAGTGGTTGGCCGACGTGACGAAGCTGGTGCAGGGGCTCCCCGAGGGCGCGAAGGCCGGCATCGCCTTCGTGCGTGAGGGCGAGAAGGCCGTGGTGATGGTGGCCTCGCACCTCGACGACGTCACGCTCGAGCCGGTGGCGATGGTGCCGGGGCCCGACGGCTTCGTCTGGATTCGCGGCACCACCAGCCGGCGCGCCGACTCGATTTCGGGCAGGGCCAACCAGGGCAGGACGGGGAGCGTCGACTGCATCAACACGCAGAAGCGCGCCGCTCCGGCCTTCGAGCTGAAGTGCCCCGTCGCGCTGGCCGACGAAGCAGCGTGGGTGGCCCTGTCGGCGCACGAGAAGGGCCGGGTGCTGGGGTTCGAGCTGGTTCGCCTGCTGGTGCGGCCGAACGGCGGCGCGGCGGCGACGTACACGGCGCCCACGCTCGTCGCCCAGGTCCCAGGCGTCACCTCGCGGGACTTCGCGACCCAGCTCAACACCGTGCGCGCCGGCATCGGTCTGTCACCCTTGACGCTGTCGGAAGCGCAGAGCCGCGACGTGGCCGAGCTGACGCCCTTCTTCCTCGACGCGACCCGGCGCGATGACGCGCGCGAAGAAGACCGCATCGCCCTGGGCGTCATGGCCGGCTGGCGCGTCGAGCAGGAGATCATGTCTGGCACCTTCGGCGCCGCCGCCGTCGAGGCCGACACGGTGTCGGCGCTCCTGGCCGAGATGCTCGAGTCCCCAGCGTACCGGCAGGCGCTCCTGTCTCCACGCGCTGGGGTGCTGGCGGTGGGCCTGTACCAGGAAGGCTCGATGCTGGGCGGCATCGTCTCGGCCTACGAGCCGGTGCAGGCGCCCACGTGGCCCGCCACCTCGGACCGGGTGCTGACGGCCCTCAACGGCCAGCGCGCCCGCAACGGCAAGAAGCCGATTCAGTGGGTGCTGCTGCCGTCGTCGTCCGAGCCGACCTTCGCCGAAGCGGTCGCGAAGCGGGAGTACGACTCGGCCGAGGCGCTCGAGCGTTTCATGTCGCAGGCCAACACGGTGACGCGCCGCCCGGTGCAGGGTTGGCGCATCGAGACGTTCGACCTCGACGACGTGCAGTGGCCTGCCGAGGTGCTGTCGAAGGACGAGCTCGAGGTGATGTTCTTCGTCACCACCGAGCGGGCGGGCAACGACCCCTGGGGCCGGTACGTGTTGGTGTTGCTGATTCTGGGCGGGGCCGGGCAGAGCGAGACGTGACGAGCCGCCCGCGGTGGCCGCACGTCTTGCGCGACGCGCACGCGCCGGCTTGACCCCGCTCGAGGCGCCAGCGCTGGCACGCGGCGTGGAAGGCTCTGGCGCATGCTCCAGAACCCGGTCGACACGTGCAGGTCTTGCCCGCTCCACGCCGAAGGGCGCTGCGGTTTCGTGCCCCGGCGGGTGCGCGCGGGCGAGGTGCTGTGGGAGCAGGGCGAGGTGCCGCGCGAGGTCCTCTTCGTGAAGCGGGGCGCGGTGGCGCTCACCGGCCGCGACTCCGAGGGAAACCATTGGTGGAACGGGGTGCGGGGCCCACGGGCGGTGCTCGGCATCGAGGCGCTCCAGAGCCGGCCGGCGCGGGCGGCGGCGCGGGCGCTGTCCGACGGAGCCGTCTGCGCCTCGGACCCGGTGGTGATGCGCGTGCAGCTCGGCGTCGATGGCGGCCGCGGCGGTGCGCTCGCTTCGGCGATGGTGCCGTTGCTGCTCGAAGAGCTCGACCGGCGCAGCGACGAGGTGGCGAGCCGCTCTGGCCCGGCGCTGGTGCGGGTGGCCCGCTTCATCCTCGAGCACCACGACGTCGTCGAGAGCGGCAAGCGCGGGCCCTTCTCGAAGCGGCACGTCGCCTCGATGCTGGGCATTCGGCCCGAGACGATGTCGCGCAACCTCACGGCGCTCGCCGACGCCGGCGTGATTCGCGTCGAGCCAGACATCGAGGTGCTCGACCGCGCGCGACTCGAGTCGTTCGCCACGCCGCCGCGCAGGCCCGAGCCTCCGAAGCGGAAGCGGGGCAAGGCGGCGCAAGCGCGCGTGGGCTGAGCGAGGCGAGCCCTCGAAGCGCTCGGGCAAGCCACCTCGGGGCAGGCCGCCATGCCCTCGCTCTTCGGCAACGCGGCCTTCCTCGTCGCCTTCCTGCAGTCGCGTCGGGCGAAGCAGACCTTCCTCCGCCCCTGAGGCGTCGCGCTCGAGCGACTCAGCCGCCGAGCATCGCCCAGCCGACCAGCACCTCACCCACCACGACGTTGAAGATGGAGTTGGCAGTGAGCAGGCGCATGCGACGCGCGATGTTCTCGCGCCTCGGGGCGAGCCACCTGAACAGCACGTACTCGGTCACCCCGATGACGACGAGCGAGACACCGACCACGAACGGAACGAGGCTCATGCCAAATATTGGACCGAGCGAATCAGAAGTGTCAAGCTGTGCGCTGCATGGGGCGCCCCCGAACGTTCGATACCGACGAAGCGCTCGACGCCGCGCTCGGCGTCTTCTGGCGCCATGGGTTCGAAGGGGCCTCGCTGGCGCGACTGGAGAAGGCGACCGGCCTTTCACGGTCGAGCCTGTACCAGGCGTTCGGCGACAAAGAGGCGCTCTTCGACAAAGCCCTTGGCCGGTATCGGACGATGTGGATGAACCCACAGCTCGCGGCCCTCGAACAACCCGACGCAGGGCCCTCGGAGCTCCGCGCCTACTTCCGGACGCTCGCTGCGGGACTGCGAGCGGACCCAGCGCTGGCGCGGCGTGGGTGTCTCTTCGTGAACAGCATGGCGGAGCTGGGCGCGGCCCGGGGAGGCAGTCCGCGAATCCTGACCGAACACCTCCGCCGGCTCACTGGGCTGTTCGATCGCGCCCTCGGCCAGAACGGCCGCAGCCCGCTGCCGGGCCATCAGACGGGCGACACGCTGGTCGCGGCGCTCTTCGGCGTGCTGGTGACGGTGCGGGTCGACCCCGCCCTCGCAGCCCGCCAGTGCGACTCGCTGGCCGACGGGCTGACCACCGACGAGCTGCCTCCTCGGACGGCTGAACACCCCACGACGGGAGCAATGAGCGCCGCGACCTCTGCGAGCCGCTCTTCCTGCGGTGAGTGACCGGCCCCGTCGAGCCGGTGAACGTTCGACAGCGCGACGCGCAGGTCGTCGACGAAACGGCTCACGCGCTGACGGTGCCCGCCGGGACCTCGAACCGCCAGCTCCGTCGAGCATCGAGCGCCCCTCCCTCATTCCAGACCGAGCGATTCAAAATCATCACCAACCAGCGTGCCTACCTCCCGCGACCAGGGCCCGCAGCCTCGAAGAGGTGACACCCGACACACTGCACCGGCGGCGTCGGGTGGTGCTTCGTGTCGAGGCGCTGGTGACAGCTGCGACAGGTGGCAGGGCCGGCGCCTGGCTCTGGTGCGTGCGGGGCGTGGCACGTCTCGCAGCGCTGGTGGTCCTTCTCGGCGTGCAGCGCCGGCAGCGTCTCGACCCCATGGCAGGCCGTACACGTCTTCACGACGGCGCCCGAGTGGCTCTCGTGACAGCTCTCACACAAGGCATGGCCCTTCTGCGGCGGCGCGCGGTTCGTGTGGCAGGTGAGGCAGGGCTTCGGCGACGCGCCGGGCGCTCCGTGGGGCAGCGAGGCGTGACAGGCCCCGCAGTCCTGGTGACCTTTCATCTTCGAGCCGGGCTTCACCTTCACCAACGCGACTTCGGCGAAGCGCGTCTGGTGGCAGCTCCGGCACTCGGCGTCGGTGCGGGGCTTTCCTTCGTGGGGCGCGTGGCAGTCGTCACACGTCACCCGCGCGCCGTGCACCACCTCGGCCGTGAAGGGCGCCTCGTCGTGGCAGGTGATGCAGGGCTTCGCGAGCCTGTCGCCCGGCTCGTGCGGCGCATGGCAGCCGGTGCACGCCTGGCCGTCGGCTGACTTCGGGTGCGTCACCCGCTCGTCGCGGTGACAGCCCTCGGTGCAGCCCACGGGCTGGGCCTTCGGTGCGTGCGGGCGGTGACAGTCGGTGCAGGCCTCGTGCATCCACTGGGCGACGACGGGCTGGCCGCGATGACAGCCGGCGCAGTCCTTCACCGCGCCCTTCTCGAAGCGGTGGGCCTCGTGACACGCGCCGCAGCCGGGGTGGCCTTTCGGAAACAACGCCTCGGGCGCCACGCGCGCCGAAGCCGTCATGGTGGCCTTCGTGTGGCACGTCACGCACTGGCTGCTCGCCACCGAGGCCTCGGCGTGGTGCGGGTGGCACTTCATGCACGTGTCGGCCAGCGTGGGGCCCTTCGCGCCGTGCTTCAGCGAGACGGCGTGGCACGTGGTGCAGTCGGCGGCCTGGGTGAAGGGCTGTTCGTGCGGCCGGTGACACGACTCGCAACGCGCGCGGTGCACCGTGATGGCGGCCACGTCGCCCTGAGGCTTCTGGTGACACTCGAAGCACGTCCACGGCTCGAAACGCGCAGGCAACGACTTCGCCATGAACGGGTGACAGGTGAGACAGCCCAGCGTGGTGGAGCCGGCGTCGAAGGGGTGGTGCTGGCGCACTTGCGGCTCGTGACAGCCGGTGCACACCGCGTCGGTGGGAGGCGCGAAGCCCGCGTCGGCGAGCGCGTGACAATCGCGGCAGAGCACCTGCCTGCTGCCCGAGTCGACGAGGCCGCCATCACGTCGCACCATCCCGGTGGCCAGGTGCTGTTGGTGCCCCGGCGCTGGCCGCGCGAGGTGGTAGCTGCCCGGCACCGTCTGGAGCGGCTGCACCTCGGCCGGCGGCGTGAGGGTCGCGCCACACCCCCACGACCCCACGGCGAGCAGCCCCACGAGGGCCTTGTCGAGCATGGCCTTCACGGGCGGCGCGAGGCGACGTCAGCGGCGATGGAGAGCCCGAACAACAGACACGCGACGACGCCGAACCCCTGCGCGACGGACATGGAGCCCACCACGGGCAACGGGGTGCCGTACACGACGCCGAGCACCATCAACGCCAGCGCACCCAGGCCCAGCACGCACGCTGCGCGCAGCGCCTTGTCGCTGGGCCAGCGCGCGAGCAGCCGGAGCAGCCCCTTCATCGCGTCACCCCACCCGCCAGCTCGTCCTTCGTCTTGCTGAAGGGGTGCGCCACGCCGTGACAGCCGGCCGACGCGCACGAGACGCGGTTCTGCTCGAGCTCTTCGGCGAGCGCGACGTGCTCCTTCACGTTCGAGAACGAGGCGAGCGTGCCCGAGTGACACTGCCGGCAGTTGGCGTTGGGGTACGGCTTCGCGGTGCGCACCTCGGCGTGGAAGCGCTCGAGCGACCAGCCCGAGTAGCCACCCAGGTAGTAGTTCCACACGTGCGACATGCCCGTCAGCTTCGTCAGCGGGTAGCCGAAGAGGCCGTAGTCGGCGTGGCAGGTGTAACAGGCCGTCGGACCGGTGGCGGCGTTGTGGGCGTGCCGCGCCGCGAGGCCCTGGCTCTTCGGGTCCTCGAGGTCCGACAGGTGCGTCGTCATCACGTGACACGAGCCGCAGAAGTCGCGTTCGGTGGTGCGGTGCAGGCCGTACGCGGTGGACGACACCGCGGTGATGAAGGGAATCACCGCGAGCCCGAGCAACAGGCGCAAGCGCACGGTGGCGGTGAGGGCCGGCCTCGCCACGAGGTGGTGGAGGAGAATGAGCGCCGCCACGGCCGCGCTCGCGAGGGTGAGAACACCAAAGGGCGTCGTCACGGAAGACCTGCTCCGATGGGTCGCCTCTGGAAGCCAGCCTTCCCTCCCGCAACGCTCCTCGGCCCCGACACCCGACGCGCTCCGGATGAGGTGAAGAAGAACCACGAACCTTGCAGCGCACGGCCTGGCGCGGCCCCACCCGCCGACGTGCGAGCGGCTCCGCGCCTGGCCTTCGACAGACGCCACGCGCGGCCTCCCGAGGGGGCGCTGGACCCACGCTGACGGACTGGACGCGTCATGGGCTTCGGCGTCGCCACCGCTCAGGGCGCCAGCGCGTGCACCTTGTCGACGCCCACCGACTTGCCGGCCGCGTGACAGACGGCGCACGACTCGAGGCCACCCATGGTGGTGTTGAGAATGGTGTGGGCCTGAGCCGCGACCGAGGTGTGACAGCCGGTGCACGCCGCGGCCGTGGGAGGCTCGAACACCGGTGTCACCGCCACCGCGCCGGGCAGACACGCGAGGCCACCGTCAGCCGGCACGCTCGGGCCGCCATCGGCCAGCGACAGGTTGCAGCTGCGCAGCTCGCTCCGCGACGGCAGCACCGTGGCCGGCAGCGGCAGCACGTACGCCGTGGCGGTGTGGCACTTCTGGCAGTTGTTGAGCGGAGACGGGTACCGCGCCGCCGCGTGCGCCGCGTGGATGAGGTCCTTGAAGTTGGCGGAGCCGGCGGTGACGGTGCCCCCATCGCGCGGAACGACGACGTTGCGGTTCCGCACGAGGTTCGAGTTGTGACACGACACGCAGTTCTCGACGCTCTTGCGGCTGCCGCCGTGCTCCTGCAGGTCCTGGTGGCACGACTCGCACTGGCCCTGGGTGACGTCCTTGCGGCGGTTGACGGGCGTCGCGTCGGTGACGGCGAACGAGCGCACCGGGTCGTCGGCACACCAGCGCACGCCCGCGTCGGTGGTGGCGCACAGCTCGATGCCCACCTGGAAGCTGCCCGTGTCGTTCGGCAGGAGCGGCGTCGCGGCGCGGTAGGTGAAGACGCCCGCGTCGACGCGCTCGAGGCACGCGCCTCCGTCGGTGATGACGGCGCAGTCCGGCGCGTTCTCGGCCGTCTCGGAGAAGAAGCGCGCGATCTCGACGGTGGGCCCGGCGAAGGTGAAGCGCAGCCGCGACAGGCGCTGCGAGAGGATGTCGCGCGGCTGGCCGTTCACCTGCGTGAAGAACGTCACCTGCGGCCGCGAGCCCGGGGGCGTCGCCGTGATGGGGAGAATGTTGCCCACGACGGCGAGCCGGTTCGGGTCCCGTGAGGGCGCCGGGTGCTGGCGCGCGATGGGCGAGATGGAGTTGTCGGCGTGGCAGACGATGCACTCGGTGTCGGCGCGCGGCCCACCGGGGTGCACGCGGTAGCCCGCCGGAGGCGTCGTCGAGGTGAACCAGATGCGGTCATGGCACCCGGCGCAGTTTTCGCGGCTCGGGTTCGTCTTCCACCGGTCGCTCGCGGTGTGGCACGCCTCGCACTCGTTCAAGTTCCCCGGGTAGGCGACGGTGCTGTAGTCGTAGACGGTGTTGCCGAAGCCGATGATTCGGTACGGCACGCCCGCGTCCACGCTCTGGAGCCGGTACCCCGCGTGGATGTTGTGAATCATCGTCTTGAAGTCGAACGTGTTGCCCGTGTCGGGGTCGATGTCGGCGCTGTTGGTGTGGCACATGATGCACAACGGCACCTCGCGCCGCGCGCCGCCGTGCTCCTCGAGCCGGGTGTGACAGCCGTTGCAGGCCTGGTCGGTGACGATGGCCCGTGTCGCCGTCACCGGCAGACCATCGGGGCGGAAGTGGAACACCACGTTGTCGACGGCGCGTACGCCCTGCACGGTGCGGGTGGCGTAGAGGCCGACCGAGTGCGTCTTGTTGGCGTTCGCGCCGGGGCTGACGGGCGTGGCGAAGCGGTAGCGGTACAGGCCGGTGCCGATGGGCGCCAGCTCGGTCCACGTGCCGTTGGTGTCGGCGGCGTTCTGCGCAAACGTGCCTCCGTCGAACACCACGTTGCGGCGGGTGTAGCTGACGTACTGGAGCGGCAGGTTGTCGCTCGCGCGCTGGTCGAGGTACCCGAGCACGAGGGACACGGTGACGGCGCCCTCGGTGACCGTGCCCGTGCGGTCGAGCGGCCGGCCGGCCTCGTCGGCGAGGCGCAGGTCGACGGTGGCTCCACCATCGGCCACGCCGGCGTCGAGCACCGTGACGACGAGCCCGCTGCCGGTGAAGCGAAAGTCACGGCCGTTGGCGCCAGCGTCTCCAGCCGGGCCCGAGGGCCCCTGGGGACCCGTCATGCCGTCCATGCCGTTCATGCCGGGCCACCGTTCATCCCGTTCATCCCGTTCATGCCGGCGGGGCCCTGAGGACCAGGCGCGCCGCGCTCACCGGCAGGGCCCTGGGCTCCATCCATGCCGGCGGGGCCGGTACAGGCCGCGACCGCGACGACGAGAGACACAGCACTCAACACTCGGGACGACGTCATGACGATGAACTCCCCTCGAAGTGGGGAGCGCACTTGCGTGTCCTGTACCAGCCATCACAGCTTCGTCATGCGGGGGCGCCCTGGCTCCGCCGCGCAGAGATTGCGTGGAAACCCAACCAGCGCTGCAGCTTTCGCGTGGAAATGGCCGGTTGAGCGGATCAGCGCCGCGACGCGGCTCCCACGATTCTTGAATGGGCTGGCGGCGCCGTGCCCCGCTCCGCAGTCCACCGCTCCCATTCGCGCGCCCGCCTGATGCAGGCCTGCGTCGCGGCGTGTGGCCTCGTGAGCGGCGCTGGACGGGCGCAGCAGGCCACCTGGGTCGACGCGCGCGCCACGATGACGGCGCAGACGTTTCAGCAGGCGCTGCTGCCGGGGCCGGCGGGCGTCGGGGCGCCGCTCGAGCTCGCGCTGCCGGTGATGACGACGGCGTTCCTGCGCTTCGGGGCGATCGACCTGCCGGGCGCTCCAGACTCGGTGAGCGGAGAGGTCTCGGCGTGGGGCCGGCTCGGGCCACGAGATGGCTGGCTCGGTGACGGCGACGTCACCACGGCCTTCGCGCAGCTGCGCACGGGGCGTTGGCGACTCACTGCGGGCCGGCAGGTGACGCTCCCGGGTACGAGCCGCTACGTGCGCTTCGACGGCGTGACGGCGGGCGCGCGCTTCGGGCTGATGGACGTCGACGTGTACGCGGGCTTCGTGGCGCTGCCGCGCTGGAACCTGCCGCGTGGCGCGTGGGTGCTCGGCTTCCTGGGAGACGCCCTCGAAGACCCACGCCTGCGAGAAGCACAGAACCGGGCGGGGCAGCTCACGGCCGGTGCGCGCCTGGGCCTCCGCGCCGGGCCCGTGCGCGCGCTCGTGGGGTTTCATGAACAGCGTGACGCGGTGGGCCTCGCGGTGCGGGCCTTGAGCGCCGACGTGCACAGCCAACCGCTCGCGTGGCTCTCGGTGGGTGGCCGCGGCACGCTCGACCTCACGGGCCTCGCCCAGGGGGGCACGAAACCGACCGGTGTCTCCGAGGCGCGCCTCTACGCCGACCTCACCGGCCTCGCCTTCGGCACGGCCTCGGTCGACTACTCGTTTCAGAACACGGCGCTGCTGTTGCCGCAGACGTCGGTGCTGGCGGCCTTCGGTGGCGGCACGTGGCACGAGGTGGGTGGCGAGCTGACGGCGCAGCTCCCGTTCCGGCTGCGCCTCACGGGCCGCGGCGCGGGGCAGGTGTACGAGCATGGCGTTCCCGGCGGCCGGGCGCTCGTGCGCGCGCGCTGGACGCCCGGCCTCGACGGCCGCTGGCTGGTGCAGGGCGAGCTCCAGCGCACGCAGACCTCGATGAATGGCTTTCACCAGGTGCGCCTGGGTGCCCGCGGGAGGCTGCTGCAGCAACTCTCGGCGTCCATCGACACGTCGCTGTTTCTCTACGACCGGCCCGTGCTCGGCGTGCGGGAGTCGATGACGGGCGTGGTGAGCGCCGAGTGGGCCTTCTGGCGACAGCTGCGGTTGCTGCTCTCGACCACGGTGATGCGCACGCCGTACGCGGCGCTCGAGGTGCAGGGGCTCGCGCGGCTCGTCTTCGAGTGGGAGCCGGTATCGGCGGGAGGCCTGCCATGACGGCGCTTCCAACACCCGGGCCGCTGCAGATGGGGTTGGCGCAGGCGTTCGGAGCGGCGCGTCTGACGGCGCACTCGGTCTTCGGGAACGCGGAGCGAGGCTCGTTCTCGCGTTGCTCGGGTGCAGCCGCTCGCGCGACGACGCCACTCGACCCCGGGCCGTGCGGGAGCGCTCGCCGTTCGGCGGCAGCTCGTCGGTGCCAGCCCGGCTCCACGCCTTCACCGCTGGAGATGCTCGACGTGATGGCGCCGTCACGGCCTGGCGGAGGGCTCCGGTGAAGCGCCTCGGCCTCGGCGTCGTGGTGGTGCTCCTCGTGTCGGCGTGCACGAAGAGCCTGCTCACGCACTTCCCGCACCGGCAGCACCTCGCCGAGCTCGCGTGCGGAGGGCCGGGGCAACCAGACTGTCTGTCATGTGCGAGCTGCCACCAGGGCGCGACGGCTCTCGATGGCGGCGTCGAGGTGGCGACGGGGGCGTGGCATCCACCGCGGGTCGAGTCGTGCACCAGCTGCCACCAGGACGCGCCGCAGACGTTCTCGCGCTCGATTCGCCCCGCCATCGCGACGACGCCGGCAGGCAAAGCCATCGTCTTCGCGCACGACCCCCACCTCGCGATGCCAGCCATCAAGGGCCAGTGCGTGACGTGTCACGCCGGCGCCGTCGGGGTGACGGGTGGCGCGCCGCTCTTCCCGCCCATGGAGACGTGCCTCTCGTGCCATGAGCACCGGCGCCAGTTCGACAGCGGCACGTGTACGACTTGTCACCGGGAGAACGACCTGCGCGGGTTGCGGCCGGTGTCGTTCCTCTCGCACGACGCAGCGTGGACGCGGAGACACGGGCTCATCGCGCGGAGCGAACCGGAGCGCTGCGTGAGCTGCCACGCCCAGACGAGCTGTGACAGTTGCCACGACGCGACGCGGCCGATGAGCGCGGCGGTGCGCAACCCGGAGAAGCTCGAGGCCGAGCTCGTGCATCGCTTCGACTTCCTCACGCAGCACGCCGTCGAGACCGAGTCGCAGCCGGGCACGTGCCTCACCTGTCACGCGCAGCCCGACTGCGATGCCTGTCACACCGCGCGCGGCGTCTCGCCCATGAATCGCGGCGCCGTGAGTCCACACCCGGCGGGCTGGGCGAGCGGCTCGGGCGCGGCGCGCAACACCCACGGGCCCGCCGCGCGGAGGAACCTCCTGTCGTGCGCGGCGTGCCACGACCAGGGCGCGGCGAGTACGTGCGTGCGCTGTCACCGCGTCGGAGGCTCGGGCGGCAGTCCCCACCCCGCGGGCTGGCAGGGTGCGGCGCCGACGGGGGCTCCAGAGTGTCAGGCGTGCCACGGAGGTGCGCTGTGAGTCGGAGAGGTACGCGGCGCGAGTTCTCCGGCGTGGTGCCGACGCGCGAGGAGACCGCGACACGCTGCGGCGCTCCATCGCGCACCAACTCGGCGCAGGTAGCACGAACGCCGGTTCCGCACGCCGCACCGAGTTCGCGGGCTCGACTCACAGCCCTCGGCGGGCCACCGGCGCACTTCGCGACGCCAGGGGCGCGCCCGGCGGCTTCGACATCGCGTCGTGGCGCGTCGCTACGGCGCGGCACCGTCTTCGTGGCAGTCAGCCTGCTCGCCGGCTGTTTCGTGCCCCGCGAGGCCCCTCCACGCTCCACCGCCGAGTGCACACGCTGTCACGGCGACTCGACCCGAAGCGGCAGCCCCGAGGTGCAGGCCGCTCCACCGACGGACACCTTCGGCAACACCGACCGCAGCTTCCCTGGCGTGGGCGCCCATGCGCTGCACCTCTCGGCGAGTCCGACCCACGGGCCGGTCGCGTGCCGGCAGTGCCACGTCGTGCCCGAGGTGACGGAGAGCGCTGGGCACAACGACGGCGTCACCCAGGTCGTCCTCGCGGGCCGTGATGGAGGCCAGGCGCCGAGGTGGGACCTCTCGGAGCGCACCTGCAGCAACTCGACGTGCCACGGCCCCGTGTCCGGCAGTTGGACGCGCCCCCGCTCGTCAGTCGAGGCCTGCGGCAGCTGTCATGCGAACCCGCCGACCTTCCCCCACCCGCAGTACGAGGACTGCGGCGTGTGTCACGGCGAGGTGCTGCAGGGCGCCGCCTTCCTCGCGCCGGACAAGCACGTCGACGGCACGGTGCAGGTGGTGGCCACGACGTGTGCGAGCTGCCACGGAAGCGATGACGCCGGCATTCCACCGCGCGCGCTCGATGGCGGAACCCTCGTCTCGCAGACAGGAGTCGGCGCACACACCGCCCACCGCAGCGGCGGTTCCTGGAGCCGGCCGGTCGCGTGCGAGACGTGCCACGCGGTACCAACCGACGCGTCACACCCCAACGGCGGGCTCGTCGAGGTGAAGGCAACGACGGGCTGGAGCGCTTCGACGCTGCGCTGCACGACTGCCTGTCACGGCGCGACGTCTCCCCCGTGGACGAGCATCGATGCGGGGCTCGCGTGCTCGAGTTGTCACGGAGCGCCACCGCCTTCGCCCCACCCGCCCGTCACGCAGTGCACGATGTGCCATGGAGCGCTGCAGAAGGAGCGACACGTCGACGGCGTGGTGCAGGTGAACGTGCCGACGGCCTGCAATGGCTGCCACGGCAACGCCACCAACGCCGCCCCGCCGAACGACCTCTCGGGCGCGGCGGACACGTCTCTTCCCGGCGTGGGAGCGCACCAGGCACACCTCGTCTCACGAGGCTTCGCGCGTGTCGTAGGCTGCGCCGAGTGCCACGACGTGCCAGCGACGGTGGACGCGGGCGCTCACCTCGATGGCGTCACCCAGGTGCGCTTCGTCGGCGTCGCGCGGGCGAATGGGGCAAGCCCCGTGTGGAACGGCCAGACGTGCGCGAGCTCGGCCTGTCACGACACCTCGGTGTGGCGCAGCAGCCCGGGTGGCGGCTCGAGCCCGGCTCCGACGTGGACACGGGTGGACGGCGCCCAGCGCACATGCACGTCGTGTCACGGAGCGCCTCCGCCAGCGCCGCACGTGCAGCGCAGCGATTGTTTCTCGTGCCACTTCAGCGCCGCGCCCGACGGAGGCTTCGTGCGGCCGGACCTGCACGTGAACGGCTGGGTCGACTTCTTCGTGCCGTGAGCCCCGGGCTGCACGGCTTCTCACCGCCCGGCGTCGGGCGGCGTGCTCGTGCCACAGACGTTGCCGATGAGGCACTTCTGGCCCCGTGGGCAGTCGGTGTCCGTCGTGCACGACGCGCCGAAGCCACAGCCCGACGACAGGATGGTGAGCCCGATTCCAAGGATGACGATGACGGTTCGCATGGCGGATGGTTCCGCACCCACGCCTCCAGCCCTTGCGGTGGGTCAACCCGCCAGCGGCGCTCGCTGACCGAACCATGACGCTGCACGATTGAAGCTTTCCTTCACCTCGCTACTTCGGGCAGAAGCCTCGTCCTCCGCACCGCCAAAGGTCATTCGTGAACGCAACATCAGCTGGGTTGTCTCGGGAGCAGGTCGCCTCGTCGTCAGTGTTCCGCTACGCCGCAGACCGCCCGTACGTCTTCGCCTTCATCGTGCTGTTCCTGCTCGACCTGACGGCGTACCTCACGCTCGACCACCCGCTCATCCTCTTCCTGGTGTTCCTCGTGGGCATCTTCCCGAAGGCGGCGGTGTGCGCCTTCAACCACCACCACCAGCACGTGACGACGTTCACCTGGGAGCCGCTCAACCGGCTGCTCGAGCTCATGTACGTGCTGCAGACGGGCGTCTCGAGCCACGCGTGGGTGCTGCACCACTCGGTGGGCCACCACATGAACTACCTCGACCAGCAGAAGGACGAGTCGCGCTGGCGCCGGGACGACGGCTCGTTGATGAGCGAGTTCGAGTACGCCTTCAAGACGACGCTGACGGCGTACCCGCGCGCGTGGGTGGTGGGCGCGAAGCACCCGAAGCTGCGCTTCACCTTCTTGTGGATGGGCCTGCTCAGCCTCGCCCTCATCGGCGCGCTGGTGGCCTACCGGCCGATTCCAGGCCTCATCATCTTCGTGCTGGGCCCGGCCTTCTCGCTCTTCGGCACTGCGTGGGCCACCTACGCGCACCACGCCGGTCGCTCGACCGACTCGCACGCGGTGGCGTCGAACAACATGATTCAGCCGTTCTACAACTGGCTCACCGGCAACCTCGGGTACCACACCGCGCACCACACCCGCCCGGGCGTCCACTGGAGTGAGCTGCCGAAGCTGCACGACGAGCTGAAGGCCAACATTCCGCAGGACGCCTACGTGAAGCCCGGCTGGCCGTGGCGCTGGTTCGGCAAAGCCCAGACGTTCTGATGCACCGGCTCGAGGTCGTCCTCCGGCGCCTCGTCGGGTGGCTGTTCGCGCTGCTGTTCTTCAGGCCGTGGCGGGCATCACGGAGGGCCCTGCTCTCGACGGCGAAGCGCGTGGTGCTGGTGCGCATCGACGCGCGCGTCGGAGAGGCGCTCCTCACCACACCCCTCGTCGCCGCGCTCGAGAAGACGCACGAGGTGCACCTCGTCGTGCACCCGAAGTGCGCGCGCGTGCTCGAGGGGCTGCCGGGCGTGGCCGGGCTGCACGTCTTCGAGCGCGCGTGGCTCTGGAACCCCTTCTCGCCCCAGCGTCGCGCGCTCATGGCGCTCTGCGAGGGCGCCGTCGTGGTGAACGCCGCGAGCTGGGTCGAATACTCGGGCACACCGTCGCTGGTGGCGCGGGTGCTGGGCGCGGGGGGCTGCGTGGTGGGGCCGCCGCTGGGGCCTGCCCGCCTGCTCGCCGACGTCACCGTGCCGCCGCGCGCGGACACCCGCCGCGAGGTGGACCAGCGCCTCCACTACCTGTCGCCGCTCGTCCCGGCGCCGACGGGCGCGATGCGCTTCCGCACGCCACGCGCGACGCCCTCGGTCGAGGCCCTCGTCGCCCAGCACCCCTCCTTCGCGGTGGTGAACCCTGGCGGCCGGCTCGGCGAGCGGCGCGTGCCGACGCCGGTGTTCTCACGGGTGACGCGCCACCTCACGGCGAAGGGCGTCACGCCCGTGGTGACGTGGGGCCCCGGCGAAGAAGCGCTCGCCCGCGAGGTGCTGGATGACGGTCAAGGCGTGCTGGCTCCGCCCACTTCGCTCGATGAGCTCGCCTTCCTCATGTCGCGCGCGCGCGTCGTCGTCTGCAACAACACCGGGCCCATGCACCTGTCGGTGGCCGTCGGCGCGAAGACGGTGGCGCTGTTCTGGCGCATGCCCACCGAGCAGTGGGGCCACCCCTTCGCGCCGCACGCGATGGTCGAGCTCACCAACGAGCCAAACGTCGAGGCCATGGTGGCCCGCGTCGTCGCCGCGCTGGAGTGACGCCCGTGTTCTCTGCCGACACCCGCTTCCATGACGCAGCGCTCGCCCTCGCGCGGCGCAGCGGCCTCTTCCGAGCGCCGCGCCTCGACCCCGACGAAGGGCAGCTCGTCGAAGGTGACCTGCGGGTCGACCTGCTCAACGCGTGGCACCTCGGCCACCACCACCCCGAGACCGGCACGGGCTTTCTCGAGACGTTGTTCGCGCCCGCGTCCCTCGTGGAAGCCGCGGCGTATGGGCGGGTCGACATCGTGCGCCGTGCCATCGCCGACGGCGCCCTCGACCGGGGCGTCCTGGCCATCAACGCCGCCATCGCCGCCTTCGTCGTCACCGACCTGCACGTCGCCTGCGTCGAGGCGCTCTACGCCGCAGGCGTGCCCTTTCACCCGAGCCACGAAGCCACCTTCGCGGCCGAGTCCTGCGGGTTGCCGAACGACGCCAGGCTGCGCGAGCTGATGAACGCGGCACGGGCCCGGTGACGTCGCCCCCGATTCGTCGCAGGCTCTGGGCCTTCGATGGTGGGCCCCTGCGGAGGTGGCGATGATGCGACGACTGCTGAGCTTCACGGCGTGTTGTGTCCTGGCGTGCGGCGCGAACGTCGAGGGCCCCGATGCGAGCACCGGCGGTACGGGAGGCGGGCTCAGCGGCACGGGAGGCGGGCTGAGCGGTGCGGCGGGTGGAACGAGCGGAGGCGGCGGGGCTGGAGCCTTGGACGCAGGCCCGCTCGATGATGCGGGCACCGCCGACGCCGGTGGCCCCGATGCGGGAAGCTCCGACGGTGGGCGCATCGACGCAGGCAGCGTTGCCGATGCCGGCGCACCACGGGTCGACCGGTCGATGCCGCAGCTCTTCCAGTTCCAGTTCCGCCCCTCGGCAGTCGAGCCCGACGCGGGCCGCGCCGACGCCACCCAGCTCGCCGCGCTCGACACGCGCGTCGCGCCGCGGGGTCAGCTCGTCGTCTACCTGCACGGCGCGGGCACGCCGGCCACCTGCGGCAGCACCGCCCACAACGCGCTGCTCGCCTCGTTCGGTTACCACGTCATCAGCCCCTGCTACCTCTCGGACTACGGCGTCGGGAACTGTGGCGCCGACATCGGTGGCTGCCGCCTCGAGGCGTTCGACGGCGTCGACCGAACGACCGTCATCGACGTGCGCCCGGCCGAGAGCATCACCGCGCGCATCGTGCGCATGCTCGAGCGCCTCTCGACGCTCAACCCGCAGGGCGACTGGAACTGGTTCCTCGTCAACGGCGAACCCCGCTGGGACGCCATCGTCATCTCGGGCATCTCGCACGGCGCCAGCACCGCGGGCCTCATCGGGCTGAACCGTCGCGTGGCGCGAGTCGTGATGCTGTCGGGCCCGCTCGACACCAACCAGGCCTGGCTCACCGGGCCGTCGCTCACGCCGCGCGACGCCTTCTGGGCCTTCACCCACCAACGCGACCCACAGCACCCGGGCCACCTCGCGGCCTTCACCGCGCTCCAGGTGCCGGGCACGCCGGTGAACGTCGACGTCACCCCGCCGCCGTACGGCAGGTCGCACCGGCTCTTCTCGAACGCCGACGCGGGCGACCCTCACGGCTCGACCCAGGCAGGCGGCGGCAGCCCACGCCTCCCAGATGGTGGCGCGCGCTTCACGCCGGTGTGGGAAGCGCTGTACCGGCCCTGAGCGAGGACGGCGTGGTGGAAGGCGGTTCCCAACCCCGAGGGCGTGGTGTCGAGCGACAGCCCCGGTGGCGCGCGGAGGTGAACGTCACGCTGAACGAGGCCCCTGTGGACGTTCAGCCATGTGGACACGGTCTGGAGGTGGCGACGGACCTCGCAGGTCGTTCTCCCCACGATACCGAACGTGTCCCAAGGAGCGAACGAAGGTGCGTCATCCAGGCGCCGCAGGGCTCCGAGTCGAACCTGCGCACGCGCAGAGCGTCATCGCGCGAAGTCCGGCAACCGAGCCCCCGCGCCTTGCTGCGAGCGACTTGCGCCAACCACCCATCAGTCGTCAGCGGCGTTCAACGACGCGCGCGCGTCGGTCGTCGGGCACGAGCGACGACCGCAAGGACCGCCCAGGCCACCACGCCCGACGGCACCGACGCGCAGCCCTGCGGAGCAAGCGGCTCGGCCCACTCGAGGCCCGCGTCGAGCGTGATGGGTGGGCGCTGGGTGCAGACACCGAGCGAGAAGTCGCAGCGAAACCCCGCGAGGCATTCGCTCCCGGCTACACAGGCCTTCTCACACCGGGCCGTCATGCCCATGGGCGCCGCGCAGCGATGGCCGTCGGCGCAGAGTTCTCCGGGAAGGCAGGGAAACCCGGGAGGCACCGTGGCGCGCTGTGACTTGATGCACGTCGAGCGGGCGGCATCGCACTGGAACCCCGCCGGGCATTGCCCCGCGGCGCACGCCACCGAGCAATAACGCGTCGGGTTCTGCGGGTCGGCCACACACAGACGCGACCCACACTGCGCCTCGCGCAGGCACCGCGTCCCCACTGGCAGGCAGTCGAGGTCGACCGGGCACACCGAGGCCGGCTGACACACGCCGTCGGGGCGGCACCCTGCGGGACAGTCGGGGTCGTCTCCGTCGGTGCAGGCCGCGCTGCACTGGCCATCGGCCCCGCAAGTACAGTCGAGGTCGGCCGGCGTGCACCCCTGAACGCACCGCGTGTCGCGCGCACACGAGGGCGTCTCGTTCTCGGCGAGCCAACGGCTGACGAACGACGCGTACGGGTACACCAGGGCCGAGCCGCTCAGCCCGCCGCACTCGTACCCATAGCTGTGCACCGCCACCACGCGTTCGCCCTCGGCGTCGCGCACCAGGGCCGGCCCACCGGAGTCTCCGAAGCAGATGCCCCTTCCACCCTCGCCGCTCATCACGCTGACGCCGAACCGCTGCGGACTGCCGGTGCCACGAATGGGGACCGTCACCGTGCGGCGTTGGCCCGAGGTGCCCGACTCGGTGAGGCCATACCCGACGTGCCGCAGCGGCGTGCCGATGGGCGGGAGCGGCCCCGTCGCCTGCCACCGCAGCGGCGTCACCGGCGGCGCGCGCTCCAGCAGCACCAGCGCCAGGTCCGGAGACCAGTCACCCCGCACGCCCGTGTACGACTCGACCTTCAGCACCCGGTACAGCGGGCCCGACACGCCGTCGGCGGCGTTGGTGGCGAAGCGCGTGGGTCCGTCGACGCAGTGCGCGGCGGTCAGCAGCGTGCGCGGCGCGATGAGGGCAGCCGAGCAACGCAACGGCTCGAGCATGAAGACGGCGTGGTCGTCGGGAGCGCTCGCGCCGCCATAGATGGCGGCCCGCTGGGTCTCCACGTCGTCGACGGACGCGCAGGCTGGCATGAGCCCCGCCAGCAGCACCACCACGAGGGGTTCGACTCGCGGCGCGGGTGCGAGCGGCCTCATCACCTGCATCATGCTGCGTCAGGGGCGACGGTTCCACGTCGAGGCGGCCTCTGCGGCACACGAGCAGACCCTTCTGGCCGCAACGGGACACCGCTTTCTCCTGTCTCCTGCCACGGCTCATGCGACAAGCCGGGCCCTCCGTGATGGCTGCGCTTCAAGTGGTCTCGTGTCTGCTGTTCCCCGCGGTGGCGCGCTGGCTGTGCGCGCGCGTGAAGCCGCTCGGCGCCCTGGGGCCCGTCGTCGTCTGCTACGCTGCGGGCATTCTGGCCGCGAACCTGCGCCTGGTTCCCGTCGACGAGAAGGCCGCGATGACGCTCAACGAAGCGTCGGTGGCGCTCTCGATTCCGCTGCTGCTCTTCTCGACCGAGGTGAAGAAGTGGCTCTCGCTCGGGCCGACGTTGCTCAAGGCCTTCGGGCTGGCGTGCCTGTCGGCCATCGCGGCGGCGAGCATCGCGGGCTTCGTGTTCAAGGCCTCCACCGACGAGTGGTGGAAGATTTCGGGCATGCTGGTGGGCGTGTACATCGGCGGCACGCCGAACCTGAACGCCATCGGCCTGGCGCTCGAGACCCGGAGCGAGACGTTCGTGCTCCTCAACGCCGCCGACGTGGTGCTCGGCGGAGCCTGGCTCTTCGTGCTGCTCACCTTCGCGCAGCGCGTGCTCCTGCGCTTCATGAAGGCCTTCCCGGCGGCGCGCGCCGAGGCGACCGTCGACGAAGCGAAGACGACGACGGTGTGGACGCCGAAGCACCTGCCCTCGATGGTGACGGGCCTGGCGCTCGCGATCGCGTGCGTGCTGGTGTCCGCCGGGGCGGCGATGGGCACCACCGGCAAGCTGGACGGCACGGTGGTGATGCTGGTGCTCACCACGCTCGGCATCGCGCTGTCCCTCGTCGAGCGCGTGCGCCGTTTGCCCACCACGTTCGAGCTGGGCGAATACCTGTTGCTCGTCTTCTGCGTGGCGGTGGGCTCGCTCGCCGACGTCTCGAAGCTCTCGGGCGCGTCGAGTCTGTTCTTCTTCGTCTTCCTGGTGCTCGCGCTCGCGGTCGTGTTCCACGTGGTGCTGTGCTGGCTCTTCGGCATCGACGCCGACAGCACGCTGGTGAGCTCGACGGCCGCGGTGTTCGGGCCCGCGTTCATTCCGCCGGTGACGGCGGCGCTCAAGAACAAGGCGCTGTTGGGGCCGGGGCTGACGCTGGGCCTCGCGGGCTTCGCCATCGGCACCTACGTCGGGCTGTTCACGGCATGGGCGCTGCGAAGCCTCGGTGGGTGAACCGCGGTTCTTCGAGGCCCGCGTGGAGCCTCTCACCATCATCTTCCCGTGAGAGCTGCCGGCGCGCTGACATCGCGGGGGCAGTACCCGGCTCCGTTCTTCCGCGCGCCCCTCCGAGCGCCGCGTCATCGACCCTCACTCGGTCGTGGCGGGAGCGCCGAGGCGGAAGAAGCGCCCGCTTCGTTCGAGGGTACGGCCATCGCTCGCTGGCCCGATGCTGGTGCCGTGGGTCTCGTCGAGCGTCACGAGGCACCCAGCCTGTCGAACCACGAGCCGGTCTCCGTCGACCTCCAGCGCGCCCAGCGTCGGCAGCTCCGCGCCCGCGGAGTTCGTCTCGAGCGGCACCGAGTAGAGCAGCCGCACGGCGCCCGTGCGGGACACCTCGAACAGCTCACCCCAGGTCCGCACCACCACGCGGTCGCGGAAGGGCGCCAGCTCGACGGCCCCGGAGAAGCGGGCCAGGGTGATGGTGGCGTCACGCTCCGTCTCGACGAAACGAACGAGTTCACAGGCGGCGTCACCGGGCAGCAGCGCTCCCTCCTCGATACCGTTCGACACCGTCTTCACCTCGCAGCGCAGCGCGTACACGTCGGTGCCCAGCCGCGTGGCGCTGGTGAACGCGCCGCGGGCGAGCAACGAGAAGGGCTCGGGCCTCGAGGGGTCGAAGGCGAAGAGCCCGTTCGACGTCGGCACCAGCGCCGCCCCTGAGGAGAGCAGGTCGAGCGGCCGCTCGCTGCGTGACGCGGTGAGGACCTGCCTCGCCGGGGTCGCCAGCGCCCGCGGCGCCACCTGCGGCGAACTCGGCGCCACCATCGCCTCGGACAGCACCCAGAAGCCGCGCGGGCTCCTCACCCACGCGAGCGGGACGCTGCTGGGCGTCCCGAGCACCCGCACCGCGCCCGTTCGAAGGTCGACCGACGTGGCCGAGACTCGCCGCGGGCCCCACACCAGCACCTCGTCGTCGGTGGCATCGGCGAGGACCGAGAAGCCGCCGACGAAGAGGGGCCCACCTTCGCGCCACCCTTCGCGGCCGACGAACGAGAAACCGCCGTCGAGTGACGGAAGCTGGCGTGACTGCATCGCCGGCGCGGCCGAGAACACGGTGCACCCTTCGCACTCGACGGGGACTGGCTGGAGACCGCAGGCGCGCGCGTCGGCGGGCAGAAAGGCGGGCGCGCAGCCCAGCGTCAGGAAGACCGTCGCGCCGAGGAAGGCCGAACGAAGAGAAGTCGACATGGGTCATGCTCCGAAGAAGGGGGTGGCTTCGGGAGCGACGCAGGTTCGGCTTCGTCACCAGCGGTGCACCGCCGCGACGCACCAAGGCCGACGGGGCGTCGGCGAATCAGCGGCGAAGCGAGGCGGAGCAGCACCGGCATGCTGACGTTGTCGACCGCCGCGTGTCGTCGGTTCGTCGTGTTCCTGTCAGCTTTGCTGACACGCCGACGCCAACGCGTCACGGTTCAACGGCGTCGCGAGACCTCGCCCAGGCCGGAGGTCCTTCATCGAGGGGCGTGCCGGCCGGAACGAAAGCCCCGACCACCCGGCCGAGCTCGAGCTTGCGCTCGCCACCGTGTCCGATTCGCGCTCTCTTGCGCCGCATGTTGAAGAAGTTCGCACTCGTGCTGGCGACGGGCGTCATCGTCGCCGCGCCTTCGTACTGGTACCTCACGGCACGCAACGGAACGCCAGCCGGCACCTTCGACCTCGACCTCGCCGAGCTGCGGCGCCTCGCGAACGAGCGACCGGGCGCCAGGCCCACCGAGGTGCGCGCCGAGCGCATCGCCACGCTGCAGTTTCCCGAGCGCGCCATTCTCGCTGGCGCGTCGTGGGCGATGCGCGACCTCGACGTCTACGCCTTTCAGGCCCGGTACGCCGACGGCACCTTCGGGCTCATCGACACCGGCATGGACGAAGCGGTCGCGAAGGCGCAGGGCGCGACGTTCTTCGACGCCAGGGCATTCGAGCGCGTCACCGCCGCCATGGAGCCCGCGCGCTTCATCGTCGTCACCCACGAACACTTCGACCACATGGGCGGCGTCGTGGTGCACCCGAAGGTGAAGTCCCTCAACTGGCTGGTGACGCCCCAGCAGCTGCAGGTGCCCGGCAACCTCGCGCCCGTGAAGCTCGGCGACCTGCCCGGCACCAGGCTCGTGTACGAGAAGGCCACGGCCATTGCGCCCGGCGTGGTGGTGTGGCGCGCGGCCGGGCACACCGTCGGCCATCAGGTCGTCTTCGTACAACGCGCCGACGGCCAGGAGCTGCTCTTCCTCGGCGACGTCGCGTGGTACCGCGAGAACTACCGGCAGGTGCGTGAGCGCGCGACGCTCGTCACGCTGATCCTCGGTGAAGACCGCGGGGCGGTGCTCGCGCAGCTGGCCGCGGTGAAGGCGCTCAGCGAAGCCCACCCGCAGCTGCACGTGGTGCCGGGGCACGACCCCGACGTGTACGACGAGGCCTTCGCGGGTGGTTGGCTCACGCGCGGTTTCTGAGGCGCGTGCCTGCACGGAATCAGCTGCGTGCGCCGCCGCTCCACGTACGAGGTCGGTCAGCAAAGCCTCGCCCGGTCGCGGCGGGATGGAGCGCAGCGCTACTGACACCGCCCGCCGGTGCAGTTGTTCGAGGTGCACTGGCTCGACAACGTGCAGGCGCTGCCCCGGCCATTCCCCGAGCATTGGCCATTCGTGCAGTTGTTCGAGGCACACTGGCTCGACAGCGTGCAGGCCGAGCCGGTGCTCGTCCCGCGGCAACACCCGTCGGTGCAGTTGTTCGATTCACACTGGCTGCTGAGCGTGCACCGCGAGCCGGTCGACCGCGAACGGCAGTACCCGCCGGTGCAGTTGTTCGATGAGCACTGGCTCGACAGCGTGCAGGCGCTCCCCCGGAAGTCGTTGCAGGTCGTGCTGCTCCCGCACGTTCCGTCGCGGCTCATGTCGCGGGTACACGCCGAGGGGTCCGGCCGGCTGGCTGCTGCGCGCTGGCTGCACTGCGCCGGGCACATGAAGTCCATCGGGTTGCACGCGGCGAGGCAGGCGCCCACGTCGAAGCCACTGCACTGCTCGAACGCTGCGCTGGTCGCGCACGCGTAGAAAGCGCCGTTGATGCAGCACGAGCCGCCGCTGCCGGAGCCACCGCCCGAAGCCGCTCCGCCGCCGGTCGCAGCGCCGCCGCCTGAACCCGACACGCCACCGCCCGACGCTCCGGCGCCAAACCCGGGGCTCACCGCCGTGCCGCCTCCACTCCCGGCGGGGCCCATGTCGACGGGACCACACGAAGAAACGAGCACCCACACGGCCACAGACGAGACGAAGAGACGAAACACGGCACACCTCGAAGGAGAAAGAAGACGGGAACCCAACGCTCCCGCGGTGCCCCGCAGACGGGCCACGGCGCGCGCGGTCTCACGGAAAAAGAAAGCGCCAACGCCGATGAGACCTGCCCCCTCGGATTCCGTCTGTCCGTGCATGACGTGCTTGCAAGGCCAGATTGAACCGGGTCAATTCGATGCGTGGCTTCGCTCGACGCGTCGGAGGTCGACCAGCTCCTCGAGCGCGCGCACCGCACCTTCCAGGTCGCCGTCGAGCGTGAGCGGCTGGAGGCGTGGTTGAGCGAAGTCGCCAAGAAGCCTCCCGCGGCGCTCGACCCGGGCATCGTCCTGTCCTGCGCGCTGTTCGACCAGCGCCCCGAGGCGCTGCGCTGCTTCGAGGCCTTCGTCACGCCGAAGGTCAAGGCCGCGCTGCGCAAGCTGGGCGCGACGGACGTGGCGGTCGAGGAGCACCTGCAGGCGACCCGCACGCGGCTGCTCGTCGAGCACCAGGGCGCGCGCCTCAAGCACTACCGCGGCGTCGGCACCTTCGAGGCGTTCGTCATCACCACGGCGGTGCGCGCGCTGACCGACGCCCACCGCGGGCCAACCCAGCGCGAGACGTCCGACGAGGAGCCCCTCGCGAAGCTCCCTGCCGCGGTGGACCTCGAGCGTCAGCTCGCGCGCACCGGCCAGTCGGCGCTCTTCGCCAACGCTTTTCGCGAGTCACTCGCCGCCCTCTCGCCTCGGGAGCGCGCGCTGCTCAAGCTGAACCTCGTCGACGGCGCCTCCATCGACGAGCTCGCGCCGCTGTACCAGGTGAGCCGGGCGACGGTCGCGCGGTGGCTGGCCTCGGCCCGCCAGGCGCTGCAGCGGGGCACCCTGGAGCGCCTGTCGGCCCGCACGAGGCTCGCCGGTGGCGACCTCGACGGCCTGATGGCCAGCCTCGAGAGCGGCTTCGAGCTGAGCCTGCGTCGCTTCGTCACCGAAGCGGCGAGCGGTGACGCATGAGCCACCCCGACGACTCGGAGCTCGCCGAGTTCGCTCAAGGCAACCTCGCCGGCGCCGCCATGACGTCGGTCGAGAGTCACCTCGCGGCGTGCAGCGACTGCCGCGCCCTCGTCGCGCAGGTGGTGAAGGTGCTGAGCCCGGCCCGGGTCTACGGCCCGCACCGCGGCCTCGTCGTGGGGCGCTACGTGGTGCTCGATTCGGTGGGCGCGGGCGCCCTCGGCGAGGTGTACTCGGCCCACGACTCGACGCTCGAGCGGACGGTGGCGCTCAAGTGGCTCTACCCCTCGCCGACGGGCCTCGACCGCGACGCCCTGCGCGCGCAGCTGCTCCTCGAGGCGCGCGCGCTCGCGAAGGTGCAGCACCCGAACGTCGTCGTCGTGCACGACGTGCTCGCGCACGAAGAAGCCGACGTCATCGTGATGGAGCTGGTGCAGGGCGCCAGGAGCCTGCGCCTCGCGCTGGGGCCCACCACGCCCTGGCAGCGGACGGTGGAGCTGTTCCGCTCCGCCGCCGACGGGCTGGCCGCCGCGCATGACGCGGGCGTCATTCACCGGGACTTCAAGCCCGACAACGTGCTGGTCGACGGAAGTGGGCGCGTCGTCGTCGTCGACTTCGGCCTCGCCCGACAGGCCGACGTCAACCCGGCGGGCGCGCAGCCCACCACCGCCACCCGCAGTCAGCTGTCGGGAACGCCCGCCTACCTCGCGCCCGAGCGTTGGAGCGGGGCCCCTGCCGACGCCGCCGCCGACCAGTTCAGCTTCTGTGTCTCGCTCTACGAGTGCCTCACCGGGCGCCTGCCCTTCACCCAGGTCGCCGTCGAGGCGCGCCTCGACGAGATGCGGCGCGGCCCCCCAGCGCTGCCGGCCGAGGTGAGCCCCCAGGTCGTTCAGGTGCTCCGCCGGGGCCTCGCCTTCGACCCGAAGGAACGGTGGCCCTCGATGCGCGAGGTGCGCGCGCGCCTCGACGCCGCGCTCCAGGCGCCGCGCCGACGCCGGCAGCGGCTACTCGTAGGGGCGCTGGTGTCGCTCACGGCGGCGGTGGTCGCGCTCGGCGCCTTCCAGCTGCGCGGTCGCTGTGAGTCCGCCGATGCACCGGTGCGCGACCTCTGGAGCGCCGGGCGCCGCGACTCGGTCCTGCGGGCCCTCCTGGCGACGAACCACCCGGCCGCTGCCGACCTCTCGCGCCAGACGCTGAAGGCCCTCGACGCGCTCGCCACCTCGCTCGCCGAGGCCCGACGGCGCGCCTGCGTCGCCACGGCGTACGAGGGCGACTCGGACGCCCTGCTCGCCGCTCGCCAGGCCTGCCTGTCGAGACGGCTGTCCGACGTCGACGCGCTGCTGCGTGGCTTCGAGACGGCCGACGGCAAGGTGGTCGAGCGCGCGGTGATGGCCGTCGAGTCCGTGTCGCCTCCGCAGGCGTGCCTCGAGAGCTCTCTGACCAACGCCGAGCCGGCACCAGCGGGCGCCGCGGGGGCAGGCATCGAAGCGGTGCAGGGCAAGGTCGCGACGATGCGGGCGGCGAGGCTGCTGGGCCGCGTGAAGGACTCGGTGGCGCTCGGCGAGGCGACGGTGCGTGAGGCCCGCGCGGCCGGGTGGAAACCCCTGACGAGCGATGCGCTCCTCGAGTGGAGCCTTGGCCTCGACCGCCTCTCGAAGTTCGACGAGGCCCGCGAGAGGGGCCTCGAGGCGCTCGAGCTGGCGCTCCTGGCACGTGACGAGGCCCAGGCCTTCGACGCCGCGGTGGCGCTCGCGTACCTCGACGGCGTCGACCGCAAGCAGTCCGAAGCGGGGTTGACCTGGGTCCGGCTCGCGAAGGCGCTCGTGGCACCGCAGAGCCAGCGTGGCTCCCAGGCGGTGCGGCTGGGCAACGTCGAGGCGGTGCTGCTGATGCGCGCCGACCGGGCCGCCGACGCGGTGCCGCTGCTGACGACGCTGGCGCGCGACGTCGAGGCGAAGGGGCAGCTCCAGACGGTCAACGGTGCCCGGCTCTACAGCAACCTCAGCGCCGCGCTGCGCGAGAGCGGCCGGCCGGCCGAGGGCATCGAGGCCTCACAGCGCTCCCTGGCGCTGATGGAGCAGGTGCTCTCGCCCAGCCACCCCGACGTCGCGGCGGCCCTCAACAACCTCGGCAGCGCCCAGGCCGACCTCGGCAAGCTCGACGAGGCGCAGGGCTCGTTCGAGCGCTCAGTCGAGCTCCGCGAACGGCTCTTCGGCCCCGACGCGCTGGTGCTGGCGACGCCCCACTACAACCTCGGTGAGCTCGCCTTCCGCCGCGGTGACGGCGCGACGGCCCTCGAGGAGTACGGCCGCTCCCGCGCCATCGTCGAGAAGACGAACGGGCCGGACGACGACGACGCGTGGGACTCGAAGATGGGCGAGGGCCTGGCGCTCGGCCTGCTCGGCCGGCACGACGAGGCCGTGACGCTGCTCGAGCAGACCGTGCCGCAGCTCGAGAAGCGACGGCTGCCGGCGTGGAACGTGGCCCAGGCGAAGCTGGGGCTGGCGACCTCGCTGCGGGCGCTCGGCCGCGACGAGGCGCGGGTGTCGGCGCTGCTCGCGTGGGTGCTCGCGCTCGAGGGCCCACGGCACGACGCGCAGCGGTCGGCGGCTGCGCGCCTCGCGACACGCTGACCCGGACAGCACGGCCCAGACCGTCGCCCGGTCCGCAGGCGCCCCGCGCTGCGCGGTGAGACCTGCGCCCGGTGGGCCCGTCTGCAGGCCGACATGCGACGTCTGCTGCTCCTCTCTCCCTGTGTGTCACCTCCTGGCGGTGCGCTCGCTGGTGCACCGCGCCCACGCTGAAAGGCCCCACCCCATGCCTCGTCGATTGCTCCTCCTCGCCTCGTTGTTCCTGTCGTTCGCAGCCCACGCCCAGAACGGCGCCATCACCATCAACCCCGGCAGCGAATGCCAGGGCATCTTCAAGAGCGTCTGGTTGTCCATCGACGGCACGATGGAAGCCGCCGTCAACGGAGGCAGCCCCAACCGGGCCGACAACGTCGCGCCCGGCACCCACGAAGTCACGGTGAGCTGCTTCGAGGGCTTCAACGCGCGAACGCTCCTCACGCAAGACGTCACCTTCCTGCCGGGCACGGAGCTGCGCATGCGGCTGAAGGGCAAGTCGTTGGAGCTGGTGGGCAAGGGCCCGTGGGCGCCGCCGGTGGTGGCCGTGGCCCGGGCGACGAACCAGGGGCCGACGGCCGCGATGAAGAAGGAAGCGGGCTCGTTCCTCGACGACGCGGACACCGACCTGAAGGACCTGCTCAAGCTGCTCCAGGACGAGGACGACCGCTGCGTCGTCAAGGTGTCGGCCAAGCTCGAGCTGGCGCGCGAGGCGCTCGGCGGAAGCGTCTCGCTCGAGACCGTCGACGACACGCGCGACCGGGTCGAGGCGGCGCGCGAGGCGTCCCGGAAGTGCGGGAGCAGCCTGGGCCGTGACGTCACCCGCGGCCTCGACCGCGTCGCCAAATCGCTCAACCGCGCGGCGAAGGTGCTGCAGTGACGCGCGCTCCGTTCGTCGTCCTCTGCGCCGTCTCGTCGGTAGCCGTCGCCCAGAGTGGCGCCAGCGTCTGCGGGCAGATTCTCATGGGCAGTGAGAAGGCCGCCTGCCTCGCCGTCGTCGCGGGCCACACGGTTCAGCCGGGCGCGGCTGCCGTGTGCTCGACGCTGCTGATGGGCACCGAGAAGACGGCCTGCCTCCAGGCGTCACTCGACAAGACGTACGGCCCCGACGAGCTGTCCGCCTGCAAGTCGATTCTGATGGGCCGCGACAAGGTGTCCTGCATGGCCAGCGCGGGGGTCGGCGTGCGCGCCCGGCGTGCCACCGCGGACGACCTGCCCCGTCGGCGCGGGCGGGACGACGAGGACGAAGACGAGCGCTCGCGCCGGCGACGCGACGACGACGATGACGACCGCCCGCGCCGTCGACGGACGCGGGACGATGACGACGACGCGCCCCGGAGCCGCCGCGACGACGACGAGCCGCGGCGACGCTCGCGGCGCGACGACGAGGCCCAACGAATCCTCCGGCTCACGAACCGTCACGGCGCCTCGGTGGTGCGCTTCTACTGGGGCAAGCCGGGCGACCGCCGCTACCGCGAAGTGCGCCTGCCGTACGTCGTCGGCGCCAACGAGTTTCAGGACGTCTCGGTCCCGGACGGCACCATCGGCGCCTGCATCGAGACCGCCGACGGCTTCTTCCTGTACTGGGAGCGCGTTCGAGCCGACCAGAACCTCGTCATCGACTCCCACGAGCGGAACTGGGCGCGCGGCTCATGCAATTGAGGACCCGTCGCGGCAGGGGTTCGAGTTGACAGGATGCACCTCCGTCGCGACGTGCTTCCCATGACCCGACTCTGGTGCGGAGTGCTGCTCCTGGTGCTGGCTGGCTGCGCGAAGAGCGCTGACGGGATGTACGCCAACGTGTCGGCGGGCGGCACCGGCTGCGAGCCGGCCGAGATGACCATCTCGGCTGACGCGACTCCGTACGCCTGGAAGGTCACCTGCCGCGGCAAGACGTTCTCGTGCACCGCTCCGCAGGGCGCGCCGAACGGTGCGGCCCTCTGCGTCGCCGAGTGAGCCACTGCGTCGAGCGCTTTTCCGTGACGAGGCCGGGCCGACGCTGACAGCGTGCGCGGCATGCCCGTGCTCACCCAGGTCCTCGAAGGCACGAAGGCGCCGGTCGGCGACTTCCACGTCGTGCGTGCGCTGCCGAAGGCCGAGCGCCGCTTCCTCGGGCCCTTCTGCTTCCTCGACCACATGGGGCCGTCGACGCAGGTGGGGCACGCGAAGTCCGGCGTCGGCCCGCACCCGCACATCGGGCTCGCCACCATCACGTACCTGTTCGACGGAGAAGCGCTCCACCGCGACAGCCTGGGCACCGTGCAGCGCATTCGGCCCGGTGACGTGAACTGGATGAGCGCTGGCCGCGGCATCGTGCACTCGGAGCGCACACCGCCCGACCGCTTCGGCGCGCCGATGACACTCCACGGGCTGCAGCTCTGGGTCGGCCTGCCAGGCCACCTCGAAGAGTCCGAGCCGTCGTTCCAGCACGCCGACGCCGAGGCCCTGCCCCGCTTCGAGCAGGACGGGGCCCGGTGCCGCGTGGTGCTGGGCTCGTTCCGCGGGCTGACGTCTCCCATTCGGCTCGCGTCACCAACGCTCTTCGCCGTCGCCGAGCTCGACGCCGGCGCGACGCTCGAGCTGCCCGCTGACGTCGGCGAGCGCGGGGTCTACGTGGTGGCTGGAGACGTGGGCGTCGACGGCACCTCGCTCGCGGCGCACCAGCTCGGCGTGCTCGAGCCACGAACCGAGACGTGCCTCACCGCGCTCACGCCCGCGCGCATCGCGGTGCTCGGGGGTGAGCCGCTCGATGGGCCGCGCTTCATGCTGTGGAACTGGGTGTCGAGCCGCCGCGAGCGCCTCGAGCAGGCACGCCTCGACTGGAAGCACGGGCGCTTCCCCACCATTCCCGGAGACGACGACGAGCGCATTCCCGGCCCGGGCGAGTCGCCGCCAGGCCGTTGACTGACGCACGGCACCGGTGGGTTCGCTAGGCTGGCATTACGATGTCGACCTTCACAGCGCAGGGCTCGATGTTCGAGGGCCTCTACGTCAAGGTGCTCAAGCCGCAGGGGGCCTTCCAGGCCGACCTCGTGAAGGCCGGCTTCGACGTCACCCAGGTGAAGCCCGAGTACCCGATGGACGTGTGGGTGGCGTGCCTCGACGTGACGGCGCGGCACCTGCACCCCGGGCAGGAGCGCTACGCCGCCTGGCGCCTCATCGGGCACGACTTCATCACCGGCTTCCTCGACACCATCGTCGGTCGGCTGGTGGCGGTGGCGCTGCCCTTCCTCTCTCCGAAGGCCTTCATCGACCGCTCGCCGCGCTTCATGCGCCTGGGCGTGAAGGAGCTCGAGTCGAAGGTCGAATGGAAGGGGCCGCAGCGCGCGGTGGTGACGCTCGAAGGCCCCCACGAAGGCACCGCGCACCTCGTGGCCGGCGTCGTCGACGTGTGCCTCGAGCGCCTGAAGGTGACGCCTTCCATCACGCCCTCGAGCCTCGACGGGACCCGCAGCCAGCTCATCATCTCGTGGTGAGCCGGAAGGTCGTCAGGCGCTCCTGTCGCGCACGACTTCCTTCGTGCGCTGGGAGCTCCGTGCTGGTGGCCCTCCTCTTCGGGGCCGCCTGCGCGACGACGGCACCGCGTCCTCCACCGCCCTCGCTGACGGCCACACCGGCCGTTCACGACTCCGTCCAACCCGTGGATGCTGGCGTCCCTGCGCCGCGAGTCACCCGGTTCGTCCGGGGCAGTCTCCAGGTCGAGGTCGACGGAACGTTGGGGTGGTTCTCTGGCGGAGCGGGCGTCGTCAGCGGCGAACCGGCTCCCGCCGAGAACGAAGAGGCGGGCTTTCTTCGATGCAGCCCCGCGCCGGGTGACCAGCTCCAGTGCGTGAGCCGGTTCAAGCGCTTCTCGGTGACGGTGCCCGCGGGGCGCTTCGAGCGGCTGACGCTGCTGGATTCGCGGGGGAAGCCGCTCCTCCTCGCGCTTACGGCCGATGGAACCCTCGCGCTGGGCGATCTCCAGCTCACCCGAATGACGGTGGTGGCGCGCGGCGTGCGGGAGCTCTCGGTCGCGGGCTCCGTCGTCGAAGAGAAGGACTACGCATGCGTGGTCACGGGAGATCGCCGGGTGCTCTGCCTTGGCTCGCGGCTTCCGCCGATGCGGAGCCTGCCGGCGACGGCGGCGGATCTCGAAGGCGCGAAGCTGCCCGCTGCGTCGGGCGTGGACGCCCACTTCGTGCCGGTCGTCGGGGCGAAGCGGGTGGTGACCGCGAGGACCCACCTGTGTGTCCTGCTCGAGGACGGGACCCCTTCGTGCTTCGGTGCACAGGTCGGTCAGCTCGGCGTCGCCGGCGCTCCGCCCGGCACCCACCCGCAGGTCGACGACATCGCCGTCGCAGAGGACCGCACCTGTCTTCTCTTCGACGGTGGCGTCGAGTGCGTCGGGCGCGAGACGCGCTCGGTCAGTCCTCCCCTGACGGAGCCGGTCGAGGTGGCGTCCGGCGTTCGGACCGTCGTGTCGGGCGACGACTTCCTCTGCATGCTCCGGCTCGACGGCACCGTGCGGTGTCTCGGCGCGCACTGGCGGGGGCTCGACTGGGCGACCGGCCAGGCGACGCCCTTCGGCTCCGAGGTCGTCGACGCGCTCTTCGCGAACCGCCGCAGTCGAACGCTCTGCACCCAGAAGGACTCACGGCTCAGGTGCTTCGAGCTGGGCCAGACCGGCTTCGTCCCCGTGATGCCGCCCGTTCGCGCGCCTCGCTTCACCAGAGCCTTCGTCATGAATGGCCAACTCCGCGCGCTCGACGACGCGGGCGCGCTGACGGAGGTCTGGTTCGGTCGGCGCCCCGACGTCAGGCGCTCGGCTCGCCCGAAGGTGCTCGACCTCGACTCGAGTCACTTCCTGCTCGAGGGCGGGAAGGTCGTGGGGTGGATCGGTGACACGCCACGGCTGATCTCCAAAGACGTGACGAGGGTGTTCGACACCGATCCCTCGCTCGCGATGACGAGCTCGGGCGAGGTCTTCGTCTACGGCCAGAAGTGCGTCGAGCGGCCCCGTCGAACCTCGAACGACGCGGTGCCGCTCGTCTTCGGCCTGATGGTTCCGATCTTCCTCCCATTCCTGTTCCCGAATGACTGCTCCCGGTGGGAGTTCCAGGCGAACCGGATGCCGGAGCTGGACGGGTCGAGAGACTTTGGCCGTGCGACTGGCCTGTCGTGCCGCATCGATTCGCAGGGGGCCGCGCGCTGCTCCGAGTCCTCACGAGAGGCGGCGAAGCTCCTGCTCAACCCCGATGGAGCCGACCCCGCGCAGGCGCTGAGCGCGGGAGAGAACCACGTGTGCGCCCTGACGAGCGCCGGGCGCGTGTGGTGTACCGAGTGGGCCCCGGGAGACCGGCGGCTCTTGTCGGACCTGCTGCCGCAGGTGGTTCGCCCGGTGAAGTTCTCGCCGCGGTCGAGGGCACGAGGCGGCTGGTTCGACCGCTTCGCACCACCTCGCTGAGCCGCTACGGCACCTCGTCGCCGCGGACCTCCAGGCGGGGCTCGGTCGACGCTCGGCCCGACGACCACCGGGTTCGACGCAGGAAGAGCCGAGCTGGTCGCTGAGGAAGTGCAGCTCGCAGCGAGAGAGGGCTCCAGGTCGCACCCGCTGTCTCCGGCGTACGCGCATCATCTCGTGGTGAGCCCCCTCGCTCCGTGATGGAACCCCAACAGGCCCGAGGGCGTTCACCCGCCGCCCAGCCGAAGGGAAAGCCATGCCCATTCCACTTTCACCGCTCCTGCTGCTCGTCGCCGTGCCCGCGCCGGTGAGCCACGTCACCGTCTTCACCGACCAGGCGCGCGTCACCCGCACCGCCAGCGTCTCCGCGCCCGGCACCATCGAGTTCCCGCCCCTGCCCGACACCATCGACGCCGCCTCGGTGCGCGTGGAAGCGCAGGGGGCCGAGGTGCGGCGCGTCGACCTCGAGCGGTTGTCGCCCGAGGCCTTCCGCACGGCCGAAGCGAAGCAGCTCCTCGCCGAGTTCGAGGCCATCGACACCGAGCTCGACCGGCTCTCGCATGAGGCCGACGCCCACCGCGTGCAGCGTGACCTGCTCAACCAGCTGCTGCCCGCCCTGCCGGTGATGGACCACGTGAAACCCGCGCCACGCCTGACGCCGCAGGGCTGGAACCAGGCGCTCCAGTTCCAGGCGGCCCAGCTCGAGGCCTCGATGAAGAAGCTGCGTGACGTCGAGCTGGCGCAGCGCGCGATGACGAAGAAGCGCGAGGCCCTCGAGGCCCGTGCCGAGAAGCTGGGGAACCCCGAGGCCCGCAGCGGGTGGCAGGTGCGCGCCGTGCTCTCCGGAGGCGGCCCGGCCACCGTCTCGGTCACCTACCTCATGCGCAACGCCCGGTGGACCCCGAGCTGGGACGTGCAGCTCGACCCCGAGAAGAGCGTCGTCACCGTCTCACTCGCGGGCCTCGTGTCGCAGGAGTCGGGCGAAGACTGGGAAGACGCCCAGCTCACCGTGTCGACGGCCATCCCGGCGCTGGCGGTGCAGGCGCCGAAGCTCCTCACCTGGAAGATTGGCACCACCGACCGCTTCATTCCCACGCCGACGCCGATGCAGGACTTCGTGCGGCCCCTGCCGACGCCCCCGCGCGTGCAGGCGCAGCGCTCCGAAGAGGCCCTGGTGCGCGGTTGGCTCGCGCGCGTGGCGGGCCAGCCAGTGCCGCTGCGCGCCCCAGAGGCACCGAATCAGGCCCTGTACGAAGACCCGCCCAACCGGCCCAGTCAGAAGCTGCGCAAACGAGAGGCAGCCCCGCGGCCGGCTGCGCCTCCACCGCCTCCGCCGACGCCGCTGGCGCTCGACCCTTCGCCGGCTCCGAAGCCCCGCTCCTACGACCTCGACAGCGAGGCGGTCGAAGAAGCGCGCTCGGCCTCCGACCGGGTGACGATCGCGAGCTCCTCTCGGCTCGACCGCCCCAGCCAGCCCATCTCGACCTTCAGCCTCTCGCCGCCGGCGTCCTGGCGCCCACCCGTCTACGGCGCTGACTCGCCCGTCACGCTCGCGGGCGGGTACGACCTCACCTTTCCCTCGCGGCAGCGCGAGACGATTCCCTCGTCGGGCGGTGTACGCCGCGTCGCCCTGTGGAGCGGCCAGTGGCCCGTCGTCGTCGAGCGCCGCCTCTACCCGGCCCTCGCGAAAGACGCGTTCCTCTCGGCCGAGCTCAAGAACCCCTCGCAGCAGGTGCTGCCCGGCGGCCCGGCCACGTTGTCCGTCGGCGCCGACCCGGCCGGCACCGCGCAGCTCAAGCTCGTCTCGCCCGGAGAGACCGTCACCCTGCCCCTCGGCCTCGACCGCGCCATCAAGGCCGTGCGCAACGTGGCCGTCGTCGACGCCACCCAGGGCGTCGTCTCGAAGGAAGACGTGTCGACGTACACGGTGACGCTCGAGCTGGTGAACCCGTACCGCTCGCCGGTGGCGCTGCGGGTGTTCGACCAGTGGCCGTTGCCACAGCCCAACCAGAAGGACGTCGAGACGAAGCTCCTCGAGTCGGCGCCGCTGGCGATTCAAGACGCGGCGAAGGGCCACCTCGAGTGGCGCCTGACGCTGAAGCCGAACGAGAAGCAGACGCTGCGGTTCAGTTACCAGGTGAAACGGCCGAAGAGCTGGCAGCTCTACCAGAACGAGGTGCGCCCATGATGACGACCCTTTCGATGCTGGTGCTCGCGTCGACGACGGCGCCCGACGTGGTGGTGGTGTACCCGGACCGCGCGCAGGTGACGCGGCAGGTGGTGGTGACGTGTGGCACGCGTACGGCGACGGTGTTCGAGAAGGTGCCGCCCTCGGCCGCGCAGGACTCGTTCCGCGCCACCGTGCCCGAAGGCACCGTCGACGGCCTGCGCGCCGAGCTGGTGAAGCAGGAGAAGCTGTTCGGCGAGAAGGCCCAGGCGCTCGAGGCCAGGCTCGAGGCCCTGCGAGACGAGGCGCGGTTGGTGGACGACCAGTTGCTTCGCGTCGAGTCCCAGCGAAGCCTCGGCCGCAAGCTCTTCAACCTCACCGAGCAGGGCCTCATGCGCGAGTTTGCCGCCGAGCGGCCCGACGTGAAGGCCTGGCAGACCGCGCTCGACACGCCGCTGGCGCTGCAGGTGACGATGGCGAAGTCGGCGGCCGAGCTTCGCTCGAAGCGGCGCGCGCTCAACCTCAGCCTCGAGGACGTGCAGCGGCAGCTCGACGAAGTGCGCGCGGGCGCCGAGCAGCAGGCGTGGCGCGTCGAGGTGCTGGTGTCGTGCGCGGCTGGGCGCTCCACCACGCTGTCCCTCACGTACCTGGTGGCTGGCGCGTCGTGGACGCCGGCCTACGAGGCGCGCGCGAACGAGGCGGCCAAGGCCGTGGAGCTGTCCACCTACGCGACGGTGACGCAGGTGACGGGCGAGGACTGGCAGGGCGTGAAGCTGACGCTGTCGACGGCGGTGCCGTCACAGAACGCGACGCCACCGTCGATGACGAAGCTGCTGGTGGGCGCCAGCGAGCGGCAGGAAACGAAGAAGGTGCTGACGCGGCGGGATGAATACGTCGAGACGGCCAGCGTGGCGGGCTCGGTGGCGCCGTCGGGCGGAGAAGGCGGCCTCGTCGCGCGCAACCAGGGGCTGTCGGTGCAGCTCGAGGTGCCCGAGGCGGCGAAGGTGCCCGGCGACGGCGACGCGGTGCGCCTCTTCGTCGGCGCGACGAAGCTGGCGGCGGCGTTCGAGCTGAAGGTGATGCCGAAGCTGTACCCGGTGGCGTTCCGCGTGGCCGAGCTGTCGAACACCGGTGGCTGGCCGCTGCTGCCGGGGCCCATCGACGCGTTCCGTTCGGGCGGCATGGTGGGCCGTTACGCGCTCGAGCGGGTGGCCCAGGGCGCAGCCTTCACGCTCACCTTCGGCCTGGAGGACTCGATTCGGGTGAAGCGCACCGTCGTCGAGGAGCTGAAGAAGGACACGGGCGTCTTCAACTCGAAGAAGCGCTTCACCTACGCCTACCGCTTCGAGCTGGCGAACTACGGCAAGGGCCCGGTGGACGTGACGGTGGCCGACCACCTGCCGGTGGCCGAGGTGAACGACCTCGAGGTGGCCCTCGGCGAGAAGACGACGCCCGGAGCGCAGGTGAACAAGGCGTCGGGCATCGCGACGTGGAAGGTGCCGCTGAAGGCCCAGGAGAAGCGCTCCATCGACTTCGCCTTCCGCGTCGACGTGCCCAGCAGCTACGAGCTGGGCGGGCTGTAGGCCGTCAAATCGACGTCGTCACGTAGAGGAAGGCGATGCACATCTCGTCTTCGGTGTTCTCGCCCCAGCGCAGCGGCTGGTTCGTCTCGTTCGTCCACGTGCACGAGATGGTGAGGCGGTCGCCGGGCCGCACCGTCAGCGGCGTCTTGCGGAAGTACTGCCGCTGCCAGTTGAAGTCCCACTTCGGGATGTCGAGCACGCAGCCCGAGTCGTGCGCCACCGTCACCCGCGTGCCGCGCGTGTGCATGTGCGCGCCCAGGCCCCAGAGGCGCGCGGTGATGGGCTGGCCACCGAACATGAGGTTGTTCACCAACGGGAATGGGTGATTCCGCGGCGTGAAGTCCGTCACGTTGGGCGGCACGGTGAAGCCGTTGTCGGCGATGGGAATGACGAGCGCGGCCTGCACCACCTGCGTGGCGTACGAGAAGCGCGCGGTGGTGCGGTCGGCGAGCGGTGTGCCGGTGCTGACGTTGTAATGAATCTGCATCACCAGCACGCGGTCGGGCGGCAGCTGAATGCCGGTGCCCTTCGGGAAGTTCACCACCGCCGCGCCGGGCGCCCACGCGCCCACCATGTTCTGGCTCGACAGGCCCGAGCTGCCGAAGCAGGTGTAGCCCTCACCGGCTTCTGCCGTGTCCCTCGCGACGGCCTCGGCGCGCGTCGCCGAGAAGAGGTTCACGTGGTGCACCTGCGTGCGCGTACCCGGCACCACTTCGTACCCGGTGAGGAAGCGCGACTCGGTCTGCTGCGGGTCGATGACGAAGCAGTGGTAGTCGTCGACGCCCTTCGGCAGGTAGGGCGCGTTCGCCTGCAGCGTGAGGTCGACGCTCGCGAGCACCTCGGGCGCGGGCCGCATCACCACCTTCGCGTCCGCCGGGTCGCCCTCGGGGCCTCCTTCCTGCGCCCACGTCTCGAACAGCGCCACCTCGGCGGGCGTGAGGCGGTTCTCGTCGACGAAGGGGCCTCCGCAGTCGGCCGCCGCGGGGTACGGCGGCATGCGCCCCTGCTTCACCGATGACGCCATCGCGTCGCGCACGGCCTGGGCCTGCTCGAAGGTGTCGAGCGTGAAGGTGCCGATGCCGCCAGTGGTGTGGCAGGTGCGACAGTGCACCTCGACGAGCGGCTGAATGTCGCGGTGCCACGAGGTGGTGAAGGGCTTCGCCGGCTTCGCGACGGGCAGCTCAGCCTTCGAGGCGGGGCCCGCGCAGGCGACGAGGAGGAGGAGGGGGAGGAGACGGATCATGAGGAGTGCCTGAAGTCTGAAAGAACGAAAGCGTACCGCGGACGCGTGGCTCAGGTCGCTTCGAGAAACTGACGAGTCTCCTCATGGAGATGAGCGACGGGGCGCGTCGCGGTCAACGGGTACGGACGCTCACCCCTCAACGCACCTCGAAGACGAAGCGTTGAATGTACTGCTCGAGCGCCGCCAGGCCCTGTGCGTCCGTCGTCAGGGTGATGTGCGGCTCGCTGGTGGAGAGGAGCTCGTAGACGATGAAGACATCGAGCAGCCCGGCCTTTTGCACCTTGAGCAGCCGTTCCAGGTGTGGCTCGGGGTCCTTCTTTCTTTTCGGGTCTGACAGGTACACGGCCAGCTGCTGAATCAGACACTCCCGCTCCTCGGTGAGGGTGAGCCGCCGTAACCGTTCAGGGGTGGGGTTGAGGGCCCAGTCGGTGCATGCGACTTCTGGGGGATGATTAAGAGACGGCCCGAGGCCGAGACACTGGAAGCGAAGG
>JALOQF010000536.1 GCA_025459425.1 Myxococcaceae bacterium | reverse complement strand
CCGAGGAGCACCCGCAGGCGGTCCTCGAGGCGATCCGCGATCACTGAGCCGTTGCCGCGGGGCGCGCGGGCCTCGCTGCGGGGAACGATCAGCCGAGCGACAGGGGCGGGCCGATCAACGTCACCACGGGCCGGTCGCCCTCACGCTTCAGCTCAATCGGCAGCTCGAGCCGCTCGAACATGGCCAGAAGTTCGTCGACCGAGAGCCCTCCGTCACGCCCCGCGCGGAGCTCGGCGACGCGCAGTTCGGTGAGGCCCAGGCCCCGGCTCAAGGCTCCGGTCGGCGTCTCGAGGCCCGCGAAGACGCGCTGGGCGTACTCGACCAGCTCGGCGCGAATGGCTTCCCATGCTGGGTGACTCGCCGACAGACCGACCGCGGCCGCGCACGCTTCACTGATGACCCCCATGGTGTCGACCCTAACCCGAAAGAGGCTTTGCGCCGCGTGCGGGTGTAAACCCTGACGCCATGCAACGACTCGGAGTGAACGTCGACCACGTCGCCACGCTGCGGCAGGCCCGCAAGACGACCTACCCGGACCCCGTCACCGCCGCGGCGCTCGCCGAGCTGGCCGGCGCCGGCCAGATCACCATCCACCTGCGCGAAGATCGCCGCCACATCCAGGAGCGCGATCTCAAGGTGCTACGCGAGACGGTCCAGACGCTCCTCAACCTCGAGATGGCCGCCACGCAGGAGATGGTGAAGCTCGCCTACGAGTACAAGCCCGATCTCGTCACGCTCGTGCCCGAGCGCCGCGAAGAGCTCACCACCGAGGGCGGCCTCGACGTCACCTCGCAGAAGGACGCCATCGGCAAGGTGGTGAAGAACCTGAAGGACGGTGACATCGTCGTCTCGCTCTTCATCGATCCCGATCTCGATCAGGTGAAGATGGCCCACCGGGTGAGCGCCGATCGCATCGAGCTGCACACCGGGCGCTACTGTGAAGCGCACTCCGAGAAGGAGCGGCAGCGAGAGCTGTCGCGCATCGTCGACGCCGCGAAGGCCGCGACGAAGCTGGGCATGGGCTGCGCCGCGGGGCACGGGCTCAACTACGACAACGTTCGGCCCATCGCGCGCATCGCCGAGATCGACGAGCTCAACATCGGGCACGCGATCGTCGGCCGCGCGGTGCTGGTGGGCTTCGACCGCGCCGTGCGCGAGATGGTGGAGCTGCTGAGGGCTCCGTGAAGCGCGCGCTGACCGCTCGAGAGATGCGGCGGGTCGACGCGGCGGCTGCCGATCACGGCATGCCGAGCCCGGTGTTGATGGAGAACGCAGGCGCCGCGTTGGCGCGGGCGGCGTTGGGGCTCATGGGGCCCCAGGGCCGGTTCCTGGTGCTCTGCGGCACGGGCAACAACGGCGGCGACGGCCTGGTAGCGGCCCGGCACCTTCATGGAGCAGGGCACACGGTGCTGGTCGAGCTCCTGGGCGAACCGTCGTCACTCACGGGCGATCCAGCTCGCAACCTGCGCGCGCTCGAGGCGTCGGGCCTTGCCTGTGCTCCGATCTCCGACGAGCTCCCGGTGGGCCCCGGCGACGTCGTCATCGATGCGGTGTTCGGGTCGGGCCTCAACCGCGCACCAGAGGGCCGTTTCTCGGACGCCATCGGGCGTATCTCGGTCTGGCGGGCGGCCGGGGCGAAGGTGCTCGCCGCCGATCTGCCGTCGGGGCTGGCGACCGACTCCGGTGTTCCCTTCGCGCCATGCGTCTCGGCTGACACGACTTGCGTCTTCGGGTTCCTCAAGCTGGGGCAGGTGCTCGAGCCCGGCGCTTCACGCAGCGGGGCCATCGAGCTCGTCGACATCGGCATTCCCAAAGCCGCGCACGGCGTGTTGTCGGGGCCCGGAACCTTCTTGCTGGAAGAGCGCGACGTGCAGGAGCGGCTCGCCCCTCGGCGGGTCGACGGCCACAAGGGCACGTTCGGCCACGTGCTGGTGATCGCCGGGAGCTGGGGCAAGACGGGCGCTGCAGCCCTGTCGGCGATGGGTGCGCTGCGCACCGGGGCGGGCCTGGTCACGGTCGCCAGCCGGCCCGAGGCGCTGCAGCCCATTCTTCATCATGCGCCCGAGATCATGGGGGTCGAGCTGGTGAACGACGGTCCGCTCGGGCTCGGTGACTTCAACTCGATCCTCGAGGCGGCTGACGGCAAGGACGCCCTGGTGATCGGGCCCGGCATCGCGCGTGGTCCCGAGACCGGGCGCCTGCTGGGCGCGCTCCTCGAAGAGCTCGACGTGCCCTGTGTGCTCGACGCCGACGCCCTGAACGCGCTCGAAGGCCAGGTGGGGCTGCTCGACAAGGCGAAGGGTGAGCTGCTGCTGACGCCGCACCCGGGCGAGATGTCGCGGCTCACCGGACGGCCCACGGCCGAGCTCAACGCGGATCGGGTCGGTGTCGCGCGGCAGTTCGCCCAGGCGCACTCGGTGGTGCTGCTCCTCAAGGGCGCACGAACGGTCATCGCCCGTCACGACGGCGCCGTCTTCGTGAACCCCACCGGGAACGCCGGCATGGCCACCGGCGGCTCGGGTGACGTGCTGGCTGGCATGACGGGCGCGCTCCTGGCGCAGGGGCTCTCGACCGAGGACGCGGCGGTCGTCGGCGCGTGGGTCCATGGCGCGGCCGGCGATCTGGCCGCGAAGCGACGCGGTCTTCTCGGCCTGGTGGCCTCGGATCTGCTCGAGCACCTCGGTGACGTGTGGACGCGTTGGCACCGTTGACCCGAACGCTGACGTCGGCCTCGGCCGTCGAGACCTTTCGGCTCGGCGAGGCCCTCGGGCGCGTGCTCGAGCCGCGGGACTTCGTGGGCCTCGATGGCCAGCTGGGCGCGGGCAAGACGTCGTTCTCGCGCGGCGTCGCCCAGGGAGCGGGGGTTCCGCTCGATGACGTGTCGAGCCCGACGTACTCCATCGTGCAGACCTACGCGGGGCGGGTGACGCTGCACCACGCCGATCTGTACCGCCTGTCGACCGAGGGCGATCTCTTCGGCGTCGGCTACTTCGAGCTGCTCGAGGGCGACGGAGCGATGCTGGTGGAGTGGGTGAGCCAGGTCCCCCAGGCCAGGCCCGACGACGCGCTGTCGATTCGACTCGAGGTGGCGGGGCCCGAGCAGCGCGTCTTCCACGTGTCGGCGACGGGAGTGCGCTCGCGGGCGCTGGTCTCGCGCTGGCTGGGCCCCGCGGCCGATTGAAGATGCGGCGGTGCCGGTGCGGCGCTAGGTGACGCGCGCATGAGCGTCTCGACGATCTTCAACCCGGCGAAGTGGCGCGCCGTCGAAGGCCACGACTTCAAGGACATCACCTTCCACCGCGCGGTCGATCACGGGACCGTACGCATCGCCTTCAACCGGCCCGAGGTGCGCAACGCGTTTCGCCCACGCACCGTGGACGAGCTGTTCCGCGCGCTCGAGGCGACCCGCTTCATGACCGACGTCGGCGTTGTGCTCATCACCGGCAACGGGCCGTCGAAGAAGGACGGCGGCTGGGCCTTCTGCTCCGGTGGCGATCAACGCATTCGCGGCAAGGACGGCTACCAGTACGAGAAGGAAGATCGGGCGCTCGACCCCGCGGGGCTGGGGCGGCTCCACATTCTCGAGGTGCAGCGGCAGATTCGGTTCCTGCCGAAGGTCGTCATCGCGGTGGTTCCCGGGTGGGCGGTCGGCGGCGGGCACTCGTTGCACGTCGTCTGCGACATGACGATCGCGAGCAAGGAGCACGCGATCTTCAAGCAGACCGACCCCGACGTGGCGTCCTTCGACTCGGGCTACGGCTCGGCGCTCCTCGCGCGGCAGATCGGCC
>JALOQF010000012.1 GCA_025459425.1 Myxococcaceae bacterium | reverse complement strand
CCTGACGGTGCTCGAGGGCCTTGAGCCGCTCGCTCGACAACTGGGCCAGGGCCTCGGCCTCGTCGGCGCGAGCGCGCTGCAGCTCGAGCCCTTCGCGGGCTGCGGCGACGTCGGTCGACAGCGCGGCGCTGCGCGCGGCTTCGTCGGCGAGCTGGGCCTCGAGCCGGGCGATGCGCTCGAGGAGGGTGGCCCGCTCGGCCGCCAGCGCCTCGCGCTGCCCTTCGACGTCGGCGCAGCGCACCTCGAGGTCCTTCTGGGCGCCCGACGCAAGCCCGAGCTCCCTGGCGGCGGCCTCGAGCTTCGTGCGCGTCTCGTCGAGGTCGGTCTGCACCGACGCGAGCTCGCCCTTCGTCGTCGAGAGCGCGCCTTCCATCTCGCCGGCGAGCTTCAGCGCCGCCTCGGCGTCGGCCCGGGCCCGGTCGGCCAGGGCCTGCGCGCTCGCGAGGCGCTGGGTCAGCTCGTCTCGCTGCTCCTCGACGCCGAGCCGCGCGAGGCGCTCGTCGTCGAGCTGCGTGGTGAGCTCACGCACGCGCGCCGCTGCGGCCTCGAGCTGGCCACGAACGTCGTGGAAGTCGCGCTCCCGGCTCGCCCGCTCGGCCTCGAGCTCGCTGCAGCGCTCCTCGAAGCGGCGCGCGGCCTCCTGCTCGTGCGTGAGGCTCGACAGCAACGACTCGCGCTCCGCGGCCCGCTCGACCGCCGTGGCGTTGACGGCGTCGAGGGTGTCTTCGGCCTGCGCGAGCCTGTGCTGCAGCTGCGCCCGGGCCTCGCTCACCGCGGTCAGCTCGGCGGCCTTCGCCTCGAGCGCCGCCTCGAGCTGTCCCAGCCGCTCGTGGAACGAGGCCTCGAGCGACGCCCGCCGCTCCTCGGCCTGCGCGGTGACGGCCTCGAGGTCCGAGGCGAAGCGCTGCTGGGCCTCGGCGCGCTCGGCCTCGAGCTGGGCCGACAGGCTCCGGGCGTCTTCGCGCGCCTGCTCGAGCTGGTCTTCGGAGCCCGCGCGCGCCTCGCGTTCGCGGCGCACGAGCGACTCGGCGTGCTCGGCGCGGCGTTTGAGGGCGTCGAGCTCGGCCTCGAGCCGGCGCGCCTCGGCCTCGGCCGTCTTCTGCTGCGACTGCGCCACCGCCCGGCTCTCGAGCGAGATGGCCTCGGCGCGCGCCAGCACCTCGCGGGCCGTCGCGGTGTCGACGGGGGCCGTCGTGGCAGGCGTCGGGGTGACGGCCGGCAGCTCGAGGGTCGTCGGGTCGACGGTGCCGTCGGGGGGCGTGGTGCCGACGTCGGCGAACGAGGTCTCGTCGGCCAGGGGCGGGGGCGCCGAGGCAGCCTCACCCGCGACCGGCGCGATGGGCGGCGGCGTGACGGCGGGCGCGAGGGCCTCTCGGGCGGCGCGTCGACGTGCGGCCTCGGCGCGCACTTCGTCTTCGAGGCGCTGCAGCTCGGCGTCGTCGGTGGCCAGCGGTGGCAGGGACGACTCGACCGAGGCCCGAACCTGCGCCTCGACGTCCTTGTGCAGCTCGTCTTCGAGGTCCGGCAGGTCGCCGAAGAGCTTCGTCATCACCGACGGCGAGGCCGACACCGGCGCGTCGTCGCTCGTCGGCGGCGGCGGCGTGGGGGCCGCCTCGGGCGCTGCGGCCGCTTCGTCGAGGGCGTCACCCGTGGGCCGCGTGGCGCGCCACGGCTCGGGCTCCTCGAGGCGCGGTGGCGCCACCTGAACGCTGGTGTCCGTGGGGGGCTCGGACACGGTCCAGTCCTGGGCGGGCTCCGCGGCGCGCATCTGCGACTCGACCGTGCGCGCGAAGTGGTCGCCCTCGAGGGGGAGCGGCTCGACCTCGTACGGCGCCCCCGGCACCCCTTCGCCCAGCAGCACCACCCGCAGCAGCTGGGCGTCGGGGTGTTGCTGAAGCTCCTCGATCACCACGGCGCCGCGGTCCGACTCGACCGACGGCTGCAGCACCACGAGGCCCGGCAGGTGATGGCCCCACGCGATGACGGCATCGGCCGCGCTGGTGGCGAGAATCACCTCGTACCCTTCACGGCCCAGCACCCGCTTCACCGCGGCGATGGTGGACAAGTCGTCTGCGACGAGGAGGACCGGCGGAGCCATGGGCGAAGGCACACGTTGCTACAGGCGTGCCGGGGTGTCGAAAAACCTTCCGGGTCGGTCAGATGTCCGAGGGTCCTCCTGGTGCCCGATGCGCGCCGAACCACCCTCCGACACGATGTTCTCCATGAAGCGCTCGCTCCTGGTGGCCATCCTCGTCGCGTCGGGCTGTGGGCCAGCGCCCACGTTGGAGTTCTGGGTGGGGGCCTTCGAGCCGCGCGGCGCGATGGGCGTCGCGCGGGTGTCGGTGCTCGCGACCGACGGGTACGACGTCGGCGCGGGCGCCGTGACGCTCGTGCAGGACGAGGCGAGCCAGGTGGCGCCGCTCGTCCATGGCCGGGCCCGCTTCGAAGTTTCGTGCCCAGGCGACGGCGCGAGGTGTGCTTCGCCCGTTCGACTCGAGGCCCGCTGGAACGGCCTTGTCGCCCACTACGAGGGGCGCCTGTCGAAGACCGCGAGCGGTCCTGCCGTGCCGCAGTCTGGCGGTGTCAGTGAGACGCCGGTGCGCCTCACCGGAACTCCAAGCGTCGTCTCCGACGAGCCCGTCATCTTTGCAGGCCACTCGACCATCTCGTGGGCCTTCACGGTGGGCTCGCCCGGCCCACCGAGGTGGGACGAGTCGTTTCACCCGGGCGTCCAGGTGCGCTTCCTGTTCAGGGGCCAGCCGCCCAACGTCCTTCCACCGCCGGGCACCGAGGCGGAGGTGTGCCTGGGCTCGATGAGCGGGACGCAGTGCTGTCAGATGGATGCAGATGGGCGGTGCACCCTCCCACCGCTGCCGCGGGGGACCTACTCGGGCACCGCGACGGTCTGGAGCGGTGACCGCACCTCGTTGGCGACGGCGCGCAGCGAGGTTCGGCTGTCCCTTCGAGTCTTTCCGACCGTCACCACCGCCGAGCGGGAGCTGCCGGGGGGCTGGTAGTCGCGACGTTCGGGGCGACGGTGGCGCCCGTCGTCCCGTCGAGCCCCCCGCCAGGCCGTTCGGCGCTCGCGCCTGGCTGGCCTCACAGCATCGCGCTCGGGTCGACGTCGATGGCCACCCGCACCGACGACGGCAGCTCGGCGAGCTCGCGCTCGATGGCGTCGAGCGGGCCGGCGAGGGCGGCGTGCGTGGGCGCCTTGAGCACGAGCTGCCAGCGCGTCTTGCCCTTGATGCGGGCGATGGGCGCCGGCGCTGGGCCGAGCAACCGCACGCCGTGGCTCGGTGGAGGCATCGCCTTCGTGGCCACCGCGGCGAGCCGCTGGGCCGCCTGGGCGCACCGCTCGGCCGAGTCCGACTCGAGCTTCACCGCGGCCATGCGCGTCAGCGGCGGCCAGGCCAGCAGCTTGCGCCGCCGCAGCTCGGCCGCGCTGAAGCCGTCGAAGTCGTTGCGCAGCATGGCGGCGATGGGCAACGCCTCGGGGTTGTACGTCTGCACCAGCACCCGCCCCGGGTCGACGCCCCGGCCGGCCCGCCCCGCCACCTGCGTCAACAGGTGGAAGGTGCGCTCGGCGGCGCGGAAGTCGGGCAGCGAGAGCGCCGAGTCGGCCAGCAGCACCGCCACCAGCGTCACGCCTGGAAAGTCGTGGCCCTTCGCCACCATCTGCGTGCCGATGAGGATGTCGAGCTCGCGCCGGGCGAAGCTCGACAAGAGGTCGGTCAGCCGCTCGTTCGTCGTCACCGCGTCGCGGTCGAGCCGGCCCACGCGCGCCTGAGGAAAGGCCTCGGCCACCTCGGCCTCGATGCGCTCGGTGCCCACGCCCAGCTGCAGCAGCGGGCCACTGCACTCGGGGCAGCCGCGGGGCAACGGGTGCGCGCGGCCGCAGTAGTGGCACAGCACCCGGTTGGGGCCGCGGTAGTACGTCATGCACACGTCGCACTCGGTGCACTTGAGGTTCTGCCCGCACACCTCGCAGGTGAGGAAGGTGGCGTGCCCGCGCCGGTTGAGGAAGAGGATGACCTGCTGCCCGCGCTCGAGCGTCTCGCGCATGGCGCTGGTGAGCGTCGCCGACAGCATCGGCGGCTCGGTGTCGGCGGTCTCTTCGGTGCGGGGGCGCTCGACGCGCAGGTCGACCAGCTCGAGCGTCGGCATGGGCCGGTCGTCGACGCGCCGGGTGAGGTGCAGGTGCTGGTAGCGCCCGCGGCGCGCGTTCTCGAGCGTCTCGAGCGATGGCGTCGCGCTGCCGAGCACCACCAGACAGCCCGCCTGCCGCGCGCGCACGACGGCGAGGTCGCGCGCCTGGTAACGAAGCTTGTCGTCCTGCTTGAACGAGGGGTCGTGCTCCTCGTCGACGACGATGACGCGCAGGTCGGCGACCGGGGCCCACACCGCCGAGCGCACGCCGACGGCCACCTTCACCTCGGCCCGGCGAAGGTGCTGCCACGCGCGCAGGCGCTCGGTGTCGGTGAGCGCCGAGTGGAGCACCGCCACCTTCGGGCCGAAGCGGCTGCGGAAGCGCCCGACGAGCTGGGGCGTGAGCGCAATCTCGGGCACCAGCACCAGCGCTCCGTGGCCCTGCTCGAGGGCGCGCTCGACGACGCGCAGGTACACCTCGGTCTTGCCGCTGCCGGTGACGCCCTGGAGCAGCACCGGCGTGAAGCCACCCGCCGCCAACAGCCCCTCGAGGTGCGCGACGGCGACCGCCTGCTCGGGGGTCAGCGCCGCGGGGCGGGCGCTCGACAGGCCCTCGGCCACCGGGCGGTCGACGGCCTCGGCCTCGAGGCGCACCAGGCCCTTCTTCACGAGCGCGCGCAGGTGCTCGCGGGCGCCGGGAATCGCGTGGGCCACCTCTTCGACGCTGGCGCGGCCACCGACGGCGAGCAGGTACGAGAGGGTGGCCTGCTGGGCCGGAGCGCGCTGGAGCGTGGCCGGGTCCGCGCCGTCTGCCGCCTGGACGAAGTGGACGACGTCGGGGCGCGCGGCCTTCTCTTCTTTCGGTGTCGACAGGCCCGGCGGCAGCGTCGCGCGCAGCACCTCTCCGAGCGGGTAGCGGTAGTGCTGCGCGGCGAAGCGGCACAGCTCGACGACGTCGGGGGTGAGCGCGGGCTCCGAGTCGAGCACCGCCGACAGCGGCCTCACCTTCTTCACCACCTCGTCGGGCGGCGTGGGCGCCGGGCCCAGGTAGAAGCCGAGAATGGTCGACCGCCCGAAGGGAATCTTCACCCGCACGCCGGGCTGGAGCCGGGGCCGCAGCGCGTCGGGCGCCTCGTAGGTGAACTCGCCGCGCACCGGGCGGCCCACGGCGACGGCGACGTAGTGCCGCTCGAAGAGCGCCTGGCTCACGACGCAGCCTCGCAGCGGGGCGCACACCAGGCCGGCCGGGTGACGAGGCCCGCGCCCTGGCCGCGCGCCTCGCGCACGACGCCCTCGGAGGTGACGCTGCGGTGCACGGGCTGGCCTTCGCCGACGCCGTGACGCTCGAAGAGGGCGTGGCTCACGACGCGGCGGCCACGGCTTCAGAACTTCGTGGACTCGAGGTCGGCGCGCGTGTCGGCCGACAGCGCGGTGAGGCGCAGGTGCAGCTCCTGTCCCTTGTAGACCTCGACGACGCGGGGCACCCAGTCGGTGACGGACGCCGAGGTGAAGTCGATGAAGCGGACGTCCCACGTGCCGCGCTCGTCGGTGAAGCGCACCCGCGCGGGGAGGAACCGGTCTGGCGGCACCCGGTCGCGGTACACCCAGTACTGCGGGCTGCCCTCGGCCTTCGCGCCGATGGCGAAGCCGAGCTGGCCCATGAAGCGCACGTGCGAGACCTGCTTCGTGTCGACCTTCAGGGCCTGCAGGTGGCGCTCGATGGCCGCGCGCGTCTCGCCGTCGCCGCCGCTCTTCACTGCGAAGAAGGCGCACAGCTCGTCGAGGGCCACCTGGGCGGCGACCAGCTCGGGGCCTTCGGCGCGGCGCTTGCCGTTCGACGAGGCCACGGTGAGCGTCTTGTTCGACTCGTAGCTCGACAGGTCGAGCCGGCACCGGCCCGGGTACTTGATGGAGAGCGCCGCCGTGAGCGGGAGGTCGCCTGACGCCCACGTGCTCCCCAGGGCCTGCGCGAGGTCCTTCGCGACGACGGGCGCGACGGCTGCCGTGCCGTCGACCTTGAGGCTGGTGAGCGTCAAGTCGTCGCGGGTGCCCGCGTACCGTCGCAGGATGGAGTACGTCGGCATCACGTAGGCGAGGGCGAGCGCGGCGACGAGGAGACGCATGGCCGGGCCTCCTTACCCTGAAAGGTGCGGCCTGCGTCCTGCGAACACACTGGCCGGTCAGGGCACAAAATTCGTGGGCCTGCTGGCTCCGGGCTACAACTCGCGACGTCCATGTGGCGCCTCGCCGTCGTCTTGAGCCTCGTCGCGCCGGTCGCCCTCGCACAGGACGGCATGGAGCCTCCCGCGGAGCCGGCCGCCCCGGCGCACCCGGGGCCCGACCTGCGGGACTTCGGGCACGCCCGCACGCTGGCGATGGGCGGGGCGTACATGTCGCTGGGCTACGGCGTCGAGAGCATCGGCGGCAACCCGGCCGCGCTCTCGGCCTTCAAGCGGTACCAGATGGAGGCGAGCGGCGCGTGGGACATTCCCAACGGCATGGGCTTCGCGACCGTCGGGCTCGCGGACTCGACCGGGCCGCTGGCGATGGGCCTGACGTACCACTTCGCCACCTTCGGCGGGCTCGAGCGCCGGTGGGGCCACATCACGACGGTGGCGCTCTCGTACGCCATCGCCGACTGGATTCACGTCGCCGTCGCCGGCCGCCACCACGTGCTCATCGGCGCGTCGAACACCAACAGCGTCACCATGAACGCGGGGCTCGTCATCAAGCCGGTGCCGTTCATCTCCATCGGGGTGTCGGGCCACAACCTCATCAACAACTTCAACCGCGACATCACCCGCTTCTTCGTGGCGTCGGTGAGCGCGATGCTCTTTGGCCAGCTGTCGCCGTGCTTCGACCTGCGCGCGGACTTCAACGGCCCTGCGCCGCGCTTCGCGTACCACGGCGGCCTCGAGTGGCTCATCGCGATGACGGTGCCGGTGCGCCTCGGCTACCAGTACGACGGCATCATGAATCACCACTACGTGTCCGGCGGCGTCGGCTGGTTCGTGCAGGGCTCGGGCATCGACCTCGCCTACCGGCATGAGATCGGCGGCGCCGAGGGCCGCATGCTGGCGCTGACGCTCAAGCTCCAGCTCGGGCAGTGAGGCATGCGCGCCCTCGTCGTCGGGGCTGGGGCGGTCGGGCAGGTGCTGGCGCTGCACCTGACGCGCGCGGGGGCTGACGTCAGCTTCGGCGTGCGCAGGCCCGGGTCGGTTCGGCCGGTGACCCTGTTCAGGCTCCGGGCGACGCGCGCGCCGGTTCGAGAGGCCCTGCCGCAGCTCGAGGCGCTCACCTCGCTCGACGGAGCGCAGCCCTTCGACGTCGTCTTCCTCACCGTGCCCTCGGACGCGCTCGAGAGCCCCTTCCTGCTCGAGCTGGCCCATGGCTTCGGGGGCGCGACGGTGGTGGGGCTCCAGCCGGGCCTCGACGATCGCCGCCGCCTGGTTGCGCTCGGGGTCGACGAGTCGCGGCTCGTGCGTGGCCTCATCAGCCTGGTGGCCTTCCACACGCCGTTGTCGCCGACCTCGAACGTCCAGGACGAGGGGACGGCGTACTGGTTTCCACCGCTGTCGCCGTGGGCCTTCGATGGACCCCGGGAGCGGGTCGAGCCGGTGGTGGCGTGCCTGCGCCGCGGAGGCATGTCGGCGGCCCGGCGGCCGGGGCTCGAGCGTGAGCTCGTCTTCTTCACCGCGGCGTTGTTGGTGACGGTGCGCGCGCTCGAGGCGAAGGGCTGGTCGCTCTCGGCGCTCTCGGCCGACCCGGCGCCGTCAGCGCGCGCCTCGGCCCAGGCGCTGGCGGTCGTGGAGCGGCAGCTGGGGACGAGGTCGCCGCTCGGCCCCTCGCTCGTGGCGAAGGCAGCGCTCGTGGCGTGGGGCGCGCGGCTCGCGCCGGCGTTCGTACCGTTCGAGCTCGAGACGTACCTGCGGGTGCACTTCACGAAGGTGGCGCCGCAGTCGAAGCTGCTCCTCGGAGAGCTCGTGCGAGAGGGCCGGGCCGCGGGCCTGCCGGTGGACGCGCTGGAAGGGGTGTTGGCTCAGCTCGGGGCGTGAGGTGCTGCCGTCGGTACGTCCGTGATGGAGCCACGGGTTCGCTGCGCTCGCGTCACGGCTCGGCGACGAGCACGAGCTTCCCCTCGATGTTGCCAGCCTCGAGCCGCTCGTTCGCTTCCCGCGCGGCCATCAGGGGCAGCCGCTGGGCGATGCGTGGGACGAAGCGCCGGTCCTGCATCAGTTCGAACAGCCTCGGCAGGTCCTCCCGGAAGGGGCGCGGGTCTTTCCGGTACAGCATGGTGATGCCGTAGAACGCGCCTCGCCGCCCGCGGAGCCGAGCGCCTGCGAAGCACGCGAACGCCGACGAGGCGAGCGCGGGGAGCCCGGTCGCACCGACGAAGCCGTACCAGACGGTGACGCCGCCTCGCCGCGTGGCGCGAACGCACTGCCCCGTCTGCGCCCCGCCCACCCCGTCGAACGCCGCGTCGACACCGTCGGCGCGCAGGGCGCTCACCTGCCCGTCGAGCGCAAGGCCCCGGCCGTCGATGGGCGTCGCTCCCAGCTCACGAACGAGCGCGTGCTTCGACGTCGACGCCGCGCCGATGGCCTCGACGCCGTGCACCCGCAGCAGCGCCAGGAGCGCCTGGCCGACACCGCCGTTGGCCGCGTTGACGAGCGCCGACTGCCCGCGGGTCAGGCGCGCCTCGCGGTGAATCATCTGCCAGGCCGTGACGCCGTTGAGAATGCTGGCGGCGACCTCGACCGGGTCGAGCCCGTCGGGCACCTTCACCCAGTGCTCCGCGCCCCGCACCACGTGCGTGGCGTAGCCGCCGTGCACCAGCAACGCGCAGACGCGGTCACCTTCACGCAGGCCCGTCACGCCCCCGCCCACGGCGTCGACCACGCCGACGGACTCGTAGCCGGGGACGAACGGAATCGGCGGGGCGTACGGGTACGAGCCCCGGCGCATGGTGAGGTCGGTGGCGCCGACGCCCGTGGCCAGCACCTTGACGCGCACCTCACCGGGGCCCGGCGCAGGCAGCGGCAGTTCGACCGTCTCGAGCACCTCGGGCCCGCCCTTCTTCGTCAGCATGACGGCGCGCAGGGTCGTCATGGCGCGACGCTCCGCTGGGCCGCCACGAGCAGCCCTGCGCCAACCGTCCACGCCAGCGTGCGCGGCAGGTTGTCGCGGATGAGGCCTTCGATGAGCGCGTCGTCCTTGCCGTGCTTGTCGAGCTTCAGGTGCTTTGGCAGCTCGCTCGCCAGGGTCGTGGCGATGACGACGGCTCCGCACGCGGCGGCGCCCCACAGGTACGGGGCCTGCGCCGAGCCCCGCTCGAGCACGCCGTTGACGATGGCGACCAGCGAGGTGAGGAACATGGGGGCGATCATCACCGGGCCCATGCGGCGACCCTGCGAGACGTGAAACGGCACGAACTCGGCTTTCCCGACGAGCCGGTACGTCGGGTACACGACGACCTGGAGCAGCCAGCTGATGCCGAGGCAGTAGAAGAAGGCGAACGTCGAGACGGTGAGGAGCATGATGCGCCCACCATTCGTCGCCAGCGGTGGGCTCTCAATGCGCGCCAGCGCACGTCTGGTGTGCAACGGTGCACGCATGCACTGGGACAGCCTCGAGGTCTTCGCCGCGGTCGCGCGCACGGGCTCACTGCAGGGCGCCTCACGGGTGCTCGGGGTCGACCGCACCACCGTCGGGCGCCGGCTGGCAGCGCTCGAGGCCTCGCTGGGGGCGCCGCTGGTCACCCGCCGCCGCGAGGGCCTCGCGCTCACGTCGGCGGGCCAGCGCGCCCTCGCCCACGCCGAGACGATGTCGGCCGCGGCCCGCGCGTTTCTGTCAGCCGCGGCGCCGGAAGACGACGTCACTGGCGTGGTGCGCCTCGCCGTCACCGAGGCGATGGCGCCCTTCGTCGTCGAGCAGGGGCTGGTGGCGCTGACCGAGCGGTACCCCCGGTTGACGCTCGAGCTCCACGGGGGGAACCGCCGGCTCGACCTCGCGACGGGAGAGGCCGACCTGGCCCTGCGCGTCGACCCGCTGCGGGGCGCCGAGCTGCGGGCGCGATGCATCAGCCGTTCTTCCGTCGCGCTGTACGCCTCGCGCGGCTATTTGTCGGGGCGCTCCGTGAAGACGCCCGCCCACCTCGTCGGTCATCGCGCGCTCGTCCCCGGCGGTGAGCTGGCCATGCTGCCCGAGGCGCGCTGGCTGCGGGCCCAGGCAGGCCTCGTTCCAGCGCTGGTCAGCAACAGCCTGCCGGCGCTCCTCTCGGCGGCGCGGCGTGGCCAGGGCGTCGTCGCGCTGACGTCGGCGTGGGGCGATCGCGAAGACGAGCTCGTGCGGCTCTTCGACGTACCGGGGGTGCCTCCGCGCGCGCTCTGGCTGGTATCGACGCGCGCTGGAACGCGACGGCCGGCCGTGCGGGTGGTGGCCGAGGCGCTCGTCTCGTTCTTCTCGAACGCCGGAGCGGCGCCGTGAGTCTGCGCGCGGTGCCCACGATGCTGAAGGTCGGCTTCGCCGAGGCCGCCGCGTACCGCACCGAGATGGTGGTGTGGGTGTTGTCGACGACGATGCCGCTGGTGATGATGCTCTTGTGGACGAGCATCGCCGACGTGGCGCCGGTGCAGGGGCAGGGCGGAGCGGCGTGGAACAGCGGCACCTTCGTCGGCTACTTCCTGTCGGTCTTCATCGTGCGCCAGCTCGTCGCGGCCTGGGCTGCGTGGGAGATGAACTTCGAGATCCGCCAGGGCACCCTCGCGCTGCGGCTCCTGCGGCCGGTGCACCCCATCATCGCGTTCGCCACCTCGAACCTGGCCTACCTGCCGCTGCGCACGCTGGTGACGCTGCCGGTGGTGGGCGTGCTGGTCGCGACGCACCGAGAAGCGCTGGCGAGCGACGGGCGGCTGTGGGCGCTGCTCCCGGTGTCGCTCTTCTTCGCGTGGGCCATCACCTTCCTCATGAACGTCACCGTCGGCGCGCTGGCCTTCGTGGTGGACAGCTCGCTCAAGCTGATGGACCTCTGGTTCGCCTTCTTCTTCGTCTTCTCGGGCTACCTGGTGCCGCTCGACTTCTTCCCTGACTGGCTGCGCGAGCTGAGCGCGTGGCTCCCGTTCCGCTACGTGCTGGCCGCGCCGGTCGAGGTGATGACGGGCCGAGTGTCGTTCGACGAGGCGCTCGGGCTGGTGCTGCGGCAGGGCGCGTGGGTGGTGGGCTTCGGCGTCATGGCCCTGACGGCGTGGAGCCAGGGCGTCCGGCGCTTCCAGGCCTTCGGCGGCTGAGCGACTTCACGTGAGGTGCCGTCACGAGCGGCGCACGACACGGCGGGCGACGAAGTTGTCGCGCGCGGTGGTGCGCTTGCGGCGTGCGTCATCGCGTTTGGCCGAGCACCGTCACGAGGGCGGTGCGCCACGAAGTGGGCGATGAACGCGCGCGTTGCAGCGGCGTGCGCCATCGCGTGAGGCCGGCTGGACCAGACGGAGTGTCAGTCACGTCCTCACGAGCGGCGGTGCGCCAGACCCTGGGTGAGTCGTCGCGCGGCGCTGCGGCTCGTGTCATCGCGTCGAGCCGAGCGTCAGTCGCGTGACCGACGGGTGAGCCACGCGGCGGGTCATGAACGTCGTCACGCGTGGCGCTGCGAAGCGGGTCATCGCTGCGCCTCCGTCGAGCGGCGCTGCGGCCCACCCGCGGGGCCGGTTCGTCAATCACGTGGCACCGGCTCGACGCCGCGCTGGGTGCGGTTCGACTCACGTGAGCTGCTCGGAGATCAAGCGGTTCGGGCGGGCGTGGACCGTGCACAGCGCGGGTGCCGTGGAGTCAGTGATTCCACGTGATGACCCCAACGACGCCAAGGAACTCCATGCGAAGAATACTGAAAACGACTCGATTGGTGTGTGCGCTGGCCGGACTCAACCTCGCTTCGACTGGTTTCGCGGCGCCCAGTGCCGGCGCTGAGCCGATGCCCCGCGCTCCCTCGGGCGCCGAGAAGAGCTTTCGCAGCGCATTCCCCTCGCAGACCATCGACCGCGGCGTGACCTACCGGGTGGAGTCGAAGGGCACCATCGACCTCAACCTCGCCGTGCTCGCCTCGCGGCTGACGCCGGGGCAGTCCGAGGCCCAGGGCGTCACGGGCACGATGACCCAGCGCTACGCCGTCTCGGCCGAGCTGACGTTGAAGAAGCTGGCCGACGTGGGCACCGAGACGGTGTTCGTCGGGAAGTTGAGCCGGGCTGACTTCAGCATCGACGGCAACGTCGACCCACGCCAGGCGCTCCTCGAGACTCCCTTTCTCTTCCGCGTCGAGCGCACGGGGCAGATCGCCGGCTTCGAGTTCGCGCGGCATTACCCCGAGGTCTTCGCCTCGATGATTCGTGGCCTCGTCGAGCCCATGCAGGCGATCGTCCCGGCCTCGGCCCCGGCCACCTGGGCCGTCGACGAGCGGACCGAGAACGCCCGCTACGTCGGTCGCTACGAGCTGCGGCCTTCGGCGCCGGGGACGGGCCTGGTGCTTCGCCGGGCCAAGTCGGGCATCGCCCTGCGGACCGAGAACGGCGGCATGCCCCTGCGCGTGCTGGCGCGGCAGGCCGAGACGACCTTCGAGTTCCACCCGACGGCCGACGGGGTCGCTCGCGTGGTGGCGGTCGACGACATCGAGACCTTCTCGGGCAACGCGCGGCTCAGCCACCAGAAGGGCACCATGCGCGTCGAGCGCGTCGAGGCGCAGACGCCCGTGGCTCTCCCCGCGACGCTGGCGCAGGCTCGCGCTGGCCTCGACGACGCCGCCGTCGCGCGCGCGCACTTCTACGGCGTCGACCGTGACCTGAAGGAGCAGGTCGACGCGCTCACCCTCGAAGGCGCGATGCAGGTGTTCGACGGCGCCACGCGGGAAAACGGCGTCGTCGGGCTGCGGCTGCTCCGCAACTACGCACGCGCGCGGCCCCAGGAGTCGATGCGCATCGCGCGCGCGCTCGCGGCCTACGCCGACACCGAGAAGGACGCGACGGTGTGTGGCTTCGGCTTCTCGGCCCTCGCGCAGGCTGGCCACGTCGAGGCCCAGGCGGCGCTCGTCGCCACCCTCGCTGACGCCGCCGTGCCCGCGCACGTGAAGGAGAAGGCGGTGACCGCCACGATGGATCTCGAACGGCCCGAGCTCACCACGCTGCGCGCCGTGTGGGACTACAAGCAGCGGCTGCCGCACGCGGCCATCGTCGAAGAGTCGATCGCGACGAACGCCTACGGCGCGATGGGTGACGCGAGCCGCGGCAACCCCGCCATCACCGCCGAGGTGCTGCGCACGTTGACGCAGCAGCTCAAGGCCGCTCAGTCCGAGCGGAAGGTCGTCTACGCCCTCGACGCGCTGGCCAACGTCGGCTCGTTCGCGCTCGTCGAGCCCATCGTCTCACCGCTGTTCTCCCACGCCAGCGAGCGGGTGCGCGTCTCGGCCTTCTCGACCTTCCGCCGCATGACGGGCCCTGGCGCCTTCCAGCGCTTCGCGGCGAGGTATGCCGACGAGCAGAGCCCTGCCGTGAAGCGCGAGGCGCTCCGGGTTGCCTTCTTCATGGAAGACACCGACGCGCGTGACGCCTGGGCCAAGGCCCAGCTCGCGCAGACCACCGACGCCGAGCTGCGCCTGACGTTGACCCGAATCGTGGGCGAGACCATCGCCACCCGGCCGGGGAACGCCGAGGCGCTGCGGAGCCTGCTCCGCACCGAGACCGACCGGACCGTTCGCAAGACCATCTACTCGTTCATTCCGCCGGCGGTGGAAGGCGGTGCGCGATGAACCCCCACGCTCGAAAGCACGCCATGTCTCCGATTCGAACCATCGCGCTGTCCCTGCTGCCCATCGTCGCGCTGAGCTGGTCGTGCGCGCCGGCCGTCACCTGCGGTGACAACACGGTGCTCAACAAGGCGACCAACGAGTGCATCGTCGCGCCCGACTTCAACATCATCGTGGCCGACTTCGACCTCGGCGAGTTCGCGCTCACCAACGTCGACGTTCCCGAGCAGCTGGCCGTGGGCTCGCCCGACACGCGGAGCTTCAACATCACCAACAACGGCGCCAGCGACCGTGAGATCGTCACCATTCGTTTCGGCGTGGTGCCGGTGGCGGAGCGCATCGAAGAGCTCCGCGAGGTGCTCGCCGAAGCCGACGAAGACACCATTCTCGACGAGACCACCATCGGGCAGGCCGTCATCGAGAACCTCAAGAAGGGCGAGACCCGGACGGTCGAGTACACCGTGTCGGCGCCCGTCTCGCTGAAGGAAGGCCTCTATGGCCTCTTCTTCGCCGTCGACGAGGTGCCGCTCAAGAAGGCGGCCGATGGCACCTTCATCGTCGACCAGGCGGCTCCGTCGATGCAGGACGCCGAGGGCAAGTCGCGCTACTCGAAGGCCGCGCTCATCAAGGCGCCGTCGACGATCATCATCGGCAAGCCCGATCGCCCGAACCTGCGCATCCTCTACACGAAGCTCGACAACTCGGCGTTCGAGCTCGACCGCAGCGAGCGCACCGACGAGCCGCTCTTCAACCTGTCGGCGCGCATGAGCTCGCAGGGCCTCAGCCTGACGCAGCCGTTCTCGGCGCAGCTCGAGCTCGAGCTCCCGGGCCACGTCATCGACGTCAAGGGCAAGGACCAGGGGCTCATCGCCTTCCCGAGCCAGGAAGCGTTCGACGCCGCCCCCGCCACCACCACCTACCGCTACGATGCGAGCCGCAAGTTCCCGCTGCTCGTGCGCAAGGGCACCGACTTCCTCAAGCGCACCGAGTACGAGTCGCAGTGCCAGAAGACCATCATTCCGCCTGCCACCGACGACGGCGAGCCGACCGAAGGCGAGACGTGCGCGGTCATCTTCAACGACCAGGGCCGCGACGATCTGTTCGAGCTCTACCTCGACCGTGACGCCATTCGGCTGCTCGAGCGCACGCGCGCGCTGCCGGGAACGCTGAACCCCGGGCTCAACGCGATGGGCGAGCTGACGGGCACGCTGGTGCTGCGGGTCGACACCTCGGCGCCCGAGTACCGCGACAACAAGGCCGACAACGTGACGCGGCTCCCCGTCGTCTTCATGGCGCCGACGCCGGCCGCCGCCGCGACCGAGAACGACCGTGACAACGGCGGCACCCCGGGCTCGATGTCGTGGGGCCAGGCCGGGCCCTACGGGCAGGAGCTGCGCAACACGAACGAGTCGCGCGGCGTGGGCGGTGAGTGGTTCGGCGCGGGGTACACGTTCGACAACCGCTCGAGCGTCAACCGCGTGTCCGACGCCACCGTCGGCTCGCACGGACGCGGCGCCAACGACATGCGCATCAACGTGCTCAAGCAGGAGCAGAAGCTCTTCGAGGCTTCGGGTGAGTCCGACTGGGGGGCCGACAAGCCCTTCACGGCCTGGAAGGCGAGCGCGCGGGTGTCGGTGCTCGGGACGAACTTCATCAACGCCTCGTTCGAGCCGTCGCTCTGCACCACCGAGAACAACGTGACGGCCTGCAACGTGTTCGAGGTCGGCTCGTTCGAGCGCGACCGCGACCGCAAGGGCAACCCCCGGCCGAAGGCTCCGCCGAAGAAGCGCAGCCGCCAGACCTCGAAGGAATGGCAGAAGCAGTTCATGGCGGGCCCCGTGCCCCTCATGGTGCGGGCCGAGGTGGGCATCAGCGCGGGCATGAAGATCGGCGCTCAGTTCATCATGGACCGTACGCGGGCCGTCACGCGCTACGGCGGGGCGGTCTACCTGGGCCCCGGGCTCGAGCTCGGTGCGACGGCCTTCGGTGGCGTGTCCATCGGCCTCGCGCGCGCTGGCGTCGAGGGCAGCCTCACCATCATGAGCGCCGAGCTGCTCCCCACGCTCACGTTCGTCACGGGCACGCAGCGCGACGCGCAGCGGAACTGCCTCATGGCGTCCGACACCGAGCTCGCCTTCACCGGGCCGCTCACGGTGAAGGGCCCGAGTGGCCGCATCGGCATCGTCGCCTACGTCGGGGTGCGCATCTGCATCTTCAGGTGCTGGAGGGCCGAGAAGAAGGTGTTCGACCTCACCCTCGCCAGCTTCAGCTCGGTGCAGACGACGCGTGACCTCTGGGAAGTCAGGCCGAGCTGGGTGAAGCAGCGCGGCGAGGCGGGCATGTGCGCCGACGCCTTCGACTCGGACTTCGCCTCGTGGCGTTCGCCGACGTCGTGCGCGAACGGCTACTGCGCCAACAGCAGCACGAACGGACAGTGGTCGTCGAAGCTCGCGTGCGCGGTGGCCAACCCGAACACGTGCCCGTCGAACAACCGGCAGGGCGTCGACAGCCGGCCCCGACCCACGCCTGACAACGTGCTCGCCTCGTACAAGTACGTCTACAACAACCCGAGCGCGCGCTGCGTCGACGTCGAGGTGCGTGGCGTCGTCCGCTGGTGGGCCGACCGCGTCTACATCTACGACGCCAACAAGGTGCCGCTGAACGACACGGGCGTGACCAACGGCCGTGAGGTGTGGAACGAGGGTGGTTGGAGCGGCGACCTGCGCAACGGGCCGAAGCTGAGGGTCTGTTCGCTGCCGGTGACGGTGACGCTCGAGTCCGCTGCCGACGTCTCGGGCATGCAGGGCGTGACGGTCAACTTCACCCGCGTCGATTGAGCTCCGCCGTTCGAAGACCGGCCTGGCGCGAGGGTGTGCGCCAGGCCGGGTGGTGCCTCACGGTCCTCGGCGCGTTGTCGTGTCTGGGCCCGGGTGGAGAGTCGTCGTCTTCGCGTGCGCCCCTGCTGAACGGCGCCGCGGGACCTGTCCTGGCGACGCTCGGCCCGACGCGGCTGAGCGCCGTGGGGACGCTGAGGTTCGAGGGTTCGCAGGTCTGCACGGGAGTCTGGGTGGGCGCGACACGGTTCCTCACGGCTGCGCATTGCGTGAAGCCCGGCCAGGCGGTCGAGCGCTTCGACGTCACCTCGGTCGACGCGCTCGGCGAGCCGGTGCTCGTGCCCGTCGTGGGCTCGAGGGTGCACCCGACGGAAGACCTCGCCGTGCTGCAGCTGGGGCTCGCGCTGCCCGCCGCGCGTCTCGAGCCGTTCGACTGGCCGCGCGCGCTCGAGGCCGCGAGGGCAGGGGAGTCGCTCGAGGTGGCGGGCGCCGGGTTTGGAACGCCGACGACGGGGCGTGGCCTCGGCTTCGGTGTCTTCGAGGTCGAGCGCGTCGATGGGGCCCGGGTGACGCTCGCGCCGGCGCCACCGGTGGGCGTGTGTCATGGAGACTCGGGCGGGCCGGCCCTGCGGGTCGACGGGCGCCTCGTCGGCCTCGTCAGCGAGGGTGACCCGAGCTGCCAGGGCCGTACGTACCTCGTCGACCTGTCGGCGTTTGGCGAGTGGTTCGCTTCGCTCGGGCCCGCGCCCGGGCTTCCTTCCGTTCCCTGCCAGGCCGAGGGGGCCAGCTCGTGCTCCGGTGAGACGGCGACGACGTGCCTGCGAGGCTGGCTGCGTGCCACCCGGTGCGATGTCCTCGGACAGCGGTGTGGCTCGAGCCCCGCGGGGGCCGTGTGCCGGCCGCGCCCCTGCGACGGCGAAGTCGACGAGCGCGGCCGGTGTGACGGCGAGGTCGCCCGTTGGTGCCAGGACGACGTCGTTCGCACCGAGCACTGTGCCGACGAGGGGCGCCGCTGCGCCGAGACCGGCGAAGGGGCCCGCTGTGTCGCGACGCCGCCCGAGGTGAGGCGCCTTCCCCCGGTCCCCGAGCAGGAGCCGCTCGCCCCGCGCGGCTGCCAGCACGCCGCCGGGCTCTTCCCGCTCGCGCTCGTGCTCTGGCTCCGTCGTCGCTCCGCGTCGTCTCTCAACGCCGTGTCGTCTCAACCGCTCATCAGGAATCACTCGTCATGACTTCGTCGCTCCCGAAGCTGATTGGCCTCGTGTGCCTCGTCGGACCTCTCGCCTGCGCGCCGCCGGTGCCCGACTCGGTGCAGAGCGAGTTCTCGATGTCGCGCGACGCCCTCGCGTTCGAGAACTTCGCGAAGGGGTTCAGTGACTCGAGGCTCGACGCCGACGGCGTGCAGCGCATGTTCGGCCGCGAGAACGTGTGTGTCGGCTCGGGGACGGCGTGCGTGCTGAGCCCCGCCGCCCGCCAGTGGATGAAGCGCGCCAACGAGGCCATGAAGGCCGGCCGCTGCGAGGGCTTCGCGGTGCTGGCGCCGCTCTTCCACAAGGGCGACTTGTCACCGCGCGACTTCGGCGCCCCCGAGGCCCGGCTCCTCAAGTTGCGGGGCAACACCGCGCTGCAGAAGGAGATCGCCTATTGGTTCTCGACGCAGATGGTGCCCGAGGTCGTGGGCGAGCGTTCGCAGACCTTCGACGCGAAGAGCGTGATGCCCTTCCTCGCCACGGCCCTGAAGGACCCGTCGGAGCACTACCGGCTCGGCATCGTGAAGATGGAAGGTTCGAAGGTGGTGGGTGGGCACGCCTTGACCCCCATCGGCTATACGAAGGGCGACGACGACGGCGTCTATCTGCTGTCGGTCTACGACAACAACGTGCCGTCCGAGGCGCGCGTCTTGACCATCGACACGAAGCGCAACCGCTGGGAGTACGAGGCGTCGCGTAACCCGGCCGAGAAGTCGACGCTCTTCTTCGGAGACGAGTCGAACGGCAACCCGCTCTACTTCGCGCCGGTGCGGAACCGCGTCGGTGTGCTGCCGTGTCGCTTCTGTCAGCCGCGCCAGGGCGTCGAGGTCGTCACCAGCGGCCCCGCCGAGGTGACCGTCAAGGACGAGCAGAGCGGCGCCGTCACCGGCGTCTCGGGCGGCAAGCCCGTCACTGGCGAAGGTGGGCAGGTGTCTCCGACCTTCACGGGCCTCGAGAGCGACCCGCCCGGCTTCATCATCACCAACCCGGCGGTGACGGGCGCTTTCTCGGTGAGCGTGTCGCGCGAGGCGAACGAAGAGTCGACCCAGCGGTCGGGCGTCACGGCGTTCGGTGACGGCTTCGTCGTGGCCGTCGATGGCCTCTCGTCGCGTTCGACCGGCACCGACACGCTGGCCGTCGTCTCGGGCGGCACGCGCTTCGCCGTCGACAACGCCACCCGCAGCTCGATGGCGCTCGACACCGCCATCAAGACGACGAGTGGGAAGACCGTCGAGGTGTCGGCGAGCATCGCGGGCGGCTCGAGCCGCGTCGAGACGGGCATCGACCCCGCCTCGGGCAGCGTGTCGGTGGCGACCGCCGGCTCGAGCGGCGCCGAGGTCACCGTCGCCGTCACCACGACCGACCCGATGACGGGCGCCTCGTCGTCCGGCGAGGTGACGTTCACCGCGAGCGGGAGTTCGACCCTGAGCGTGATGCCACCGGAGCCGGGCGTCGATGGAGGGACCCTCACCGGCGTCATCGTCGACGACAACGCCTCGATGCGGCCGGTCGCCGATGGGTGCACCGACGGCCGCCGGAGCGGCTCCGAGTCGGACGTCGACTGCGGCGGGGCGTGCACCGCCCGCTGCGCCCTGGCCCGCTCGTGCAACACCGGCGCGGACTGCGCGTCGACGCTCTGTCACGAGACCTCGAGGGTGTGCGTGGGCTCGACCTGCGAGAACGGGGTGCTCGACGCCCAGGAGACCGACGTCGACTGTGGCGGTCCGAGCTGTGGCCGCTGCTCGGTGGGGCGCGCCTGCGACGCCGACGCGGACTGTGGCTCGTCGGCCTGCGTGGCGAACCGCTGCGTCACCACCTTCGCCATCTCGGGCTCGTTGTCGGGCCTCCCGTCGGGCGAGCAGTTGCGAATTCGCAACAACGGCGCCGACGAGCTCACCCTCTCGGTCAATGGCGGCTTCACCTTCCCCCGGCGCGTGCCCGGTGCGTTCGAGGTGACCATCACCCAGCAGCCTGCCAACGCGCTGTGCACCGTGGCCCGGGGCACGGGCGTCGCGACCGAAGACGTGAGTGACGTGCGCATCTCCTGCCAGCGGCTCTTCGCCATCGGTGGCGCGCTCACGGGCCTGCCGGCGGGCTCGTCGGTCATCCTGACGAACAACGGAGGCGACGCGCTCACCCTCTCGGCCGACGGCACCTTCTCGTTCGCGGCCCGCGTGACGGGGGCGTTCCTCGTCGAGGTCGCCACGCAGCCCGCAGGTGGAGAATGTTCGGTGTCGAACGGCGCTGGAACGGCGACCGGGCCGGTGACGTCGGTGCAGGTGACGTGCGTCGCGGGCTTCCGCATCTCGGGCAGCGCCAGCGGCCTGCCGGCCGGTGAGTCGGTGGTGCTGTCGTCTGGGCGCAGCGGCGGGACGACGACCGTGAGCGCCAACGGCGGCTTCACGCTCTCGAGCCGCATCTCGGGCCCGTACCAGATTGGCATCGACCAGCAGCCGGCGACGGCCCTCTGCGTCCTCTCGAACGGCACCGGCGTCGCGACGGCCGATGTCACCAACCTCGTGCTGACCTGTCAGCCCACCTTCGCGCTCGGCGGCGTCGTTGCGGGCCTGCCCTTCGGGTCGCTCGAGCTCGTCGACGAAATCTCGAGCGCCCGCGTCACGGTGACGGCGAACGGGACGTTCTCGTTCGGCCGGCGGCCCGGCGGGCCCTACGTCGTCGCCGTCGTCAGCGAGCCCCCCAACGTGCGGTGCACGGTGACGAACGGGAGCGGCACCCTCGCGGGCGACGTCTCGAACGTGCAGGTGACGTGTCAGGAGCTCTACAGCATCGGCGGCTCGGTGAGCGGGCTGGCGTCGGCCTTCGTGACGCTCTCGTTGAGCAGTCCGCTCGGCAGCGAGCCGCTCGTGCTCGGGAACGGACCCTTCACCTTCACCACGCTGACGCCCGGGCCCTACTCGGTGGCCATCACGGCCCAACCGGTCGGCGGCTTCTGCACCGTGATGAACGGCAGCGGGACGGCGAGCCAGAACGTCACGTCGGTGTCGGTGACGTGCGAGATGGGCTTCTTCATCGGCGGCACGCTGGCGAACCTCCCCGCGGGCGACGGCGTCACCCTGGTCCAGGGCTCGACGGGCGAGACGCGGGCGCTCTCGAGCAACGGCAGCTTCACCTTCTCGCAGCGCGCGACGGCCTATTCGGTGGCCGTGCAGACGCAGCCGCAGGGCGCGCGCTGCTCGGTCGCGAACGGCTCGGGCACGGCGTCGGCGAACGTGACCAACGTGGCGGTGAACTGCATCAAGTCGGGCACGCTCGACACCAGCTTCAACGGGAACGGCTTCATGCGCTACGCGCCGACCGGCTGGCACAACGAGTGGTTGGCCGGCGTGATGAACCCCGATGGCACCATCGTGGCGGTCGGCCGCGAGCAGAACATTCAGTTCGACGAAGAGTGGACGGTCAACAAGATCAACCCCAACGGCGGGTTCGACAACACCTTCGGTCCCAACGGAAATGGCGAGCTGCGCATCAACGGCATCGCCGGGGTGCAGGCCCAGGCGCAGGAAGAGAACGCACGCCGCATCTTCCGGCTCTCCGACGGGAGCTACCTCATCGGCGGCCTGGTGCGGAACGTGACGGTCGACATGTCCGTCGCGAAGGTGACGCCCAACGGCCGGCTCGACACCACGTGGGGCGCCTCGCTGCCCGACGGCGGCTTCCGCGGGCAGGTGACCATCGACGTCGCGAACCGCCAGGAGTTCACGAAGGACATGGCCCTGATGCCCGATGGCCGCATGATTCTCGTGGGGAACGTCGGGCGCTTCGCCGACGCCGACATCTTCGTGACGCGGCTGTTGCCGTCGGGCGCGGTCGACACCACCTTCGCGACGGCGGGCCACTTCCTCGCGGGCACACCGACGGTCGAAGACATGCCGCTCTCCGTCACGCTGACGCCGTTCGGAGACATCGTCCTGGCGGGTGTCTCCGGACCTGACTCGATGCTGCTCAAGCTCAACAGCGCGGGCGTTCCCGACACGTCGTTCGGCCCCGGAGGCATGCTGGTGGTCGACCACGGCGCTGGCCTCAACGACCGCTTCAACGCCATCACGCTCACGGCCAACAACGAGCTCGTCGCGGCCGGCGTCAGGTCGACGGCCAGCAGCGGCAACGACTTTCTCTTCGTGCGGCGCACCTTGAGCGGCGCGCTCGTCACGAGCTTCGGCACCGGCGGCGTGGCGACGTTCGACCGGGCCAGCCGAAACGACATCGCCTTCGTCGTGAGGGAGCTGCCGTCGGGCCTGCTGCTCTACGGCGGCCACAGCTCGCAGTTCGCCCACATCGGCCGGCTCACCCCGAACGGTGTCCCCGACGTCTTCTTCGGGGTCGGCGGTACGGCGAGCTTCGAGAACAACTTCGGCGGCGGTGCGGTGGTGAGCGACCTCGTCTTCGACGCCCAGGAGCGCATCTACGGCATCGGCAACTTCGGCATCTCGAACCCCGACATGGGCATCTGCCGCGTCCACCCCTGAGCAGGCAGGCGTCAGGCGAGGGGCGTGCGTGCTGGGGTCGCGTCATGCGCGACGACACGCTATCTCGTGGCGTCATGGTGAACGGGTGCGCACGGTGCCGGCCTTGTCGACGCGCGAGCGGCGCTCGTGCGGCCCGGGCGCGGTCGGAGTGACGGCATGCGGCGCGCGCTCGAGCTCTTCCTGGTGCAGCTGAGGGCGTCGGTGATGCTGGCGGCCCAGTACCGCCTCGACTTCGTGCTCGACCTCGTCATCGGCTCGTTCTGGACGGTGGCCGCGGTGCTGCCGCTCTTCGTGGTGTACGGCGGCCCCTCGAAGGCGGGCGTGCCCGGGTGGACGTTCGGCGAGACGCTCCTGGTGGTGGGCTGCTTCATCACGCTGCAGGCCGTCATCGACGGCGCCATCTCGCCCTCGCTCACCTCGGTGCTCGACCACGTTCGCAAGGGCACGCTCGACTTCGTGCTGCTCAAACCGCACGACTCGCAGTTGCTGGTGTCGACGTCGCGCTTCCAACCCTGGCGCGTGGCCGGCCTGGTGCACGCGTCGGTGGTGTTCGGGCTCGGCTTCTCGAAGCTCGGTCACGGGCCGTCGTTGCTGGGCGTGGCCGAGGCGCTGCTCCTGCTCGCCGTCTCGACGCTGATGCTCTATTCGTTGTGGCTCCTCATCGTGAGCGTCAGCTTCTTCGCGGTGAAGGTCGACAACCTGAGCTCGCTCTTCACCAGCATCTTCGACGCCGCGCGCTGGCCGGCCTCGGTGTTCCGCGGGGGCTTCCGCTTCGTCTTCACCTTCGTGATTCCCCTGGTGGTGATGACGACGTTCCCCGCCGAGGCGCTGCTGGGGCGGTTGCCGCCGCTGACGCTGCTGGCGAGCGTCGGAGGAGCGCTGCTGTTCGCGCTCGCCGCGCGGCTGGTGTGGCTCGCGAGCCTGTCGCGGTACACCTCGGCGGGCGGCTGAGCCTTCTGGGCGCACGTCCTCTCGGGCGTCGTCGCGGTCCGTCGCACGAACCGCTGGCGATTGGGGCGCATGCTTCGCAAGCTCGAGGAGCGAAAGACACGGCGCTCCCGCGTGGCGGGAAAACGGCGAGGCAGGAGGCCGGCGAGCAGCCGACGCGCCGGCTCGAAGGGGCGCGCCGCCGAACTCAGAACCGCGTCGCGAGCTCGAGCCAGAACGTGCGCCCGTACTGCGGAATCTGCCCTGAGCCCGCCTCGCTGATGACGGGCAGCAGCACCCGCGTGTCGAGCAGGTTGTTGACGCCAGCGAAGTAGCGCACGGGGCCGTACTCACCCGACAGGCCCGTGTTGAGCAGGAGCGCCTCTCCGATGGTGGCGCCCGTGTTCTGGTCGACACGGCCCGACTGGTAGGTGGCCTGCCCCGAGAGCCGCACGAGGCCCTCTTTCAGCGGAATCATCGCGCGCGCCGAGGCGAGGTGCGTCGGGTACGAGGGCGCGTCGGCCACCCCGGGTCCGCCCAGTACGACGAAGGAATACGTGCCCTCGACGAGCGTGAAGCGGCCGGGCTGCCAGCGCAGCTGCGCCTCGGCGCCGAGCGCGGTGAGGCCTCGCGTCTTGTTCCGGTACACGAAGCACTGCGCGGTGCCCATGCCGCAGCGGGGCACGTCGGCCGTCTCTTCGTCAAGCACGACGAGTCGGTCGATGAGGTTGAAGTAGCCGCCGACCGACGCGCGCAGCTCGGGCGTGAGGTTGTGCGCGTGTTCGAGCTCGAAGGTGGTGATGTACTCGGGCGTCAGCGTGCCCGGCAGCGGGGCCACCTGGGTCGCCGCGCCGTCGTTGAAGTACAGCTCGTAGATGGTGGGCGCCCGGAAGGCGCGGCCGGCGACGAACTTGGTGAGGCCCGCTTCGTAGAACCGCGCCACCACGGCGGCGCGCGGCGAGAGCGCGAACTCGGCGATGTCGTTGTACTTGTCGACGCGGAGGCCGGCCTGAATGAACAGCCGGTTGTTGAACAGCTGCCACTCGTCGAGGAGCGTTCCCGACACGAGGAAGCGCGTCACCCGGTCGAGCGCCTGGTCGACCGGCTGCTGCGAGACGAACTGGCCCTGGCCCTCGACGCCGACGGTGAGCCGGTTGCCCTCGAAGAGAAAGATGCCGGCGCGCGCCTCGATGACGCCCCAGTCGCCGCTGCCGGTGTCGGTGGTGCGAAAGCGGTCGCCGTTGCCGTCGAGCGAGGCGTAGTAGCCCCGGTACCTCGAGCCGTCGTACGCGGCGCGCGCGAAGAGCGAGACGCGCGAGAACGAGTGGTCGAAGCGAAGCTCCGCGAAGCCCCGGGCGTCGGTGTACACGGTGCCGGGCACGCCGAGGGTCGACCCGAGTGGGCCCGTGGGCACCTGCTTGCGGCGCTGGTTCCACTTCGACGACAGGGTGAAGCCCTTCCACTTCGCGCGCGCGGTGGCGCCGATGGCCCGCTCGTCGTCGAGCCCCCGCACGAGTCCGGCAGCGCCGAGGTCGGTCAGCTCGGCGCCCGTCGCGGTGTAGCCGGCGGCCGAGAGCAGCACCGAGGCCTCGTCGTTGCCCAGGCTGCCGGTCGCGCGCGCCTTCACGCCCCCGGGCCCGCCCGCGCCGACGACGCCCTCGACCACCTTGTCCTGGCCGATGCGGTTGCGGGGCACCACGTTGATGACGCCGAAGAAGGCGCCGGTGCCGAAGAGCAGCGAGGCCGGGCCGCGCACCACCTCGATGCGGTCGATCTCGTTCAAGTCGACGTCGAGGTCGCGCGCCGAGAAGCCCTGACCGGCCCACACGTCGTTGATGGGGTGCCCGTCGTACAGAATGAGAATGCGCGTGTTGAGGTCGCCCGGGGGCGCGAACCCGCGAATGCCGATGTACGTGTAGATGCGGTCGTCGGTGAAGAAGAGGCCACGCACCGCGCGCAGGGCCTCGGGCAGCGTCTGGTACCCGAAGGCCTGAATCTCTTCGCGCGTCACGACGGTGATGGACGCCGGCGCCTGGTCGACCGAGAGCAGCTGCTTGCTCGCCGCCGTCACCTTCGGAGGCGCGTAGCGCAGGTCGGCGACGACGCGCTGCTCCTGGTCGGCCACCACGTCGAGCGTCTGCACCAGCGGCGCGACGTCGGTGCTCGTCACCTCGAGCTGGTGGCGCCCTTCGGTGAGCGTCAGCACCACCGGGGTGAAGCCCGAGTCCTTGCCGTCGACGCGCACGAGCGCCGCGTCGCGGTTGGCGGTGACGATCACCTTGCCGGTGGGCTTCGGCTTCTCGGGCAACGCGACGCTCGCGGTCGCCGTGCCGTCGGCCTTGACGTCGACGAGCACCTGCTGCGGCAGAAAGCCCGGCGCCTGCACGAGGTAGAGGTGCTGGCCGGGCGAGGCCGAGAGCTTCGTTGGCAGCACGCCCAGCACCGGGCCGTCGGCCGTCTCGCGCACTTCAGCGCCCGCGGGCGTGCCAGTGAGCTCGACGGTGCCGACGACGGGCACGAGCTCGACCGACACCTTCGCGTCCTTGCCGCGCACGGCCGTCACCTTCGCCTGCGCTGGCCGAAACCCACTGGCGCGCACCAGCACGGTGTGGGCGCCGGGCTTCACCGCCACCGTCTGTGGCGTCCTGCCGCGGCTGCCGAGGTCTTCGCGGTCGATGAAGACCTCTCCTTCGCCGCCGGTGGCCGTCACCGTCACCAGCGCCACCTGGGGACCGAGGCGCGCGAGCGCGGCCTTCACGTCCTTGCGGTCGTCGGCGGGCAGGGTGGGGTCGACGAAGAGGTCGTGCCAGTAGCGGTACGCCTCGTCGGGCCGGTCGAGGGCCTCGTAGCAGCGCGCGATGTTGAACAGCACGTTGCGGTTGGGGACGAGGCGGTACGACAGGAAGTAGTTCGACAGCGCCGTCTCGTAGTCGCGCTTCGTGTACGCCTGCACGCCGCGCGAGAACGCGACGTCGGCCTCGTCGGCGGTGTTGTCGGCCCGGGCCGAGCCGGCCAGCGCCAGCCCGAGGAACAGCACGAAGAATCGCACGGACCGGCACACTAGCCCCGCGCCGCTCGGCGACAACTCCTTCAGCGGCAGAAGCGCTCCCACGCGGCGGGAATCGGGCCGCCCATCAGCTTCTCGGCGCCCGCCTTGTCGAGCAGCACGAAGACGAAGTCGCCGGTGAAGCAGTCGCGGCCCGCCTGGCGAATGACGACGGTGGACTTCACGATGCGGCTGCTCGCGCTCGTCACCTTCGCGCGCGCCTCGACCTCGACGCCGATTCGCACGGCCTGGTGCAGCTTCGCGGTGAACGAGGTGGTGAAGCCGAACTTGCCGGTGGCGGCGATGACGGCCCACGCGGCGCTCTCGTCGGCGAGCGTCGAGACGAGCCCGCCGTGCATGATGCCGACGGGCCCCTGGTGCAGCGCGCCGGGGAGGAACGTCGTCACCACCTCGTCGCCTTCCCGGCGGTAGGCGAGGTGGAAGCCGTGCGGGTGCGTGGGGCTGCAGCCGAAGCAGGGTTGGCCGTCGCCGAAGAGGCGCCCGTCGAGGGGCTCGACCGTCTCGCTCATGTCACTCTCCCATCACCTTCACGATGACGCGCTTGCGCCGCTGGCCGTCGAACTCGGCGTAGAAGATCTGCTGCCACGGCCCGAGGTCGAGCTGCCCCTTCGTGACGGGCACCAGCACCTGGTGGTGAATGAGGAGCGACTTGAGGTGCGCGTCGCCGTTGTCCTCGCCGGTGGCGTGGTGCTGGTAGTCGGGCTTCTCGGGCGCGAGGCCCTCGAGCCAGGTCCAGATGTCTTCCCAGAGGCCGGGCTCGTTGTCGTTGACGAAGACGCCGGCGGTGATGTGCATCGCTGACACGAGCGCGAAGCCTTCCTTGATGCCGGCTTTCTTCACGAGCTGCGCGACGGTGTCGGTGACCCGCACGAGCTCCTTCTTCTTCTGGGTCTCGAACCAGAGGTACTCGGTGAGCGTCTTCATCGGGAGCGCGGCTGTACCGCGAAAGCAGCAGTCACTCACGCTCGCAAAACGCGCACGGGGACAGCATGGTGCAGCGCATGGCGAAGGCGACGACGCGGTTTCAGGGTTTTCCGAAGGGCGGGGTGGACTTCTTCCGCGCGCTCGCGCTGCGGCAGGACCGCGAGTGGTTCAAGGCGCACAAGGCCGACTACGAGGCGCTGTGGGAAACGCCGATGCACGCGTTCGTCGAGGCGCTCAAAGGGCCGGTGGCGACGCTCTTTCCCGACGTGAAGCGCACGACGCCGAAGGTGTTTCGCATCTACCGCGACACGCGCTTCTCGAAGGACAAGTCGCCGTACAAGACGCACGCGAGCGCGGTGGTGCCGCTGTACCCCGGCGGCATGATGGAGCGGGTGGGCCTGTACTTCGAGCTCGGCCCGGCGCCGTTCGTCGCCTGCGGCCGGTGGATGATGGAGCCCCCGGTGCTCAAGCGCTTCCGCCGCGCGGTGGCCGACGACGCGCTGGGGGCGCCGTTCGCGAAGGCGGTGGCGAAACACGTGGCGCAAGGCTTCGAGGTCGCGTCGCAGAAGCAGCTCAAGCGCGTGCCGAAGCCCTGGCCGAAGGAGCACCCGCGCGGTGAGCTGCTCCGGCACACCGGCTTCGCGTACAGCTTTCCCACGCCGGGCCAGGACCTCATCGAGTCGCCGGAGTTCGTGCGGTGGGCGGTGGACCACCTGCGAAAGGTGGCGCCGGTGCTGCGGTGGGTGGAGGCGGCGGCGCGTGGAAAGAGGCCTTCGTTGAAGTGAGTTCAGCCCGAGCCCCAGAAGAGGTCGGCGATGAAGGAGAGCCACCGCCGGAGGAGCACGGCGGCGGGCTCCTTTCTCCGAAAGAGGCCAACGACCAGGACGATGGTCGAAATGAGGAGCGCACCGATGGCCGCCGCGAAGATGAAGTCGTCGAGCGCCATGGGTCGGTTCTTCCCTACGCCCTTGGCCGATGGTGATTCCCTCGACGTGCGCTTTCCTGTGGGCGCTCTCCGTTCAGGACGGTCGTCTCCGTTGACGCACGGTTCTGGCGACCCGCTGCAAGCTCCGAAGGACCTCTTCGATCGCCGTCACGCGCTCCTCGAGTTGACCGAACGCCGCGGTGAGCCGCGACACCCGCACCACCAGGGTTCGCCCCTCCTGCTGCTGCTGCAGCTCGACCAGGTGTCGCCGCAGATCCGCCTCGAGCAACTGCTGCCGTGTCTCGATCAGCTCCACCAACGCGCGGACTTCTTGCACCGCCCGTTCGAGCGCGCCGTTCGTCTCGTTCGTTCCCATGGCGCCCCTCACGTGAACAGCCGGCCAAGCGCCCCGAGCGCGCCCTGCACCATCGCCGACACGGCCTGCCCCACGAAGCCGATGGCGTTGCCCACCGAGTTCACGATGGTGCCGACGCCCGTCGCGACGAGGCCCGCCGCGCCCGCGACCACGGCGCCCACCACCGCCGCGCCTCCCGCCTGGAACGCCTCGTTCGAGAGGTCGAGCAACGCTCCGCCCGCGCGCTTCAGCCACTCGCTCGGCAGCGCCAGCGCCGCCCCTGCCGCTCCGAACAGCGCCGTGATTCCGCCGCCGACCACCCGGCCCACGCCGTCGACCACCTTCCCTCGCAGCAGCCCATCGACACCGCGCACGAACGTCTGCGCGCCGTCCGTCACCGAGCGCACCGCCAGCACGTCGTCGGCCGTCGTCGTCGGCAGCGGCCGCGCCTTCGGGCGATCGATGAGCACGTACGCGCGGTCGTACCCGGTCGGCAGGCCCCCCAGCCGCTGGTTGCTCCACAGCCGCTCGAACGCCTCGTACCGCAGCACCTCGCGCGTGCCCCACGGGTTCTCGTACTCGACCCACCGCCGGCCCAGCGAGTCGCGCCACGCGCGCGTCACCCGCATCCAGTGCGTCTCGAAGTCGTTCGGGTCGCCCGGCAGCATGTCGCCGTTCGGCCGGTCGTAGCCACCGACGTCCACCATCACCAGCACGCCCCGGCCCAGCCGCGTCTCGCGCTCGAGATCGTCGAAGGTGCCGTGGTTGTAGAGCTGCGCCTGCAGGCCCCGCTCGCGCGCACCATCGAGCAGCACGCCGGGTGAGGTGCCGAGGCTCCACGGGCGAAGCTCTGCGTCGAGCTGCTGCCAGTCCTGGGTCGCGCGACCGAACTGCCCCAACGCCAGCCACAGCGCCAGCGGCCCGCAGGCGTTCGTCGTGCCCTGCTTGACGCCGAGGTCCGACGTCACCAGCGCCTGTCGCTGCTGCTGCACCGTGCCCGCCTTCGCCGTCGGCACGTCGCGCGTCGTCGCTTCGAACACGTCCACCCGATTCGGAGGCGATCGCCGGGGCGCCGGCACCCGCCCCCGCGCTGCCACCGTCTCCACGGACTCCATCGCCACCGCCCGAACCGCCACGCCACCACGACCGTTGATCCGCATTGTGAACCCCGATTGGACTGCGAGTGATGGCAGCCCAGTCGAGCAGTCGATGTGCCAGCGGCGATTCAAGTCAGGTCGCGGATTTGGCCCGACGACCCCCCCGTGCGCGCGTGGACTCCACTCTCGTTCTCACATTCTGAAACCCGCGAAAAATTCCGCGCTTACGGTCCCGATGGTACGGTGACACGCCCGCTTGCGGCGCCACCAGCATGGCTGAAAGAGACTCCACCTCGACGAACGCGCGCGTGCCCGGCCCCGAGCTGCGGCTCCTCGATCGACGCGCCTTCGTGGGCTTTCCGGCGCTGACGCTCGCCCCTGGCGTCGAGATCGTCGACTTCGCGTTGTCGATTCCCGACGTCACCTTTCCCCTCAACGTCACTGGCGGCGCGGCGAAGTACCAGAAGAAGAAGCTCGACTTCGGCCTGCTCGAGCTGTCCGTCTCGGCCGACGTCATTCAGCGCGCGGTGCAGGCCGTCGCCTCGAAGCTGCCCGACCTCGACGACGTGCGGCTGCACTTCCGCCCCGGCTCGCTCGAGGTGCAGGCGCGGCTCCGTGGACCCGAGCGCTCGCCGCTCACCTTCAAGGTGGCCTTCGACGGCGACGGCGATCAGCTCGCCGTCTACTTCTACGACGTTCGCTTCTACGCCTTCAGCACCACCGCGGCCGCGCGCGTGCCAGCGTTGGTGGCCGAGGCCATCAAGGCGTTGTCCTTGTTGCCAGAGGTCGAGCGCCGCGGCGCGAACGGCTTCACCTCGAAGCTGCTGCCCCCACTCGTCGAGCAGGCCGCCGTCGGCCGCGGCTACAAGATGCCGACGCTCGACCAGGCCCGGCTGTCCGAGGCGGTGGTGTCGTCGAAGGGCCTGCGGCTGCGCTTCTCGTCGGGAGGCCTGCCTCCGCCCGCGGCGTTCGACGAAGAGCTGCTGCTCACGCTCGAGGGTGCACGGGCCTTCGCCGACGCCGAAGAGCTCGTCGCCCAGGGCCAGCTCGCCGAGGCCCGGCAGGCCTACCTTCGCCTCGGAGACGCGACCGAGGCCCATCCGTTCGCGGTCGAGCGGCTGTTGACCCTGCTGGTGGCCGACCCGCAGGCGCACGAGCTCGCCCTCGACATCGCCGCCTCGCTCGCCCGCCGTCGGGAGCGCTCCGCCACGGCGCTGTGGGCCGAGGCCGTCGTGCGCGAGAAGCGGGGTGAGTTCGCGCGCGCCTCGGAGCGGTACCTCGCCCTCTGCAACCACTCCCGCAAGCACCAGGAAGAGGCGGGCGCCTTCTTCGCCGCCGAGGCCGCGGCGCGCTCGTCTCGTGACGCGGCGCCGCAGATGGCGGTGCGCGCCCTGCACGAGATGTTGGGCCTCAAGCCCGACCACCTTCCTTCGCTCAAGGCCCTCGCTCGCGCGTCGGACCAGGCGAAGGATCGCGCCGGCGCCATTCGCGCGTACCGACGCCTCGCCGCGCTCGCCAGAGAGCCCGCCGAGGCCGCCGACGCGCACGTTCAGCTCGCGCGCCTCTGCGCCGAGACGGAAGACGACATCGCCGGCGCGCGGCTGCACTGTGAGGCGGCGCTGCGGCTGGCGCCCGATCATCCCGAAGCCCTCATGCAGCTCGGAGAGCTGTGTCATCGCTCTGGTGAACACCTGCGGGCCATCAAGGCGCTCGATCGGCTGCGCGAAGTGGCGCTCGGCCGCCACGAGGTCGACCGCATCGGCCGCGCCAACCTGCTCGCCGGGCGGGTGTGGGAGTCGGGGCTCAAACAACCCGAGAACGCGCTCCTGCGGTACCGCGAGGCCGCCTCGCTCCTGCCCGGCGACGCCGAGCCGCTCTACCTCGCCGCCCGGGTGAGCGAGTCTCTGGGCAAGGTGCAGGAGGCCGTGTCGGGCTACCAGCAGGCCATCGAGCTCGCCGGTCCGTCGCCCGCGGCGCCGGCGCTCCGGCAGGCCGCGCACCAGTCGCACCACGCGCTCGCGCGGTTGCTCAAGTCGAAGCTGGGCGAGCCCGCGCGCGCGAGAGATCACCTCGAAGCCGCGCTCGCGCTCGACCCGACCGACGCGCTCGCCCTCGACGAGCTGCTGCCGTACTTCCGCGCAGCCGGGAAGTCGGTCGAGCTGGCCGATGCGTGCGAGAAGGCTGCGGCGGTCATCGACGATCCGCTCCGTCGTGCCGCGCTGTGGGCCGAGGCTGGAGAGCTGTACCGCGGTCGACTGGGCCAACCGGAGCGCGCCGAGCGGCTCTTGTCCCAGGCGCTCGAGGCCGACCCGAAGAACCGCCTCGCGCTCGAGGGCATGCTGGCGCTCGCCGAGAGCCGGCGCGACGGTGGCCAGCTCTGCCGTGCCCTGCGCGCGCTCGCCGAGCTCACCCCCGAGCCGAAGGAGCGCGTGCGGTACTACCGCCGCCTCGCCGTCGCGGCGCGCGACCTCGCGTTCGATCTCGACCTCGCCGTCCATGCGTACCGTGAAGTCCTGCGGGTCGAGGCCGACGACCTTCCGGTGTTGGGCGAACTCGCTGCGCTCGAGCGTCGTCGCAGCGACATGGCCGGCCTCGCCTGGGCGCTCGAGCAACGCGCGCGCGTGGCAGAAGCTGCGGGCGACAAGAGACTCGCTGCGGCGGCGTTGCGGGAACTCGGCCAGGTCCTCGACGTGCGCCTTGGCCGCGCTGGAGAGGCCCTCGTCGCGCTCGAGAAGGCCGCGCGCCTCCACCCCGACCCGAACGCGCTCCTCGAGCTGGCGACGTTGTGTCTGCGGCTGGAGCGTGCCCCCAACGCCCGCCGCGCGCTGGAGGACACGCTCGCGCTGCTCCCGAAGCACGCGCCGCCCGAGAAGCTGGCCGAGGTGCGCGCGCGCCTGGGCCGCGCCTGCGAGCTGCTGGGCGACAAGGACGCAGCGCGCGAGAACTACGCGCTCGCCTTCCCGTTGCGGCGGCTCGACGACGAGCTCGCCGGCCGCCTCGAAGCGCTCTACGTCGAGGCCCGCCTCACCCGCGAGCTGACCGACCTCTGGGCCTCTCGCGCGCAGGCGCTGCTCCAGGCCGGCCGCGCCCATGACGCCGCGCCGCTCTTCTTCAAGGCGGCGCAGACCCAGCTCGGCACGGGCGACACCTCGGGCGCCATGCTGCGCCTCACCGCCGCGCTCGACGCCTCGCCCACCGGTGACAGCGCGCGCGAGGTGCTCGAGGCGATGGCGAAGCTCGAGCTCGAGCGCGGAGGCACCGTCGAGGCCTCGCGGCTCTTCGCCCGGCGCGCGCAGCTCGCGAAGGAGCCGCGGGAAGGCGCCCGGTTCCTCTTCAAGGCCGCGACGCTGGTGCGCGAGACGCCCCGCGAGGCGCCGCTCCTCGCCCAGGCCCTCGAGCTCGACCCGTCGTTCGTGCCCGGGCGGCTGCGTCGGGCCGAGCTGGCCGAGACCACGAACCCCCGCGAGGCCATGGCCGACCTCGAGGTGGTGCTGTCGGCCGACGAGAACGACGCCGACGTCAACGCGCTGTCGCTCGATCGCGTGTCGCTCACCCGCCGCGCCGCCTTTGCCGCGCTCAAGTCGGGCCAGAGCGACGCCGCCCGCCGGCTGCTCGCGAAGTACGTGGCGCAGCGGCCAGAAGACCTGGACGCCCAGCTCGAGCTGGTGAAGCTGCACCGCCGCGCCGGCGCGCTCGAGCCCCTCGTCGACCTGCTCGGCGAGCTCTGGCCCAGGCTCGAGGGCTCTGGCCGCACCTCGGCGCGACGGGAGTACGCGGAAGGGGCGCTCACCCTCGGCCGCACCGGCGCCGCGATGGACGTGCTGCGCAGCATCCTCGTCGACGTGCCCGACGACGAGTGGGCGGCGAGCAAGCTGCTCACGCTCGTCCCCGTCGACGACACCACGGCCGGAGAGCGGCTGGACCTGCTCGGGCGGCTCGTCCTCACCGCGCAGGGCGATGCGCGCGCCGAGCTCCTCGCCCGCCGCGCCGAGCTCCACCGCGTCACGGGCAACCTCGTCTCGGCGCGGGCCGACCTGCTCGACGCCGCGCAGACGTCGACCCGCCCCTTGCCGCTGCTTCTGCAGCTCGCCGAGCTCGCGCGGCAGTCGTTCGACGAGGCCGCCGAGCTCGGAGCCTGGCGTCTCGTGCTGCGCGCCGCCCCGAAGGACGTCGAGGCCCTCGCCACCGCGGCGAGCCGGGTCGGCGCGCTGGCCAGGGGGCGCGCTGCGGCGGGAGACCCTTCTCGCGCGCTCGAGGCCTTCGAGCTGCTCGTCACCCTGCCGCTCGGTGCCTCGGAGCGGTTCGAGGCCTGGTACGGGCTGGCGCAGGCCGCCCGCGTCGCGTCGCCCCGGCGCGCCGAGGAGGCGCTCCTCGAGGCGGCGAAGCAGGGCCCGGTGCAGAAGCGCGTCGAGGCGCTGCTCGAGCGGGCGGTGCTGCTCGAGAGCCGGGGCGCGACGGAAGAGGCTGCCGCGGCCTTCGAGGCAGCGCTGGCGCTCGCGCCCAGGCACCCGGCGGCGAACGAGGGCCTCAAGCGGACGCTGCGCGCGCTGTCAGACTGGGAAGGGCTGGCCGAGCTCATCGCCGCCGAAGCCGCCCAGACGCCCCGCGCGAAGGCCGCGCCCCTCTTCGCCGAGCTGGCGTCGCTGTACCTCGACAAGCTCGCGCTGCCCGGCCCCGCTGAAGCGGCGCTCCGGCGGCTCGTGTCACTCGACGCGCAGGACGTGGGCGCGCGCCGCCGGCTCGCGGCGCTGCTCGAGCAGCAGGGCCAGCTCTCCGAGGCCGTGACGCTCTTCGAGGCGGCCGCCGAAGCCTCGGCGCCGGCCGACGCGGCCTCCATGCTGCGCCACGCCGCCACGCTGGCCCGCTCGGCGGGTGACGACGACGGGACGCTCCGGCTCCTGCGCCGCGCCCATCAGCTGGTACCGGCCCGGGGCGACGACCTCGAGGCCCTCGCCGACGCGCTCTACCTGAAGGGCGCCCTCAAGGAGGCGCTGCCCCTCCACGAGGCGCTGGCGGCCGCCACGTCGTTCGACGACCGGCCCGACGAGGCCGAGCGGGTGCTGTTGCGCCTGGCCGACCTCGCCGAGCAGCTGGGAGACCAGTCGGTCGCCGAGGCGACGCTGCGCAAGCTGGTGCAGGAGCGCCCGCTCCTCACCCAGGCCGTCGAGCGTCTCGCCGCCCTCTTCAGCGCCCGCGGAGAGCGCCGCGCCTCGCTCGAGCTGCGGGCCAGACACCTCGAGCAGCTGTCGGCGAGCGCCCGTACGGCCGAGCGCTTCGTCGGGCTGGCCCGTGAAGCCCACACCGCCTTCGGCGACCTCGAGCTGGCGCTCCGCCTGTTCCAGCGCGCCGCCGAACGTCACGAGACGCCGCTTTCGGTGAGGCGCGAGGCGGCCCGCATGCTGCGCGAGGCCAACCGCCCCGCCGAGCTGATGGGCGAGCTCGTCGAGATTGCCCAGCTCGAGCTCACCGCCGGAAACGTCGACGAAGCCCTGGCCGCGTGGAGCGAAGAAGCGCGGCTCGCCGAAGGGCTCGGTCGCACCGACGACGCCCTCCGGTCGTTGTCGGCCATCGCCGACGTGTGTGAAGACGAGGGGCGCTCCGAGGAGGCCGCCACGGCGCTGCTGCACCGCGCGGAGCTGTTGCGCGACGCCCGGCTCGACCTCGAAGGCGCCACCGGGTCGCTCGAGCGCGCATGGGGCCTGTCACCGCGCCCTGCCTTCGCGCAGATGGCCATCGACCTCGCCCGCCGCCGGGGCGATCGCAACGCAGAGATCGACTGGCTCGAGCGCACGCTGTCTGGCCTCGAGCCCCGCGAGAAGGGCCGCGCCTTCGTCACGCTCGCCAGGCTCCACCTGGGCCTCGCTGCGATGGGGACGCCCGCCGACGTCGCCGCTGCCCCGATGCTCGCGCCCGACCAGGCCGAGGCTGCCTTGAAGCAGGCGCTCTCGCTGCTGCCGGCGGACGCCGAAGCCGAGGCGATGCTGTTGGCGCTGTACGAGCGCCAGGACCGCGTGGCCGACGTCGCCGCGTTCTACGAAGAGGCCGCGGCGCGTGAGCAGAACGGGGCCCGGCGCGCCGAACAGCTCCTCAAGGCCGCAGCGCTGTACAAGGACCGCGCGGGTCGCCCACACGAGGCAGCCGCAGCGCTGCTCGCTGCCCGCGCCTCGAGCCCGGACGACGACTCGCTCACCGCGAAGGTGGCCGACCAGCTCTCCGAGCTCGGCCGCAGGCAAGACGCCGCCGACTTCGACGCCCTGTTGCTCGAGCGCGACCCGTTCCACCCGGCCTTCGAGCGTCACCGCGCCTTCCTCGCCGACAGCGGCGACGAGCAGGCCCTCGCGCAGCTCTCGAGCCGGCGCGCCGAGCGCGAGCACGGTGACGTCGCGGCCGCGCGCTGGCTCGAAGCCGCCGCCGCCTTCCGGCGCGCCGGAGCCACCGAGCGCGCGCAGGTCTGCGAAGCGCAGGCCTTCGAGGCGGCGCCGCAGAACCACGAGGCGTTCCAGTCGCTCCTCGCCCAGGCCGCCGATGACCCACGCCGTCGCGCCGAGCTGCTGTCGGCCCGCGCCCGCGCCGTGCCGGGAGAGGCCTCGCTGCTGCTCAAGCAGCGCGCCGAGACGCTCGAGTCGGCCCGCGAGACGTTGCTCGCCGCAGCCGCGTGGGACGACTACCTCGCGCTCATTCCCGACGACCTCGAGGCGCTCGAGCGCCGGGGCGAGCTGGCGGCCCAGGGCGGAGGCGCGCGCGCCGCTCAGCCGTACGACCGCCGCCTCGTGCAGCAGGGCGGCGAGGGGCTCGCCGGGGCGCTCCGGTTGAAGTTGTGGCTCCGACTCGGGCAAGCCGCGCTCGAGGCCCAGGCCTTCCGCGACGCCGTCGACGCCTTCGAAGCGGCCTTCGCGCTCGACCCCGAGGGGCCCCGCGGCCGCGATGCGCTCTCGTCGCTCGAAGAGGCCTACGGGCGGCTCGCCGACTCGTCGGGCCGGTACCGCACGGTGCTGCGGCTCGCCCGGCGCGCCGAGGGCCCCGACGCCGAAGCGCTCTACCGACGCGCGCTGGCGCTGCAAGACGCTCCGGAAGACGGCATCGAGGCGCTCGACGCACTCCTTCCGGCGCACCCGGCCGACGTGGCCCTCTACGAGGCCGGCGTGCGGGCCTACCGTGCACGGGGGCGACTCGGTGACGTGCTGGGGCTGCACGAGCGCTTCGCGCGCGCGGTGGGCGGCTCGCGCGCGGCGACCGCGCTCCTCGCAGCGGCCGAGCTGGCCGAGCGCGACCTGGGAGAGCCGGCCCGGGCGCTCGAGCTGAAGGAAGAGGCCGCGCGGCTCGACCCCTCGAACGTCGAGGTGCTTCGGCTGCTGCTCGACGATGCGCGTCGCCGCGGCGACACCGGGGCCGTCACCGCACACCTCACGGCGCTGGTGGCCGGCCCCGTCGACGAGACGACGAGGGCTGGCTTCTCGCTCGAGCTGGCGGCGGTGCTCGAGGGCCGAGGGGACGTCGAGGGGGCCGCGCGGGTGCTGACGGGCCTGCAGACGGGTGGCCCGTCGGCCGCCGGGTACGCCCAGGCGCTCGAGGGGTTGACCCGGCTGGCGACGATGCGCGGTGACGACCTCGCCCTCGCAGAGCTGCAGCTGGCCCGCGCCCAGTTGGTGCCTGCGGGCGAGCGCAGCGAGCGGCTCGTCGAGGCGGCGCGCTCGCTGGTGAAGGCGAAGGTGCCTGGCCGGGCCGAGGCCGTACTCCGCGAGGCGCTCGCCGAACGTCCGTCGCTGGAGGCGTGGCGGCTGCTGGTGGACGTCCTCCGTCAGGCCGACCGGCACGAGGCGCTCGCGGTGGCGCTCGTTCAACAGGCCGACGTCAGCGAGCCGGGAGCACGGGCGCCGCTCCTCCTCGAGGCCGTCGATGCCTCGAGTCGCGCTGCCGACCCGCGGAAGGCCCTCGAGACGCTCGAGCGACTCCTCCGTGAAGCCCCCGGGTTCCTGGCTCCGTCGCAGGCGGCCGAGCGCTTCCTCGCCCTCGGTGCGCCGGCGCGCGCGGTGGCGGTCGGCTTCTCGGCGGCCCTGGCGTCGGGTGATGCGGCCGGGGCGCTCGAGCTCGCGCTGCGTGCAGACGCCGGAGCCGAGGCACGCGAGGCGCGGTGGGCCCTCGCCGAGGCCGACGTTCGCGATGCGCGCGCCGCGGTGCTGCTCGAGGGCGCCGACGAGACGGCCACGCTGCGCTTCGCCACCCTCGCGGAACGTCAAGGCGCCCTCGAGCTGGCCGAGCCCCTCTGGCGACGGCTCTTCGTCACCCGCGATTCGGCCGAGGCCCTGGCGGCGCTCGTGCGCACCGGGCGGCTCGCGGGGGCCTTCGACGAGGCCCTCGACGCCCGCGCCCCTCGCGCGGTGGCCCGGCTCCTCGAGTTCGCCGCGCAGGTGGACGTCGAGCGTAGGGAGCGGCTCCTCGTCACGCTGGCGGAGCTGGTGCCCGAGCGCCGGCGGGTGGCGCTGCGCGAGGTGGCGTCGCTGCGCCTCACGCACCAGCGCTGGGCCGACGCCGTCGCTGCGCTCGCCCAGCTCGCGTCACTCGAAGAAGACCCGAAGGCGCGGGCCGCGCTCCACGTCGAGCGGGGTGAGCTGCTGCGCCACCGCCTCGGCGATGCGCCTGCCGCGCGGCTCGCCTTCGAGCGGGCACTGGCCGACGACGTCTCGCAGGTGGCGGCCGTGCGTGAGCTCGTCGACCTGCTCCAGGGCGACGCCGAGCGCTTCGTGCCGATGGTCGAGCGGCTGGTGGGGGTGGCAGGCGAAGAAGCCATCACGTCGGTGCGCCCGCAGCTCGCCGACGCCTATGAGTCGTTGGGTCGGCTGAAGGACGCCGCCCGCATTCTCGCTGGCCTGGAAGAGACGCCGGAGCGCCTGGGCCGACGCGCGGCCCTGCTCGAGCGTCTGGGCCTCAAGGGCGAGGCGCTGCCCCTGCGCGAGCGGCTGGCCACGACTCCCCAGGAGCTCGAGGCCGTGCTGCTCGGCTACCTCGAGGTCGAGCTGGTGCCCTTCGCCGTACGTCTGGGCAGCCGGCTGCTCGACGAGGGGGCGCTGAGTCCGTCCACTCGCCGGCGGCTGGCCGAGCGGTTGTCGAACACGAGCCAGGGGGCCGCGTTGGCCGTCAGGACGTGGCCGAAGCTGCTGGAAGGTGCCGTCGCCGACGCCGATGGGTGGACGTTGCTGGCCGAGGCGTTGGGCCACCTCGGCCGTGAAGCCGACGCGCGCCTCGCCGACGGGTTCGGCGCGGTGCTGACGGGGACTCCGGGCCCCGCGCCGATGGTGTCGGTCTCGCCGGTGGTGCGCAGCCCGCACCCGACGGCGCTCACTCCGCCCGCGGCGACGGTGCCCGTGAGCGAGGCCTCGATGCCGCGCCTGTGGCAGGTGTTGAGCGAGGCGGGCCGCTCGCTGGGCCTCGAGTCACTCACCGTGCTCCTCGACCCGGCGGGTGGCGTCGAAGCCTGGTTCGCCGACGAGCGCCGGCTGGTGTTGGGGGCCGGCGCGCTGGCCGTCTTCGGGCCCACCGAGGTGTCGGCGTTGCTGGCGGTCGCGGCAGCGCTCGGCGGGGATGGACAGGCGCTGGCCGAGCCCGGCGAGGTTCCGCACTTCGCCGAAGCCTGCGCCACGGCGTTCCGCGCGGTGCCCTCGTCGCTCGCGCTGGGGCGCGTGGTGGCCTTCCTCGACGAGCGGGTGCGCGGTGGAGACGTGCGCGCCGTCGACGTCGCCACGCTCCTGAAGGACAGCGACGCCTTCCGGGCCGTGGCCCACGCCGCGCTCGAGCGGCTCACGGCCGGGTGATGCGTCTTCCGTTGGCGTCGCTCCTGGTGCTGTTCGCGGGCTGCCCGGCGCTCCCACCGCCGCCGGGCACCGAGCGACTGGGCACGTGGGCGATGGCCGCCGAGCCGCTCCTCGGGTTGCCAGACGGCGGGCTGGGCGAGCTGAGGCCCGACGGAGGCCTCGCCTGCGAGCTCGCTGACGCGCAGCAGGGCCCCTTCCGCTTCGAAGCGGTCATCACGCGAGACCCACCCTCGGGCCAGGCGTGGCTCACCCTCGGCGGCGGCTACCCGCGGGACGCCGGGTGGGACGGCCAGGTGCTCGACAGCGTGGCGTCTGCGCGGCGGCTGTTCCCCTCGTGCCGGGCGTGTCCTCCCACCGTCGTCACCGAGCGAATCACCTTCGCGCTGTTGAGCCTCTCGCAGGCCGAGGCCGTCGGGCGACGGTGCCCGCCCTCGCCACTCGACGGCGGGGTTCCGCGCCCCGAGCGTGGCATCACGGGCCCGGGGCCGGGTGACCAGGGCTTCGACGCGCTCTACGCCTGCGGTGAGGTGTCGTTCCACGTGTCGCTCGTCGAGCCGGCCTCCCCGGAGTCCGGGTGCGACCCGGCCTGTGCCGACTGTACGGTGCGCTACACGCTGGCGGGAGAACGCCGATGACGAAGAAGGCCGTGGTGCTGCTCTCAGGAGGGCTCGACTCGACGACGTGCCTCGCGCTGGCCCGGCGAGACGGCTTCGAGCCGGTGTGTCTCTCCATCGCGTATGGCCAGCGGCACGTCGTCGAGCTCGAGCGGGCACGCGCCGTGGCGAAGGCGATGGGCGTCGTCGATCACCGCACCGTCACGCTCGATCTGCGCGCCATCGGCGGCTCGGCGCTCACCGACGACATCGCGGTGCCCAAGCACGACGACGTCTCGCAGGTGAAGGCCGAGATTCCGGTGACGTACGTGCCGGCCCGCAACACCGTCTTCCTCGGGCTGGCGCTCGGGCTCGCCGAGGTGGTGGGCGCGACCGACCTCTACATCGGCGTCAACGCCGTCGACTACTCGGGGTACCCCGACTGCCGGCCGGAGTTCATTCGTGCCTTCGAGGCGCTGGCCAACCTGGCGACGAAGGCTGGCGTCGAGGGCGCGCGCTTCACGGTGCACGCGCCGTTGTCGGGGCTGACGAAGGCCGACATCATTCGCGCGGGCGTGGCGGCGGGCGTGGACTACGCGCTGACCCACAGCTGCTACGACCCGACTCCCGATGGGCGCGCGTGTGGGCGCTGCGACAGCTGCCTGTTGCGCAAGAAGGGCTTCGAGGACGCGGGTGTGGCGGATCCGACGAGGTACGTGACGTGACGTCGTTGCTGCTCGTCCTGCTCGCGGCGAGCCCCGATGCCGGAATCGGCGGGCCTCCGCTCCTCGCGGTGGTGGAGCGCATTCCCGACGCCGTCGTCGACCTGCGCTACGCGACGGCCGACAACTTCATGGGCAAGGCCGTCTACCCGCCCGACGCGCGCTGTCTGTTGCTCGAGCCATCGCTGAGGCGGCTCGAGGTGGCGGCGGCGACGCTGCGGGCCCAGGGGTACCGCCTGAAGCTCTACGACTGCTACCGGCCCCACGCCGTGCAGTGGGAGCTGTGGAAGGTGCTGCCGAAGCCCGGCTACGTCGCCGACCCGAAGAAAGGCTCGAACCACAACCGGGGCGGCGCGGTCGATCTCTCGCTGGTGACGCTCGACGGCGGTGCGGTGCCGATGCCGTCGCCCTACGACTTCTTCGGCCCGGCGGCCCACCACGGCTTCGACGGCGGCACCGACGAGGCGCGGGCGAACCGGGAGCGCCTCAAAGCCGCGATGACCGGCGCGGGCTTCACCATCAACCCGATGGAGTGGTGGCACTACGATCTGCCCGACGCGCGGCGCTTTCCGCTGCGCGACGAGCCCTTCACGACGTCGTCAACGAAGTCGAAGTGACGGGTCGTCGGGCAGCTCGTCGAGGCCCAGCTGTCGCGCCGAGTCCTTCAGCGGCCCGCGCAGCAGGTGGAAGAGCACCGAGGCGTGAAGGGCCTGCGGCTCCTTCTTCGCGTCGAGGGTGATGATGTGGGGCTCGTCGAGCGAGAGGAAGATCTCTCGCGCGCGTGTCAGGGCCGGCAGCGTCTCGAACGCGTCGACGCCACCGCCACGCGCGTGAATGCGGTCGACGCCCGCGCGCGGGTCGACGTCCATCAGGAACACGACGTCGGGCTTCGGCGCGAAGGCACGGTTCTGGGCGAGCAGGGCCTTGGGGTCGTGCCCGCGCGCGCCCTGGTACGCGGCCGTCGAGTAGTAGTACCGGTCGATGATGACGATGGCGCCGCGGGCGAGCGCCGGCGCGATGAGGGTCGCGACGTGCTCCTTGCGGTCCTCGAGGAAGCACTGGAGCTCTTCTTCGGGTGAGAGCCGGCCGCTCACCTTCGACTCACGCACCTTCTGGCCCCAGGGGCCATTGGTGGGCTCGCGCGTGCGCACGACGTCGAGGCCGCGCTGGGTGGCCCAGTCGGCGAGCAGCGTGGCCTGGGTCGACTTGCCGGAGCCGTCGATGCCTTCGAAGGCGACGAGGACGCCACGGGGGAGGGCGGTGGGCATTGCGCCGTCGCCTACCAGATTGCCACCGCTGCGCACCACCTCACGGCGCGCCGCCGCGGCCGAGGCCCACGGGCGCGCGCGGCTGACCCGTCGCGACCAGCTGCACGGTGGTGAGGGCCACCACCACCGCGGCGAGGCCGAGCCCGAAGGCGAGCGGCCGCTCCCACCACGGCGGCGGGCGGGCGACGAGGCCCATTTCACGCGCCACGGCCTGCCGCACCGACGCGCGGAGCGACGCAGGCGGTGGCGCGGGGCGCTCGACGTCGCGCTTGAGCGAGAGGAGCTCGGCGACGCACGCCGGGCAGGCCGTGAGGTGCCGCTCGAGCTCGCCGCGCCGCGGATCGTCGAGGACGGCCAGCTGGAAGCCGATGAGCTCGGCGCGCGCTTCATCACACGTCATGACGAGACCTCCTGATGCAGACGTTTCACCAGCTCGTGCAGCCGCGACTTGACCGTGCCCAGCGGCACCCCCAGCACCGACGCCAGCTCGTCATACGAGAGCCCCTGGGCGCGAAGGTGGAACAGCTCGGCGAGGGGCGCGGGCAGCTTCTGGACGGCGGCGGTGACGGCTTCGGAGGCCTGCCGGTGCTGGAGCAGCTCGTCGGGGGCCGCGCGGGCCGGCTCGAGCTCGACGAGGTGCACGACGCCTTCGTGCGCCCGCGCTGCCCGCTGCGAGGTCCTCGACCGGTTGAGCACGAGGTGCCGGGCGACCTCGAAGAGCCACGCCTTGAACGTCTGCGCGCGGCGGCCTCGTGCGTGGTCCTTGAGGAGCGCGAGGAACGTCTCGTGGAGCGCGTCCTCGGCCTCGGCGTCGTTCCCGAGCTGTCGCCGGAGGAAGCCATACAGCGGCGCCTCGTAGCGCGTGTAGAGGGCGTCGAAGGCGGCGAGGTCGCCGTCGATCCACCGCTGGTACAGCGACTCGTCGGAGCGCGAGAACATGGAGCCGTGGCCCTCGACTCTAGCGGGCCGAGACGGGCTCCGGCCGCCGCAGCACGCCGATGGCCGAGACGAGCAACGCCAGCAGGACGAGCAGGAACGCCAGCACCAGGTTGTTGAGGGACTCGGCGATGCCTGTCGCTCCGCCGACGAGCTGCTCGGTCGCGGGTGCCTTCATCACCCAACGCATGGTGTTGATGAGGCCCATCACCGTGCCCAGCGCGCCGCTCGTCAGGGTCAACAGCCCGAAGACGAGGGGCCGCCGCAGCCGGTCCTGACCGCGGAGCCCGAGAATCGACGTCGCGATGAGGACCAGTCCAAAGGCCGCGGTTGGCCACATGACGATTCCACCTTCTTCGAAGAACAGCCGCATGGTGTCGCTCCCGGTCGAA
>JALOQF010000011.1 GCA_025459425.1 Myxococcaceae bacterium | reverse complement strand
CTTCGTGATGAAGCGCTCGCTTCGCCTCCGACGCGACGGCCGGGAGCACCGGTTGGCTGACACCGTCTTCATGCCGGGCCGCGAGGTGTTCCCCCGCCTCCCTGGCTGACGGCTCGCACGCCTCGCACCGACGAAGACGGGACTCCCTCGCGATGACGGGCGCGCCCGGAGTCGCCTCGACGCCAGCGCGTCACTCGTCGCTGGTGTTGATGCCCAGCCGGCGCAGCATGCGGTGCACCGACTGCCTGGGGAGCCCGGCCCGCTGGGCGGCGCGCGTCACCACGCCGTTGGCGGCCTTGAGGTGCTCGAGCAGGTACGTCTTCTCGAAGCTCTCGAGCACCCGGTCCTTCGCCTCGTGGTACGGCAACGAGAGGAGCTGCTGCGACATCTCGTTGCGCAGCTTCGCGCCGCTGTTCTCTTCTCCCGTGTCCAGCGACTTGCCCAGCGCGCGGGCGATGGCACCGGCACCGAGGTCGGGGAAGGCGGCCAGGCGCTCGAGCACGCTGCGCAGCTCACGCACGTTCCCCGGCCAGTCATGGCGCGTCAGCATCTCGACCGTCTCGTCCGACAGCGCCGTTCCGGCCCGCGCCTTCGCCTCGAAGTGCCGCACGAGCTGTGGAATGTCGTCGGGGCGCTCGCGCAGCGGCGGCACGCGTACGCGGAACACCGAGAGGCGGAACGAGAGGTCTTCGCGGAAGCGGCCTGCCTTCACCTCGACGTCGAGGTCCTTCTGCGTCGAGGCCACCACGCGCACGTCCACCTTCGCGACGCCGCCCTGCCCGGGCCGCTTGAACTCCTTCGTCTCGAGCGCGCGCAGCAGCCGCGCCTGGAGCGCGTTGGGCAGCTCGGTCACCTCGTCGAGGTACAGCGTGCCCCCTTCGGCCTCTTCGATGGCGCCGGGCCTGGCCACGGGGCGCGCCGACGAGACGTCGTGGCCGAAGAGATCGGACTCCATGAGGGCCTCGTTCGAGGCGCCGAGGTCGACGACGACGAAGGGCCCTTCGCGCCGCGGGCTGCGCTCGTGAATGGCCCGCGCCAGCACCTCCTTGCCGGTGCCCGCTTCTCCCTCGAGGACGATGGGGCTCTCGGTCGCCGAGGCGCGCTCGAGCAGGGCGAAGACCCGCCGCATGACGAGGCTCTTCCCCAGCACCTCGCCGAAGCGCTCGTGCACCGAGAGTGGCCACTGCACCTCGCTGCGCTCGGGCTCGAAGCGCAGCTCGTTGCGGCCGACGGTGAAGCGCGTCTTGTCGGACAGGCGGGCGTCGAGCACCTGCACGCCTTCGATGAAGACGCCGTTGGTGCTGCGCAGGTCGCGGAGCCGGTAGCCGCCCGGGCCACCCGACAGCTCGACGTGGCGCCGCGAGACCGAGGGGTCCGACAGCCGGAGCTGGCACGACTCGTCGCTGCCCACCACCACCGTCTGCCCCTCGAGCAGCACCTCGACGCCCTTGTCGGGGCCCTTCACCACCGCCAGCTTCGCGCGGGGAAACCGCGCCACCTCGGCGTGGAGCACTTCCGTCATCTGATCCAGCGGAGCCATGCGCCAACGGTACCCCGAAACCACGCTGGCGCGGGGCCTCGGCGTCAGCACATCACGTCGACGCGTCACCAGGTGACGTCTTGGTCCTCGGCGACTCCGGGGAGGCCCTCGAGGCGGTACTCGCGGCCCTGGTGGCGGAAGACGCCGCTCCACCGGCCGACGGGCTGGGCGAAGCGGCTCACCACCAGGCCCAGGTCGCGCGCCTCGCGGTGCACGGCGATGGGCCTGAACTCGAGCTCGAGGGCACCGTCGACGGTGCGCACGTGCCAGCGATCGAGCAGATCGTGCTTGCTCCAGGTGAAGCGCGCGCGCCCGACGGGAACCAGCTGGCGGCCCAGCCAGACGGCGTTCTCGTTCACGTCGTCGCGCGCCTCGTTGAAGCCCTCGACGAGGTTGATGCCGAGCGGCGTTCCGTCGTCGAGCCGGCCACAGACGAAGGCCCACCGCCATGCAGTTCGCCGGGCAAGCAGGCCGAAGGTCGAGTCCATTCCACCGACGCCGCCGTCGAGGCTGAACGTCTTGCCTCCCGCGCGCAGCTGGCCGAAGCCGAGGAGCGCCGCCCACTTCTGGGTGACGTTGACGATGCCGCCCTCGACGGGAGCGATGACGGTGAGCGGCGGCGCGGCACCGGCGGCGAGCAGGCTCCAGCTCGCCTCGAGCCTGCGCCCACCGACGGGCCGGGGAAACCCGATGCGCGTCTGCACGTGGTACCGCTCGTCGCCGAAGGGGCGGCGCGCCGAGAGCTGCCCGCCGGGGTGAACGAAGCGGACGTCGAGCCCCGGGCCCGGGTGATCCGACACGCGCGTGAGCGGCCGGGGTGGCCCCATGAAGCTCGCGTCGCACAGCACCTCGTCGGTCGAGAGGTCGACCGCCATCGCGAAGGCGTTCGACGCGTAGGCCACGTCGACGACGGCGAAGAAGGTGGCCACCTGGGGCGTCGCGACGAAGCCGTAGAACCACTTCTTGTGCGTCGTCACCTGCTCGATCGGCCCCGGCGCGTAGGCGCCCTTCAGGTCGGCGAACCGAACGACGTCGAGGCCACCTTCCCAGGTGCCGTAGCGGGGAGCGCCCCCGGCGTCAGCGAGGGTCGAGGGGCACGCAGGCAGGGCGGTCGTCATGCTTCGAGCGTACCGCTGCCCGACGCCCTCGCCGAACCGTTCCGTTCCGCCCGCCGCGCTTCCTTCGCACGAACCATCACCCAGGCCCGTCGGCGACACGTCGCTCGCGGCCGAAGGACCGTCTCCAGTGCGCGCGCGCCAGCGCCCTCCCACCAGCTACGGGCGGCGCAGCGGCTTGCCCGCCAGCGCGCGCTCGGCCACCTCGAGGAAGTCGGTCTCGGTGAGCAGGCCGACCAGCCGCCCCCGGGCATCGAGCACCGGCAGGCTGCCGATCTTCTTCTGCCGCATGAGTCGCGCCGCGTCGGCCGCGGGCACGTCGTCGCGCACCGACACCACGCGCACCGACATGACGTCGACGACCTGCTTTCCCGGCGTCTTCGCGAGCGCCTTCGCCAGATCGGAGATCGACAGCAGGCCGCTCAGCCGCCCCTTGCCATCGACGACCGGGAGATGACGAATGCGCCCGAGCCGCATCTCGGCCTCGGCCTTCTGCAACGGCGCATCGGCGGTGATGGTGAGGACGTCATTCGACATGAGCTCCGATACCAGCAGCATTCGGCCTCCGTGCTCGTGGACGCCCACACGATGCCACGACTCGTGGCCTCACCGCCCTCCAGCCGACGCGGCGTTTCTCGCCTCGCGCCCGGCTACGAGCGACACGCTTCGCGCAACACCGGCACGGCGCGCTCGTTCCCCTCGGCCACGGCCGCCACCTCGAGCTCCTCGAGCACACGCGCCGTCACGGGGCCGAGCGTCGCTTCGATGCAGGCCCGCACCCGGCGCGCAGGCACCATCGAGCCGTACCAGGCCGCGACGCGCGTCAAACCCACGAGCTGGAGCGAGCGGCGCGTCTGCGGCGTCACGGGGAGCCCGGCCTGCCCGTCGCGGGGCAGCACCTCGAGCGTCAACCCGTGCTGCTGCGCCACCCGGGCCTTCACCTCGTTCGAGAAGTCACGCTCGACGTCACCGGTCCGATCGAGCCGGCGCACCCACACCTGGCAATGGGCGCAGGCGCGCTCGCGCTCGCCGCGCTCGAGCCGAATCGGCGCCCCGCACCGGCCACAGTCGAGGCTGAGCGCTGGCAAGGCGGCCTCCTGCGACGCCACCGGCTTGCGGAACATGCAGCCGGGGCACGTGTACTCGGTCACCATGCGGACCTGGAGCGAGTGCAGCCCGCACGCCGGGCAGTGCCAGTCGAGGTGCAGGCCGAGGACGTCGCGCGCCCCCTGCCCCTCATGACGCTGGGTGATGGCGTCGCGCCCGTAGAGGCGCTCGAGCACGAGGCGCTGGTCGTCGACCGACAGCAGGTGCAGGTACGCTGAGAGGAACTGCGACAGCGCCACCCGGGCTCGCAGCGGCCGGGGAAGCCCGTCGGGATCGTCGGGCGGCGACAGCCCGGCCAGGCGCTCGTACTGGCGCTCGAGGTTCACCACGGCGCGCTCGAGGTGCGGCAGGGGCGAGCGGTAGTCGAAGGCCAAAAAGTCGCGCTGGAGCTCGGCCGAGAGCGTCGCCAAGACCGGGTCGATCGCCTGCTGCAGCATGAAGAACGCGAGGAACCGGCGCCACGCCGCGCGGTACGCCGGGTCGGTCGCCACTTCGTCAGGAGCCACCACGGGCGTCAGCTCGAAGAGGACCTCGACGGCAGCCTCCATGTCAGCGAGGCCCGCGCTCGCACGGCCGATCGCCGCGACGCGGTGCGCTTCGAACGTCGACCAGCGCGTCAGCACCGCTGGCGACGCCGCTTCGCGCAAGAAGGCCGCGTAGCGGGGCGACGACAGGTACGCCTGGAAGTCGAAGCCGATGAGAGCGCCGCAGTGCTGACACCGAACCCACCCGGCCGAGCCCGTTCCTTCCCGCGCGGCTCCACAGTGATGACAAAGGTGATGCACGACGAGCGACACGGGGCCGTTCTACCGCGGCCTCACCCGGCCGACACCGGCCGCTGGCGTGCGGCGCCGATCCGCGGTCTCATGGGGCGACGCCGCGAGGACCGCGGCGCTTCGAACCCGGGGGTTTCACCGTGCGTCTCGCCTTCCTCCTCCTCGCGCTCGCCGCGGGAAAGACCGACCCGAAGCTCGTCGGCACCTGGCTGCTCGCTGGCCAGCCCTTCCTCACCCTGAACGCCAACGGCAGTGGGGTGATGGAAGATGGCAAGGTGAAGTGGAACGTCGAAGGCGGCCAGCTCGTCATCGCCGACGACGAAGAGGGCGTCGACAAGGTGCCCTACACCGTCGCCGGTGACACCCTGACGCTCACGATGGCGGGCGTACCGCTCCAGCTGACCCGCGCGGGCAAGGGCGTCACCGTGCAGAAGGCGGGCAAGCTCGCGAAGGCGATGGAGAAGCAGGGCGGCGACGCCGAGGCCGAGGCGATGGCCGAAGCACAGCGATACCTGCAGCAGCAGCAGCAACAACAGCAGCGCGGCGGGGGGCCAGCTCCGGCGGTGGCGCCGCGCGGTCAGGGCGCGGCCCCCGCGGGGAACGACCAGCTGAGCCGCCTGCTCATGTCGAGCGCCTGGTGCTGGCTCAAGTACGCGAGCGGCAACACCTACACCGAGCGCATCGTCTTCGCCGCGAACGGCACCTGGTCGAGCAACAAGGAATCTGAAATCTACGGGCGCAACGACTACGCGGGCACATCGGCCCACGCCGTCGGCGCCGGTGGAGAGACGGGCCAGTGGGCGGTCAAAGGCGGGCAGCTCTACATGTCGGACCCGCCCGAAGCTCCGCAGCTGGTCCCCGTGCCGCTGCAGGTGACGCAGAACTCGAACGGGTACCCGATTCTCACCGCCGACGGCAAAGAGTACTCGCAGTGCAACTGAGCGCCTCAGCGCGCGAAGGCCGCGGCCAGGGCCCGGGCCAGGGAATCGGGTGAGAACGGCTTCTGGAGGAAGCCGGCGAGGTCGTCACGCAGCACGCCGCGCAGGGCCTCCTGCTCCGAGTACCCGCTCATCAGCACCACCGGCATGGTGGCGCCCCGCCGTCGAAGCTCGAGGAAGGTGGCTGCGCCGTCGAGGCGGGGCATCGACACGTCGAGCAGCACCAGGTCTGGCACGAAGCCCTTCAGCAGCTCGAGCGCGTCGACGCCGTCGGCCGCCTCTTCGACGAGGTAGCCGTCACGCGCCAGCATGCGGCGCAGCGTCGAGCGCATGAGGGGCTCGTCGTCGACCACCAGCACCACCCGGCCCGGCGCCGACTTCACCAGCGGCGGGCGCACGGCCACCGCCACGTCACCCTGACTCACCGGGAAGAACAGCCGCACCGTGGTGCCGTGGCCCGGCTCACTGACCACCCGAATGGCCCCGCGGTGGCCCCGCACGACGCCCAGCACCGCGGGCAGGCCCAGGCCGCGCCCGGGGCCACGGGTCGAGACGAAGGGCTCGAACAGCCGATCCTGCACGGCGCTCGCCACGCCGCCGCCGTCGTCCCGCACCGAGAGCTCGACGTACGCGCCCTCGGGCAGGTCGGGCGAGAGGTAGGTGGCCTCGAGGGCGGCCCGATCGAGCTGGAGCTGCGAGGTCGACACGGTGATGACGCCCGGGCGGTCGCCGATGGCCTCGGCTGCGTTCATCACCAGGTTCACCACCACCTGCGCGAGCTGCGAGGCGTCGACGGTGGCGCGTGGGAGCCCCCGTGGGAGCGACGTCTCGAGGCGGTGCCGCGAGTCGAGGCTGGGGCGCACCAGCGCGAGGTTGGCGTTCACCACCTCGGAGAGATCGGCCTGGCGCATCACGAAGGCGCCGCGGCCCGAGTAGGCGAGCATCTGGCGGGTGAGCGCGACGGCGCGGGCGGTGGACTCCTCGATGGTGGCGAAGGACTCGTCGGCCGACGGGCCCAGGTCGGCGCGCAGCAGGTGCAGGTTCCCGAGGATGCCGGTGAGCAGGTTGTTGAAGTCGTGCGCGATGCCGCCGGCCAGGACCCCGAGCGACTCGAACCGGCGAGCCTCGAGGCGCCGCGCTTCCTCACGTTGCCGCTCGACCTCCCGGGCCTTCTGCGCGGTGATGTCCATCAGCACCGCCACCGCGCCGTCGAACTGGCCCTGCTCGTCACGCAGGGGCGCCGACGAGGCGAGCGCCCAGGCCAGGCGGCCGTCCTTGCGCACCAGCGCGGTCTCGCGCGGCGCCTCCGAGGTGCCCTCTTCGCGCTCCCGCTTCTGCCGCTCCACCGCCGCGACGTCCTCCTGGCGGATGAACTCGGTCGGCGCCCGCCCGACGAGCTCTTCGACGGTGGTGCCCAGCAGCCGCGCCATGGCCGGGTTGGCGTACGTCGTCTTCCAGTCGCGCCCCACCAGCCACACCCCGTCGTTCACCGTCTCGAGCACCGCCTTGAGCGTGCGCTCCTGCCGGTCGACGGCCTGCTGCGCCGAGAAGCGCCCCGTCACGTCGAGGATCGAGCCTGCGATGCGGTTGCCCGGCGAGAGCGGGAACAGGTTGATGACGTAGGTGCGCTCGCCCTGCGGCGTCGGGAAGGACTCGACCAGGTCGAGCGGCCGCCCCGTCGCCAGCACCTCGGCGTTGCGCTTCGCGTAGCGTGCCGCCAGCTCGGCACCGAACACCTCGGCGTTGGTGCGCCCGACCAGCTCGGCCGTCGACCGGCCGACGAGCACCGCGTACGCCTCGTTGCAGGCCAGCACGCACCCGTCGGCGTCGGTGACGAACGCCGCGACGGGCGCATGCCGGAGCCAGTCCTCGAGCTGTTCTCGCGGCTCCACCATTGCGCTCCCGTGCCGTGTGTCCAATTGCTAACAAGCGCGCCCGGACGGCGACCATCTCATGAATGCTCAGACCATCGTCGACATCTTCACGGACGGCGCGTGCAAGGGGAACCCCGGCCCCGGCGGTTGGGGCGCCATTCTGCGCTCCGGCAGTCACGAGAAGGAGCTGTTCGGGGGCGAACCTGACACCACCAACAACCGCATGGAGCTGACGGCGGTCATTCGCGCGCTCGAGGCCCTCACCCGCCCGGTGAAGGTGCGGGTCCACACCGACTCCACCTACGTCCAGCAGGGCATCTCGTCGTGGATCCACGGGTGGAAGCGCAACGGCTGGAAGACGAAGGCGAAGGAGCCGGTGAAGAACGCCGACCTCTGGCAGGCGCTCGACGCCATCGCCGCGCGGCACGACGTCGAGTGGCTCTGGGTGAAGGGCCACGCCGGCCACCCCGAGAACGAGCGCGCCGACGCCCTCGCCAACAAGGGCATCGACGCCCTGAAGGGCATCCGCTAAAACGGATGTGCTGATTTTTCCCCCTCACGCACCGGAGTCCTCCATGCGAGCCAACACCATTCTCGACACCATCGGCCGCACGCCGCACGTGCGCCTCAACCGCCTCTTCGGAGCCGACCACGAGGTGTGGATGAAGCTCGAGCGGGCGAACCCCGGCGCGAGCATCAAGGACCGCATCGCGCTCGCGATGATCGAAGACGCCGAGAAGTCCGGCCAGCTCAAGCGCGACTCGGTCATCATCGAGCCGACGAGCGGCAACACCGGCATCGGGCTGGCGATGGTGTGCGCGGTGAAGGGCTACAAGCTGGTGCTGGTGATGCCCGAGTCGATGTCGCTCGAGCGGCGGCGCGTGATGGCGGCCTACGGCGCGACGTTCGACCTGACGCCGCGCGAGAAGGGCATGAAGGGCGCCATCGCGCGCGCGCAGGAGCTGGTGCAGTCGACGCCCAACGCGTGGATGCCGCAGCAGTTCGAGAACGAGGCGAACATCGAGGTGCACCGGCGCACCACGGCCCAGGAGATCCTCACCGACTTCCCCGAGGGCCTCGACGCCATCATCACGGGCGTCGGCACCGGCGGGCACATCACCGCGTGCTGCGAGGTGCTCAAGCCGAAGTGGCCACGCCTCAAGGTGTTCGCCGTCGAGCCCGCGAAGTCGCCCGTCATCTCGGGCGGCGCGCCGAGCCCGCACCCCATTCAGGGCATCGGGGCCGGCTTCATTCCGAAGAACCTCAAGAAAGAGCTCCTCGATGGCGTCATTCAGGTCGAGCACACCGACGCGTACGAGATGGCGCGCCGGAGCGCGAAGGAAGAGGGCATCTTCATCGGCGCCTCGTCGGGCGCGTCGCTCGCGGCGGTGAAGCAGAAGCTGGCCGACCTGCCGAAGGGCAGCCGGGTGCTGACGTTCTGCTACGACACCGGCGAGCGCTACCTGTCGGTCGACGGGTTCCTCCCGTAGCGGCGCGCCAGGCGCCCGGTACCCCGCCGGCAAGAAGACGTGACGCAGCGGCCGGGCGTCGTGAATAGTGCGCGCACCTCGTTCGTCCCGGTGCCGCCCATGTCCCGCCGCCTGCTGCCTCTCGTCGCCCTCGTCGCCCTCTCGTCGTCCGGCTGCGCCTACCTCGCGCAGTTCCTCCGCACGGCCTTCCAGCAGCCCACCCTGACGTTCAAGAACCTGGGCCTCACCGACATCTCGCTGGGCGGCCTCACGCTCGACACCATCTGGAACCTGAACAACCCGAACCAGGTGGGCCTGTCGCTGGCCAGCATCGAGTACGCCCTCGCCATCGAGGACAAGCAGGTGGTGGCCGGCGCTCCGCCCCAGGGGCTGCAGATCGCCCCGGGCGCCTCGTCGGAGCTGCACTTCCCCGCGAACGTGCGCTTCCAGGATCTCGCCGCCGTCGTCGAGACGTTCTTGACGAAGGACTTCGCGAACTACCGGGCCTCGGGCGCGCTCGGGGTCAACACCCCCATCGGCGTCATTCGCCTGCCGCTCGCCACCCAGGGCCAGTTCGAAGTGCCCAAGGTGCCGCTGGTGCAGTTCGGCAACCCGCGCATCACCAACGTGTCCTTCGCGGGCGCCACCGTCGAGTTCCCCCTCGCCGTCACCAACCGCAACACCTACGCCCTGCCGGTGAACGGCCTCACGGGAACCGTCTCGCTCGCGGGCGCCAACATCGGCACGCTGTCGACGGGCTCGTTCGGCAGCATGGAGGGCAAGGGCGTGAAGAACGTCACCCTGCCCCTGCAGGTGAACTTCCTCTCGGCGGCCAGCGCGGCCGGGGCCATCGCCCGCGGCGGCAACGCGCAGGTGCAGTTCAACGCGCAGCTGCAGTCGGGTGGCCTGAACCTGCCCGTCAACGTCAACCAGCTCGTCAACCTGCTGCGCTGAACGCTCAGCCCTTCGCGAAGACGATCGACTCGCGGCCGACGAGCCGCGTCTTGGCCAGCAGCGTGACGAGCGTGAGGCCGAGGCACACCAGCGCGGGCGTCAGCACGTCGAGCAGCGTCACCGGGCTCCCGCGGAAGACCCGGGCCAGCACCATGTTCTGCCCGAGCGCCGGCACGAGCAGCTGCCAGCTCGCGTCCTGGAGCGAGAGGAACATCGACAGGCTGGGCGCGATGGACACGAGCGAGACGATGTAGCTCGTCGTGGCCTGCGCCTCCTTGTGCCCGCGCGCGAAGAGCGCCGCCAGCATCAGCACCGACGAGATGAAGAGGCAGAACGGCCCCAGCACCGCGAGGGTGTAGCCGGCCTCGGCCGCGCCGAACTGGAAGGCCGCCGACAGGCCCTCGTCACGAATCACCTGCCCGGCCACGGCGAAGCTCGCCACCGTGCCCACCAGCGTCACCAGCGAGGCCGCACAGACGGCGAGCCACTTGCCGAGCACCAGCGCCCAGGGGTTCACCGGGTTCATCAGCAGCGGCTCGAGCGAGCCACGCTCGCGCTCACCCGCGGTGACGTCGATGGCGATGGCGAGCGCGCCGATGACGGCCGAGACGAGCGCCACCAGCGGCACGAGGAACAACAGCCGGGTCGCGCCGCCGCGGCTCGAGCCCAGGGCCACCAGCGTGGGCCGCACGGTGCGGATGAGCGCCGGGTCGATGCTGCGCACCAGCAGCCGCTGGAGCGTCAGCTCCTGCCCGAAGCCCCCCACCAGCCGCTCGAGCGTCACCGCGGCCGTCGTGCTCTTCGCCCGGTTGCTGTCGTGGAGAATCGAGAGCTCGACGAGCCGCCCGCGGGACAGATCGTCTTCGAAGCCGTCGGGCACCACCAGCACCGCGTCGTCGAAGCGCCCCGCCTCGATGCGCGCTCTGACGTCCGGCGGAGGAGGCTCGACCACCCGGCCCTGCCGCTCGAAGAAGTTCACCAGCCGGGGCGCGGCCTGCGCGTTCTCGACGAGCACCTCGCGGGCCTCGGCCTTCGACTTGAGGTCGGCGAGGAACTTCGACACCAACAGCAGCGTGAGCGGCCCGCTCACCAGCGCCGTCACCAGTACGACGAGCCACACGCGGCGATCGCGCACGCCGTCGAGCAGCTCCTTCCGCAGCACCGTCACGAGCTGTCTCACGGCGTGCCCTCCTGCCCGTCGAAGGCGAGGTGAACGAAGGCGTCTTCGAGGGAGCCCTTCCCCGTGCGGGCCTTCAGCTCGGCGACGGTGCCCTCGTGCAACGTCTGCCCCTTCGCCACCACCACCACGCGCTCACACAACGCCTCGACCTCCTGCATGACGTGCGACGAGAAGACGAGGCACTTCCCGGCCTGCTTGAGGCGCAAGAGCATTCGCCGCAGCGCCCGCGCGCTCACCACGTCGAGGCCATTCGTCGGCTCGTCGAGCAGCACGTGCTGCGGGTCGTGCACCAGCGCGCGCGCGAGCGCCACCTTCAGTTTCTCACCGGTCGAGAAGCCCTCGGTGCGCCGCTCGAGCAGGTGCTCGAACTCGAGCAGGTGGGCCAGCTCGTCGATGCGCCCGTCGAGGCGCTTTCCCGACAGGCCGCGCAGCTCGCCGTAGTACCGAATGTTCTCGCGCCCCGAGAGCCGCGTGTAGAGCCCGCGCGCATCGGACAGCACGCCGAGGTCAGCCCGCACCGCCTCGGGGCTCGCCACCACGTCGTGCACGCCCACCGTCGCCCGCCCCGCGTCGGGCTTCACCAGCGTCGACACCATGCGCAGCGTCGTCGTCTTCCCGGCGCCGTTGGGCCCCAGCAGCGCGGTGATGGCGCCGTCGGGGGCCGAGAACGACACCCCGCGCACCGCCTGCACCACCGCGCGCTGCGCGCCGCGGCCCGTCACGAACGTCTTCGTCAGGCCCTCGACCCGAATCATGGGCGGGGCTCCGTGAAGACCGTCGGCGGCGGCAGCGCGTCGAGGCATCCGCCATCGAGCCCCTCGAGTGAGCCCTTCAGGAAGAGCTGGGTGATGAGGCGGGGCGCGCAGCCGGCGGTGCTCACGCCGTGGCCCAGGGCCGGGGCGACGACGTGCAGCGCGTTCGGCAGCCGCTGGGCCGCTTCACGGGCGTGGCGGGGCGGCGTGGCCGGGTCGACGCCGCCCGACAACAACAGCGTGGGCGCAGAGAACGTCGGCGGCGCGAAGAAGCCCTCGGGCACGGGCCGGCGGGGCCAGGCGCGGCAGGCCCGCTCGTACTCGTCGATGACGGCCGTGCCCGCGAGCGTCGGCTGCACGGCCCGGCGGTGCTCGTCCGAGATGCGCGGCACGTCTTCGGCGCACAACACCGAGAAGTGCATGCCCGTCGAGAGGCGGCCAGCGCTCAAGCCACCGCCGAGGCCCACGAGCGGCTGCAGATCACCCTTCGCGGCACGGAAGATGGCGACCGGCAGCGCCGCGGCGAGTGACGGCGAGTAGAGCGGCCCACGGACGAGGCCCAGGCGCTGCGTGCGGCTCAACGAGACCTCGACGTCGTGTCCGAAGTACGGGTCGACGAGCCGGTGAGATCCTCCATCGGCCGCCAGCACCACCGCGAGCGCGTCACGCAGGCCTCCGTCGACGCGCGCCGACAGGCTCGCGAGCGCCTCGTCGGTGTCGAAGGCGAAGGCCACCGGCAACGGCGTCGACGCGGGCGCCACCCCGTCGATCACCACCGTGCGCACCGAGCCCGGAAACTGCCGGGCGAACTCGAGCGCCGCGCGCGTGCCATAGCTGGCGCCCCAGAGGTTGATGGGCCCGTAGCCGAGGCGCTCCCGCACGGCCTCGACGTCGCGCACGGCGATCCACGTCGCGTACTGCGCCAGGTCCACGCCCGCGTCGGTCAACTCCAGACGACAGGCCTCGAGCCGCGCGGCGCCCGCGGCCTCGTCGAGCACCTCGGGCAGGGGCCGCTTCCCGCGCGTCTCGTCGGGGCACGACAGGGGCGCCGACTTCCCCGTGCCGCGCTGATCGACGAAGACGACGTCTCGCCGCGCCTCGAGGCCGGCGAAGAGCGGCATCACGTTGCCGGCGAGCTCGGTGGCCGACTGCCCCGGCCCGCCAGCGAAGACGAAGATGGCGTCGCGCAGCGGCCGAATGCCGGTGGCGGGCACCACGGCCGCGTGAATCGACACCTGCCGCCCGTTGGGCTCGTCGGGGTTCTCGGGGCGCGTCAGCTCGAAGCACCGCGCCTCACGCGTCACGCCGGGGAGGATGCAGGGCCGCAGCGGGGGCCCATCGGAGGCTCTGAGACAGGCTCCCCCCAGCGCGAGGGCGGCGAGGACGACGACGGTTCGGGCCACGGGCGCGAAGATGTCACGAAACGCCCGGCGTGTTTCGGTCGACGTGGAGCGCTACGATTGAGCGCATGCGACTCGCCCGCTTGTGGTGGCTCTTCTTCGCGACCGCCGTGCTCTCGGCCTGCAACGCCCGCTGCGTCGACTGCAGCCAGACCGACGACCCCCAGGAATGCCGCAACCTCGTCGACGGCGCGCGCTGCATGAACACCGCGCAGTGCCAGACCGGGCTCACCTGCTTCGCGCGCAACTCCGAAGGCGCGCTGGGGCGCTGCCGACAGCCGTGCACCAACGGCACCTGCGCGCAGCGCGGTGACACGAGCCGCGTCGTCAACTGCGTCGACGTCGGGCAGCCCTTCACGCCCGCGTGCATTCCCGGCCCGCGCTTCGACACCCGCTGGCGCATCACCATCGAGGACCTGTCGATCCCCGCCACCAACCAGGGCCGCTTCTGGGACAGCTCGGCCTCCGACGTGCCCGACCCGTTCGTCTGCTTCACCTTCGCCGACCTCTCGAGCCCGACGGGCCAGTCGAACTTCTGCACCGACGAGCGCGGCGGGTTCCGCCAGTCGTGGACCTTCCCCTTCCAGACACCCCTGCCCTTCGCCAGCCTGCAGAACGTCAACGTCAGCGTGTTCGACAGCGATGCCATCGGCGTCTTCGGCACCTGCGAGGGCCCCTGCCCCGAGCTGGCGAACTGGCCGAAGGAGCTCGCCTATGGCCAGGCGTGGGATCTGCGCCCGCAGTGGGACGGCGAGGACCAGACGTTCGTGCTGCGCGACGCGGCCGGGCTCGAGCTGAAGCTGCGCCTGCGCGAGACGTTCGCCTCGCAGTGACGTCAGGGCAGCACGGACGCGCTGCGGAGCTGCCCGACGAGCGACTCGAGCGCCAACAACCCGAAGCTGATCTTCTTGAAAAAGCTGTGGTTGTTCGGAACGAACGTGTACCGCGGGTGCACCCGCCAGAGCGCCTGCAGCTTCCGATCGATGGCCAGCGCGGCCGCCGCGTCTTCGATGCGCACGGGGTTGTTGCCTTCGATCGACAGGCCACCCGCCGCCGCCGTCTCGAAGAAGATGACGCCGTCGTAGCGCGCCAGCTCGGCCTCATAGGTGGTGCCGAGGTGCTGGAAGAACGCCTCGTGGCTCCCCGGCCAGTAGGCGGCGCCGTCGAGGGTGCCCCGGTCGCACAGCAGAATGCGGCCGGCGTGCCGCGCGGCCTGCACCTCTTCGAGGTTGCGCTGCACGTGGAAGATGGCCGTCTGCGCGGCGATGCGCGCATCGGGCTCGTCGTACCGGGGAAAGCCACCCTGGAAAAGGAGCGTCGCCGACTCGGGCACCACCACCACGCTCGTGCCCATCTCCCGGCGGAAGAGGTCGGCCGCGGTCGTCTTGCCGCCGCCGGGCCCACCCGTCACCACGATGCGGCAGCGCCTTTCCTTCGACTCGCTCATGCGCGGGAGTCCACCATGACGTGGGCCGCGCGCAAGCCGCTACCCGAGCCGCGGCTTGCGGTACACGAGATCGCCCGAGAGCTGCACGAGCTCGAACTTCGTGGTGAGGCTGAACAGGTTCTCGGAGTGGCCGAGCAGCAGGTAGCCGCCCTCGCGGAGGCGCTCCGAGAAGAGGTTCACCACCCGCCTGCGCGTCTCGGTGTCGAAGTAGATGAGCACGTTGCGGCAGAAGATGACGTCCATCATCGGGAGCAGGCGCGCCCCGCCGGCGTCGAGCAGGTTCAACCAGCCAAAGCGCACCTTCTCACGGTACGCGCGCTTGACCCGGACGCGGCCCTGCTCGGCGGCGTCGAAGAACCGCGTCTTCTGTTCCACCGAGGTGGCCCGCAGCGACGAGGGCCCGTACTCGGCGTGCCGCGCCGTGGCGAGCGCCTTCTGCGAGAGGTCCGTGCCCAGCACGTCGAGCTCCCACCCCGCCAGGAGCGGGTGGTCGGCCATCAACATCGAGAGGGTGTACGGCTCTTCGCCGCTCGAGCAGCCAGCGCTCCACGCGTGCAGCGTACGGCCGACCGAGTCCTGGGCCAGGCGCGGCACCACCTCGTCGACGAAGGTGGTGAGCTGCGCCGGCTCGCGGAAGAAATACGTCTCGCGCGGCAGCAGCAGATCGATCGCCACCTCGAGCTCTTCCTTGCCGCGGGGGTCGAAGCGCAGGTACCGCTGGTAGCTGCCGAAGTCGCGCAGGCCGAGGGCCTCGAGGCGGGGCGCGAGCCGCCGCTCGGCGATGAACTTGAGGTCGTCGCGCAAGACGAAACCACACGCCTGCTGGAAGACGTCGCGCAGCAGCTTGAGCTGCTCTGCCGTCAGCTCGCGTGCCTCGCCCATCGTCAGCGGGCCCCCAACGCCGTCCTGGCCGTCAACAGCGCCTGGTGGGCCAGTGGGTCGGCCTCTCGCTGCGCCGCCGCCTCGAGGAGCTCGACGTGCTCGGGGCCGCCGCCCACCTCGAGCGTCCGCGCGGCGGCCGCGCGCACGTCCCAGCGTGGGTCCGACAGCGCCCACGCCGCGGCCTCGACGACGGCGCGCGACGAAGCGCCCTCGGTCAGCACCTGCTTCACCACCTCACCGTCCGGGTGCGCGAGCGCGCGGGTGAGGAGCGCGTCATCGGCAGCGCCCAGCACCATCGCCGCCTGCACCGCCGCCAGCACCACGCCGGCGTCGGCGTGGGTGACGAGCGCCCGGAGCCTCGGCGCGGCCCACTCAGCGCCCCGCTCCATCGCGGCGGTACAGGCCAGCGACAGCACCGAGGGCTCCCGGTCGTCGAGCAGCCGCTCCAGCAGGGCCCGCCCTTCCGATGGTTGGAGCCCGGACACGGCCCTCGCGGCGCCGCGACGCACCCGGGCCGACTCGTCGACGACGGCCATGCCCAGCAGGCCCGCGGCGCCTGCCGGGGCCACCATGGCCACCTGCGCAGCGGCCGCACGCACCGCGTCTGACTCGTGGTGCATCGCCTGCCGGAGCACCGGGAGCGCCTCGTGGCCGGCGACGTTCGCCCACGCGCGCACGAGGTGGGGCTGGAGCGGCGCGCGCTCGACCCGCTGCGACAGCGCGCTCCGCACGTCGGCAGGGTACGTCTGCGCGAGGAACGTGAGGGCTCGCGCGGCCGCAGCCGACAGCCCGTCGTCGTCGAGCGCGCGCAGCAGGGGCGCGATGGCGTCGGCGCACTGCGTTCTCCCCAGGGCGCGCACGGCCACCTCGGCCAGCTCGGCCTCGCCTGCGTCGAGGAGCGCGGTGAGGGCCGGCACGAAGCGGGGCGTCGCGTTCTCGACGAGCGCTTCTCCGGCCACGGCCCGGCCTTCGCGCGACATCGCCAGCAGCGCCGGTGGAGTGCCTTCGACGAGCGCGACGAGGCCCGGCGTGCCCAGCGACGAGAGGACCGCGAGGCAGAGCTCGGCGGCGGCGCCTCCCTCGGCGGCCTCGGCCACCTTCGGCGAGAGCTCGGCCAGCTTCGCCGCCCGCACGAGGTGGAGCGCCCCGACGCGTCGCTCGAGGTCCTCGGAGCCCAGGCAGCGCGCGAGCCACGCGAGCGCGTCGTCGACGCCCGTCACGGCGAGGGCGAGCTCGGCCTCGACGTCACCCGAGAACGAGGCCGTCGCCGAGCCCAGCGCCAGCAGCGCCGCGTCGCGCGTCGCCTTCGCCCGCAGGTGCTGCACCACCAGCACCCACGCCGAGCGGTGACGGACGTGGCCCATGAGGCGCCAGGCGCTGCGGCGGGTGAGGGGGTGCGCGACGAGCGGAACGAGGGCCGGCAGCGGCGGCGGGGCGTCGAGCGCCGTCAGCGCTTCGAGGGCGCTCACCTGGAGCAGCGGATCGGTGCGCGCCAGCAGCGCCTCGAGGGCCGCGCGGGCGAGCGGGCCGCCCGTCTTCCCGAGCGCCTCGGCCGCCGCGACGCGGACGTTGGGGTCGTCGTCGGTGAGCGCGTCGATCAACGCGGGCGAGGCAGCCTCGAGACCGAGCTCTCCCAGAATGTCGGCGGCGAACTTGCGTTGGTCGGGGTCGACGTCGCGCAAGAGCCGCACGAGCGGCGCCACCGCCACCCCGCCGAGGTGCGAGAGCGCCGTCGCTGCCGCGTTGCGCGCGCCCGGCTGCCCGCGCCGCGTCAGCACCTCGAGCAGCGGCGCCACCAGGGCGTCGGGGTGCCCGAGCGAGCCCAGCCGCTCGGCCGCCAGCCGTCGCACGCGCCACGACTCGTCGAAGAGCGCCTCGATGAGCTCGGGGACGGCGCTCGGGCCCCCCGACAGCTCCGAGATGGTGCGGTACCGGCCCTCGGCCGCAGGATCCGGGTCGACCCACGTCATCTCAGGCGTCCTCCGCGACCAACGAGAGCAGATCGAGCATCAGCTTGAGCTGGCCGGGCTCACCCACCACGCCCAGCACGTGCGGCAGCCGCCCCGGCCGCGCGGTGAGCGGCGCAGGCTGCAGCGCCGACCGCTCGACGCGAATCACCTTCGACACCGCGTCGACGAGGAAGCCCACCCGGCGGCGCCCGAGCTTGCACACCACCATTCGCTCGCGCCGCGCCACCCGCTTGTCGCGCAAGGGGCCGGCCGCCGGCTGCACCCCCAGGCGCTTGCGCACGTCGACGACCGGCACCACCTCGCCACGCAGCTTCACCACGCCCTCGAGAAAGCCGGGGGCCTTCGGCACGGGCGTGGGCGCCTGCACGGGGAGGATCTCTTCGACGCGCTTGAGGTCGATGACGTACTGCTCGCCGCCGACCTCGAGCACGCAGAGCTGGACGACGGGCTCGGTCATGCGAGCGCCGCCTCGACGTCGAGCAGGATGTACAGGTTGCCTCCAGCCCGGCCCAGCCCGGCGACCGCCCGGCGATCGGCCCCGAGGTTCGGCGCCGGCTCGAGCTTCGACAGCGGCAGGCGCACCACGCCCTGCACCCGGTCGACGAGGATGCCGGCGTCACCTTCGGGGTCCTTCAGCAGCACCACGCGGCTCTCGCGCGGCAGATCCGTCGGCCCGGTGACCCGCTGGGGCGCGTCGACCAGCCGCAGCCGCTGCTTGAGGTCGTACACCGGCAGCATCTCGCCCCGCACGTTCATCACCCCGAGCACGTGCTCGGCGACCCGGGGCACGCCGGTGATGGCCGGCACCTTGAGGATCTCGCGCACCGCGCCGATGGGCACCGCGTACACCTCGGCGCCGAGCTCGAAGGCGAGGAACTCCTCGGGCAGCTCTTCGGCCACCTCGCCGGCCTCGGCGATCTCGGGCGCGAGCTCGAGCCAGGCCCCGACGTCTTCGTCGGGCCGGTAGAAGAACCGCGCGAGCTGGGCCTCGAAGCGTGGGTTCGCCATGCCTCACCCCACCGCCGCCTGCGGGCGCTTGAGCTCTTCGACCAGCGCCGCGACGTCGAGCACGAGCACCGCGCGGCGGTCACCCAGCTCGGTCGCGCCCGCGATGCCGGGCACCCCCTTGAGCCGCCCACCGAGGGGCTTGGTGACGATGTCTTCCTGGCCCAGCAGCGCGTCGACGGCGAGCCCGAGCCGCTCCTGCGCCAGCCCGATGACGACGACGAAGTGCCGCTCGACGGGGAGCTCCTGCAGCCCGAAGATCCGTGAGAGGCGCACGAAGGGGAGCGTCTGCCCACGCACCTCGAGCACCTCGCGCCGCTCGATGGTGCGCAGCTCGGCCGGCTTCACCGCGACGATCTCGGTCACCGAGTTGAGGGGGACGGCGAAGGTGCGATCGGCGACCCCGACGATCAGCGCCCGGATGATGGCGAGGGTGAGCGGCAGCGTCAGCACGAAGGTGGTGCCCTCGCCGCGCCGGCTGTCGATGTCGATGAGGCCCGAGAGGCGCGCGAGGTTCGTCTTCACCACGTCGAGGCCCACGCCCCGGCCGCTGAGCTCGCTCACGTCCTTGCGCGTCGAGAAGCCAGGCAGGAAGACGAGGTTGAGCAGATCGCGCCGCTCGAGCTCGTCGGTCAGCTCACGGGTCACCAGGCCACGCTCAATGGCCACCTGCTTGATGCGGCCCTCGTCCATGCCGGCGCCGTCGTCACCCACCTCGATCTGCACCTGGTTGCCGAGCTGCTGGGCCTTGAGGCGTATGAGGCCCCGCGCGTCCTTTCCCTGGGCGATGCGGCGGTCGGGCGTCTCGACGCCGTGATCGAGCGCGTTGCGCAACAGGTGCATGAGGGGGTCCGACAGCTCCTCGACGATGAGCTTGTCGAGCTCGACGTCACCGCCCGACACCTCGAAGTGCACGTCCTTGCCGCTCTGCCGCACGAGCCGGCGCATGAGGCGCGCGAGCTTGTCGAAGACCTGCCCGAGGGGCACCATGCGCACGTCGAGCACTCCGGCCTGCAGCTCGTCGAGCTTGCGCTCCAGCGCGCGCGCTTCCTTCTGCAGCTCCTGGCCCCACAGCTTCGGCAGCGGCGTCGCACCGGCCTGCCGCGCCACGTCGGCCAGCCGGTGGATGTTGGCGCGCACGGTGAGGAGCTCACCGATGACGTTCATCAGGCCGTCGAGCCGGGCGATGTCGACGCGCACCGTCTGGGCGAGCGAGCGCAGGCTGGGCTCGGCGCCCTGCATCACCCCCGAGGGGCTCGAGCTGCTCAGCGGCGTGAGCTCGGGCGAGCTGACGTCAGAGGCGAAGACGGGCGGGCGCGGCGCCGGCCGGGTACGCGGCGCGTCGGGCTCGGGTTCGCTCACCAGGCGGGGCCGCACCGGCTTGTTGGTGAGCGGCTGCACCGAGGCCATCGTCTGCACCGCGGTCTCGATCTCGTGCTGGGGCCTGGGGCTGCCGAAGATGAGATCGAACGCGATCGACGTCTCGTCACCGGGCTGCGAGCTGGGCAACGTGCTGATCACCTCGCCCAGGGGCTTCAGGGTGGCGTTGAGGCCGGCGAGGCGCTGGTCGAAGTCGTCGAGGCTGAAGACGGCCCGCACCTTCCACAGCGCGATGCCCTTCTTCACGTTCTCGCGCAGCCGGTGCTCCTCGTACTCGGTGAAGACGCTGCGAATGGCGGGGTCGAGGCCGACCTCGTCGAGCACGTCGACGGCCGTCTGCTGCCCGCCCGAGGCGAGCCGCACGAAGGTCTCGGTGAGGGCCGTGGCCCGGCGGGCGGTCTCGTCGCTCGGAGCCTCGCCGCTGGCCTCGCGCAGCATGAGGGTGAGCACGTCGACCCCGTCGAGAATGGCGTCGAGCAGCGCGTCGCTCGCCAGCACCTTGCCCAGCCTCAGCGCGTCGAGCACGTCTTCGAGGTGGTGCGCGAGCGTCGAGATGCGCTCCTGCCCGAACATGCCCGACAGGCCCTTGAGCGAGTGCGCGGCGCGGAAGATGGCGTTGAGCAGATCGGGCTCGGGCTCACGGCCACGCTGCGCGTCGAGCACGGCGACGTCGTGCGCGAGCGTCTCGAGCACCTCGTTGGCCTCGGCGACGAACTCGGACAGCGCGCGCGGCGGAGCCATGGGCGAATCGTCAGCGCTTGAGGTACCGCTGCACCAGCGCCGTCAACGTCTCGGACTCGAAGGGCTTCACCAGGTACTCGCTGGCGCCCAGCTGGAGCCCGCGCTCCCGGTCCTGGCTGCGGCCCTCGGTCGTCACCACGAAGAGCGGCACGTGCCGGTAGTTCGGGTTCTTCTTGACGAAGTTGATCAGCTCGAGCCCGTTGATGTCGGGCATGTTGATGTCGGTGATGATGAGCGCGAAGCGGTGCCGCGGCAGCACCTTGAGCGCCTCGAAGCCGCTGACGGCGGTGTAGACCTCGACCCCGCCGGCGAGGTCGACGGCAGCGGCCAACATCTCGCGGGTGGCGCGGGAGTCCTCGACGATGAGGACCTTGAAGGGTTCCACGACGTCGACGTTAGTCGTCGGCGCCCCGCGAGTCGACGGGGAGCCACCGCTCAGGGCGAAAGCGCCTTGCCGGTCGCCGCGTCGGCCAGCACCACCACGCGGCCGGCCGTCCACGGCTTGACGAAGGCCCGGGCGATCACCGCGCCCGCGGTGGCCGGCTCGAGCTGAGGGAGCGGCGGAACCGCGAGGGCCACCTGCTGCACCTTCGCCTGCTCGAGCATCGTGCGGGCGCCGCTCAGGGCGTGCTCGAGGCCCAGCGCCGTCACCGACCTCGCGGCCCCCACGCCGACCGCGAACACCATCGGCGCCGCCAGGCGGCCCTCCGAGGGCATCAGCAGCCGCTCTCCGGGCCTGCCCACGAAGAAGCCCCCGGCCAGCGCACGCGAGAGCGCACCGCACAGCCGGAAGTCGACGAAGCCCGCGCCGCCCTGGAGCGGCCGCTCGTCTTCGGGCACCAGGCACACCACCGCGTCGAGCCCGTCGAGGCCGTCGACCGCCGCGAGTGAGGGATCCTTCACCACCGACGCCATGGCTGCCTCAGGGCTTGTCGACGGCGCTCGCGATGCGGTCGAGCAGGCCGTTGATGAAGGACGCCGAGTCTTCGGTGCCGAAGAGCTTGGCGAGCTCGATCGCCTCGTTGATCGTCACCTTGCGCGGAATGTCGGCGCGGTGCTTGAGCTCGAAGACGCCGAGGCGGAGCACGTTGCGGTCGACCCGCTGCATGCGCTCGAGGCGCCAGTTCTGGCTGTGCTGCTCGATGAGGGTGTCGAGATCGGCGAGGTGGCCGCGAACGCCCTCGACGAGCTCGAGCGCGAAGGCGTGCGCGGCGTCGTCGCGGGGCTGCCCATCGTCCGACGCGGCCCAGGCGGCGTCGACGGCCTCGGTGGGCGTGGCCTTGTCGTTCTGGTCGAGCTGGTAGAGCGCCTGCAGCGCGCGCTCGCGGCCGGTGCGCCGGCTGCCCACGGCTACTTCGCCCCCATGCGGGCATAGAGGTTGACCATCTCGATGCAGGCGACGGCGGCCTCGGCGCCCTTGTTGCCGGCCTTGACGCCCGCGCGGTCGACGGCCTGCTCGACGGTGTCGGTGGTGAGCACCCCGAAGGTGACGGCAGCGTCGGCGGTGAGCGTCGCCTGCCCCACGCCCTTGGCCACCTCGCCGGCGACATAGTCGAAGTGCGGCGTGCCACCACGAATGACGCAGCCGAGCGCGATGACGCCCGCGTACTGCTTCGAGTCGGCCACGCGGCGCACCAGCCCCGCGAGCTCCCACGTGCCGGGGCAGCGGTAGACGTCGATGTCGGCGTCGTTCACGCCGTGACGAACCAGCGCGTCGACCGCCCCGCCGAGGAGCTGCTCGGTGATGAAGCCATTGAAGCGGCTGACGCACACGGCGAAGCGGCCCTTCGGCGCGACCAGGTTTCCTTCGAAGAAGCGAGGCATCGGCTCGTTACCCTATCGGTGTTCGACGCGTGGAGCCACCGGCCTTGCGACGTGGCGCCGCGGCGGCGGGAGACAGCGGGAGCTGCTCGACGACCTCGAGGCCGTAGCGCTCGACGCCGACGATGGTGTTGGCGGTGTTGGTGAGCAGCCGCAGGCGGCGCACGCCGAGATCCTGGAGGATCTGCGCGCCCACGCCGAACTCCTGCAGGCGCGTCTGGCCGGCCTTGCCGGGCACCTGCTGCTCGTTGTTGACCGGCCGCAGGTGCAGGGCGTCGAGCGCCGAGACGTGCTTCTGCAGCACCACGATGACGCCGCGCCCTTCGACCGAGATGCGGCGAAAGGCCTGCTGGAGCGAGCTCTCGCCGGTGCACGCGTCCATCACGTCGCCCAGCAGCGTGGTGCGGTGAATGCGCGTGATGACGGGCGCCTTGCCGGCCACGTCGCCCTTCACGAGGGCGAGGTGCACCGTCGGGTCGACGTCGGTCGAGTACGCGTAGGCGCGGAACTCGCCCCACGGCTCCCGCGCCACCGAGGTCTCGCCCACCCGCCGCACCAGCCGCTCGTGCGCCAGCCGGTAGGTGATGACGTCGGCGACCGACAAGAGGTGCAGCCCGTGCTTCTTCGCGAAGCGCTCGAGATCGGGCCGCCGCGCCATGGTGCCGTCGTCGTTCATCACCTCGCAGATGACGCCCGCGGGCGTGAGCCCGGCGAGCCGCGCGAGGTCGACGCTCACCTCGGTGTGCCCGGGCCGAACCAGCACGCCGCCGCTGCGCGCGCGCAAGGGGAAGACGTGGCCCGGGCGGGACAGGTCGGCCGGCCTGGCGTCGGCGCGAATCGCCGTCTTGATGGTGTGCGCGCGGTCCGCCGCCGAGATGCCGCTGGTGACGCCCTGCGCGGCCTCGATGCTGACGGTGAAGGCCGTCTGGAAGGGCGAGGTGTTGTCCGTCGCCATCAGCGGCAGGTTGAGCTGCCGCACCTGGTCCTCGGTGAGCGAGAGGCAGATGAGGCCGCGCCCCTCACGCGCCATGAAGGTGATGGCCGACGCCGACACCTTGTCGGCCGCCATCACCAGGTCGCCTTCGTTCTCACGGCCCTCGTCGTCGGTGACGACCACCATGCGACCCTTGCGGATCTCAGAGATGGCCTTCTGCGCCCGCGCGATGGCCGCTGCGTCCGTACCCATGCGTGGGGTCCATTGACGGGAAAGCGTGGCGCTCGCAAGCGGGAATTCACCTGCCCGGCCGGGCGCCCATCAGGGCAGCTTCGACTTCACCACCTTGCCCATGGCGTTGCGGGGCAGCTCGCTCACCAGGTGCACCTCGCGCGGCCGTTTGTGAGGCGAGGTCAGCCGGGCCACGTGGTCTTCGAGCGCCCGCGGGGAGCACGGCTCCGAGGTGACGACGAAGGCGACGATGCGCTCGCCCAGGTCGGCGTCTGGCCGGCCCACCACCGCGGCCTCGCGCACGAGCGGGTGCTCGAGCAGCGCGGCCTCGACCTCGCTGGCGCCCACCTTGTAGCCACCACACTTGATCAGATCGGTCGCGCGGCGCCCGACGATGCGCACGTGGCCCGCCTCGTCGACGGTGGCGAGATCGCCGGTGAAGAACCAACCGTCGGCGTCGAGCACCGCGGCGGTCGCGTCGGGCCGGTTGAGGTACCCCAGGAAGACGTTCGGCCCACGCACCGCGACCTCTCCCATCTGTCCGGGCGCGACGGGCCGGCGCCCATCGTCCACGAGGCGCAGCTCGACCCCCCGCAGGGCCGGCCCCACCGAGCCCGGCGCGAAGGGCGCTCCCACGCGCACGGCCGTGTTGATCAACGTCTCGGTCAGGCCGTAACGCTCGATGACCTTCTTCCCCGTCAGCGCCTCGAGGCGCGTCTGATCGCGCTGCGGCAACGCCGCCGACCCGCTGACGAGCACCCGCGCGGCCTGAAGCCCACGCACGATGGCCGGCTCGCTGGCGGCGGCCTCGGCGAGCCGGTGGTACATCGTCGGCACCGCGAAGAGCATCGACCGGCGCGCCTCGAGCGCAGCGCTCACCACGAGCGGGTCGAACCTCGGCACCCAGTGCAGGGCCCCGCCGGTCCGCAGCGCGCCAAAGAGCCCCACGCACAGCCCATGCACGTGGAACAGCGGCAGCGCGTGCACCACCGTGTCTTCGGACGTCCAGGCCCAGGCCTCGGCCATGGCGTCGAGATCGAACGCGACCGACGACGCGGCGATGACGGCCCCCTTGGGCAGCCCCGTGGTGCCCGAGGTGTAGAGCACCAGGAGCGGCGCCCGATCGGCCGCGCGCCAGGCCACCGGCCTCGAGGACTCCGCGGCGTCCGCGGCGAGGAGCGGCACCTCGAGCCGGCCCTCGACGGCCCGGGGGTCGGCCGCGACCGTCACCACCGGTCTCGCATCACCGGCAATGTGGCCGAGCTCACGAGGCCCCAGCTTCGGGTCGAGCGGAACGGTGACGAAGCCGGTCGCGGCGTTGGCCACGAGGGTCACGCACGTCTCGAGCGATGGCTGCGTCCACACCCCGACGTGCGCTCCGGGCTCGACGCCGGCACGGGCCAGCCGCTCGGCGTGGGCGGCGCATCGTCTGGCGAGCTGCCGCGCCGTCAGCGTTCGGTCGTCGACGCGCAGCACGACGCGCTCGTCGGGCGCCTCGAGCAGCGGAAACAACGAGCTCATCGCCAGCTCGCCGCCATCACCGCGCGGCCGTTGCCCGCCGACTCGACGCGCACCGCCGGGGCCTTTCCGCCGAGCACGCCCACGAGCCCTTCGAGCAGGCCCGCGAGGAACTCGGCCTGTTGATCTTCAGCGACCGTCACCTCGAGCTCGCGCGAGCTGCGCTCCCGGACGTCGAGCTGCACGGGGCTGTACTGCCCCCCCATCTCGGCCGCCTGCTTGAGCGCGCGCCGCGGGCCCATCAACTTCGCCATCGACAACCACGGCCCCTTGAGGAGCTTGCGCGCTTCCAGCACCTCGATGACGTGACGGCCGAGGCGGCGCAGGCGTGAGGCCTGATCGCCATCGGGGAAGAGCGAGTCGGCGGTGAGCTCGATGGAGCGGTACCAGACGGGCCGGGGGTAGGCCTCCTGCACCGGAACCGAGAGGTCGAGCCCGGCGCCCGCGAGCGCCGCGATGAGCTCGGCCGACAGGTCGGCGAAGAGGACGCGCTGGAACACGCCCTTCACCAGCTTGCCGGGAATGGGTCGGTCGCCGCTCACTGGGGTTTGAACTGCAGGTGAAGGGGTTGGTTGCGGCCGAAGACCTCGCTGACGCGGGGCGTGGGCTCCTTGCCCCAGTACACCTCGGCGAGGCCCCCGCAGGGGCTGCGCAGCGAGAGCTGACTGGCGCCGTAGGGAATGAGGAGCAGGTCTCCGGTGCGCGCGAGCAGCGGCCCGGGCAGCACGTCGGCCGCGCAGGTCGAGCTCATGAAGAGGCGCACGTAGAGCCGCCCGTCTTCCCGCAGCGGAATGGGCGCGGGCTCGTTGGGCCGGTAGAAGCCGTCAGCCAGCGGGCTCGAGGGCTCGAACTTCGGCATACCGGTGGGCGCGACGGCCGCGGCCACGGGCGGAGCGGCCTTCACGCCGGCGTCCACGGCGGGCACCGGCACCGCCACCGGAGCGCTCGCGCTTCGAGTCGTCGTCACCGGCGCCGTCGCCAACAACACGCCACCATCGAGCCCGCGGCGAGACACCACCTCTTCCCAGCACCTCGGTGGAATGCCGTTGCCGTCGTCGCTCTTCTGCAGCACCTCGAGCTCATAGGGGCTCAGGTCCATCAGGAGCGGGCACTGCTTGCCGATGCGGGCCTTCCACGCGGCGAAGGCGTTCTGCAGGCACAGCTCACAGGCCATCGCCCGCTGCTGGTCGGCTTCGAGCTGCGCGACGCCGTCGTTGTTCATCAGGCGCGCAACGATGCCGGCGGGGCTGGAGCGCTGGCAGCGGCAGTCACGCAGCTCGCGGGACGCGAGGAAGCCAAGGGTGTAGTCGCGGTCGAGCTCCATCTTGCCGCGCTGGGCGGCGAGGCCGCGCCAGGTCTCGAGCATCGCCTCGGGGCCGCTGGCCGGCGCGCTCCCTGGAGGCGCCGCGACCGGCGTGATGAGCGTGGACGACAGCGACGGCGTGCCTGGGGGCGGCGTGGAAGCGCCAGCGCCCGAGCCGGGAGCGACCGCACCGGCCGCGGCCACGAGGCCCGTCATGGAGCCGTCGGGGCGGTTCGACGCGCCCACCGTCGACGACGGGGCGCTGGCCACCGTCGCGCCAGCACCACTGCCCGTCGAGGCCGTGCCAGCCCCGGTGCCCGGGCCTCGAGCAGTCGGCGTCGGAGCGACTCCGGCACCTCCAGCGGTGCCGTTCGACGAGCCCGCCCCAGCCACCGCAGCGACTCCCGCGTTCGTGGGCGGGCCAGACGTCACGGGCGGCGACGCGCCGGAGCCCGACGTGCCCTGGGCGGCCGTCGTGGGGGCCACCCCAGCACCTCCGGCATGGCCGCTCGACGAGCCCGCCCCGGCCCCCGCAGCGACTCCCGCGTTCGTGGGCGGGCCAGCGGTTCCCGGCGACGCGCCAGCGCCCGACGTGCCCTGGGCGGTGGCCGCGGTCGTGCTGCCCGGCGATGACCCGGACGTGCCCGCGACACCTGCCGCGACTGCGGTGCCAGCGCCGCCGCCACTGCCCGACGTGGGCGCACCGGCGACCTGGCCGGATCCACCTTTCACGCTCGGAGAAGGCGCTGCGCCACTGGTGGTGGTTCCTGCGACGGCTGCACCACCTCCGCCCGTCGAGCCACCCCCGGCCCCACCGGCGCCGGCTGCTGCCACTGCGCTCTTTCCGCCCGCCGCGCCGCCACCGGCCGTCGAAGTCGCCGGTGCATCGAGCGACACGGACACCCGCGTCGTATCGACGCGGCCCGCGCGTACCTGCTGGGCGCACTCGAGCCCGCGCGCGTACAGCCACGTCTTGTAGTTCGCGTACTCGTTCTGCGCGGCCGAGGCGAGGCGCGCCAGGTCCATGCGGGCCTGTGCCTGGGCGAAGAGCTCGGGGCGGGAGCGCTCACGACAATTCACCGCCGTCGACGGGCGCTCGCTGAGGCCCGTACGCCGCGCCACGTACTTCTGCCCACGGTACGGCCGGTCGAGGTCGGCCAGCGTGTCGGTCAGCACCTTCGCCAGCTCGTCGCTCAGCGCCGTCTTCGCCTCGTCACACGACGCGAGGGCCCTTGCACAATCTCCGACCGGCGGCGCGTTGGGGTCGATGGGCTTTGGCTTCTTGCCCTCGGAGCGCTGCCCGCCCGTCCACGAGCCCGACGAGTCGAAGCACCACGTCGCGACCGAATCGAGGCCGACCGAGAGCGTGCCGCTCTTCTGGGCGAAGGCCTTGAGCGGCGCGACGTCGCGGGTGGGCGGCGCCTCACATTCCGGAGGCGCCGGGACCGAGGCGAGCAGGCTGAAGACGACGAGCGCAGTCACGCAGCGCCTTCTACCTCAGCCGGCCGGGCCCCACACCGCCCGTGACGCGGGGTCACTTCCCGCAGGCCGCGAACCCCGCCGCCAGGTCGTCGATGAGATCGGCCGCGTCCTCGATGCCCACCGAGAGGCGAATGAGGCCGTCGGTGATGCCGAGCTTCTCGCGGTTCTCCTTCGGCACGGACGCGTGCGTCATGATCGCCGGGTGCTCGATGAGCGACTCGACGCCGCCGAGCGACTCGGCGCAGGCGAACACCTTGACCGTCTTGAGGAAGGCGCGCGCGTTCTCGAGCCCGCCCTTCATGTCGAAGGTCATCATGCCGCCGAAGCCCTTCATCTGCTTCTTCGCGAGCCCGTGCTGCGGGTGCGACTCGAGGCCCGGGTACGTCACCTTGTTCACCAGCGGGTGCCTGGCGAGCCACTCGGCCACCTTGAAGGCGTTCTGCTGATGGCGCTCCATGCGCAGGTGCAGCGTCTTCACGCCGCGCAGCACCAGGAACGAGTCCATCGGGCCGGGCGTGCCACCGACGGCGTTCTGGTGGAAGCCGATGCGGTCGGCCAGCGCCTGGTCGTTGGTGCAGGTGAAGCCGCCGACCACGTCGCTGTGGCCGTTGAGGTACTTGGTGGTCGAGTGCGTGACGACGTCGAAGCCGAACTCCAGCGGTCGCTGGAAGTACGGCGTCATGAACGTGTTGTCACAGACCGAGATGAGCTTGTGCTTCTTCGCGATCTCGGCGGCGCGCGCGAGGTCGATGAGCTTGAGCATCGGGTTGGTCGGCGTCTCGACCCACAGCATCTTCGTCTTCGGGGTGATGGCCTTCTCGATGTTCTCGGGGTTCGTCATGTCGACGAACGAGAACGACAGGCCCATGCGCTTGAAGACCTTGTCGAACTGCCGGAACGTGCCTCCGTAGACGTCGTCGCTCACCACGACGTGGTCGCCGGTGTCGAGCAGGTGCATGAGGCAGTCGGTGCCGGCGAGGCCCGAGGCGAAGGCGAAGCCGAAGCGGGCGCCTTCGAGCGCGGCGAGGCAGGCCTCGAGCGCGGTGCGGGTCGGGTTCTTCGTACGGGAATACTCGTAGCCCTTGTGCTCTCCGGGGCCAGCCTGCACGTAGGTCGAGGTGAAATAGACGGGCGTCATGATGGCGCCGGTCGTCGGGTCCGGCTCCTGGCCGGCGTGGATGGCGAGGGTGTCGAAGCGCATGGGCGGCGCCATAGCCTCACCGGGTGGCGCGTTCCACCCGGTCCTGCGTTGCGGGGCTCGTCTGCCCGGCTCGCCCGGCCGCTGATTCGGAGTAGTCTGACGCCATGGAGACGTCAGACCTCACCATCCGCGTCCTTCAAGAAATCCGGGACGGCATTCGCGTGACCAATGAGCGCCTGGAGCGCAGCGAAGCTCGAGCGGAGGTACGCCATGCAGAGGTCACCCAGCAATTCCTCGTCATGAACCAGCGCTTCGAGGTGATCGAGACGACCCTGCGCGACCTCGCTGAACAGCTGGTGATGCTGGCGTGAAGACGGCGGTCGAGAACCGGGGGCTTGTCGAACAGCGCCTCGAAGAACACGCCCGCCGGCTCGCTGAGCTCGAGAAGAAGCTCTCAGCGTGAGCCCTGTGGCTTCGCGACGCCCAGCTCCGTGAGCAGGTGTGGCGCGCCCGCGACCTCTTCCAGCAGCCACAGCAGGTACCGCACGTCAGCGTTCACGTTCCGCGCGATGGCCGGGTTGTAGCCGAAGTCATTGGCGACGTTTTCCCAGACCCGGTCGAAGTTCACGCCCACCAGCCGGCCGCTGCCATCGATGGTCGGGCTGCCCGAATTGCCGCCCGTCGTGTCGCAGTCCGACAAGAAGTCGATCGGCACGTCCTTGAGGCCCTTGTCGGTCCATCGGCCGAGCCGCTTGGCCGCGTGGGCCTCGCGCACCTCGAGCGGCACGTCGAAGTCACCTTCGCCGGTGTGCTTCTCGATCATGCCCGAGAGCGTCGTCTGCGGAGCCGCCGTGAGCGCTTCGCGCGGCGTGTAGCCAGCGACGCGGCCAAAGGTGACGCGCAGGGTGCTGTTCGCGTCAGGAGCGATGGGCTTGCCCGCCCAGGCGATGACGGCGCGCCGCCACGCAGGGCGGAGCCGGAGCGTCGCACCAGCCCAGCGATCGCGGCGTTCCTTCAGCTCGCGGCGCTCGACGTCGAGCGCGATTCCGAGCTCGAGCAGCGGGTCTTTGCGGGCCTTCAGCTGCTCCGGTGTCTCGTCGAACATCGCGAGGCGCTGCGAGACGTCGAACACCTTCGTGCCCGCGGTGAGCTTCACCAACTGCGCGCGCAGGCCGTCGCGATCGACTCCCACGCCGGCGTCGCCCTTCCGAAACCGGCCGAAGGTGGCCTCGATGGAGGCGAGCCGCTGCCCTTCCGGCAGCTCGAGCGCGCGCACCACCCAGCTCTCGAACAGGCGAATCTCGACCGGCGGCGAGTGCCGCTTCTGATCGCGCTCGAGCCGCTCCTTGAGGCGCGCGAGATCGCGCTGCTGGTACCCCGGCTCACGCTCGGCGTCGGGCTTCGCGGCTTCCGTCGAGCGCCGCACCAGCGTCACCGGCCAGGCGAGCGAGCGCGGGCCGTAGCCGATGGCGTCGAGGAGGAAGTCACGCTCCCAGGTGGCGCGCTTCTCGGCCATGAGCGCCGTGAGCGCGTCGTACGCCTCGAGGGCGGCCTGCTGATCGGTGCGCTTGAGCGCCCACGCCCGCACGGTCTCTTCCGCCGCGCGCTGCTTCTCCAGCAACCGCCCCCGTGCCATGCCCGCGAGCTGCCCTTCGGCGTTCTTCCGGCGGTTGAGCAGCGAGCGGAGGTCGTCGGCCGTCGCGATGGCCGACTCCGGGGCCCGCGCGCCCTCCTCCTGCATGAGCCGAATCCACTCGCCGGTGAGCGCCCTGGCGCGGGGAAAGAAGAGCTCACGGCGCTCGGCCATCTCGTCGGCCAGCCACGCGCGGTAGCTCGTGCCGGGGTAGCCGAGCACCGCCACGGCGTCACCCGGCTTCACGCCCTTCGTCGACACCGGAAAGAAGACGGGCGGGACGAACGGCTTGCCGCCCTCGTACGCACGCAGGAGCGAGAAGTCTCCGGTGTGCCGCGGCCAGCTCCAGTTGTCGGTCTCGCCGCCGTAGTTCCCCACCAGCTCGGGCGGCGCGTAGACGAGCCGCACGTCGGACAGCTCGGCGAACTCGGTGAGAGTGAAGAAGAGGCCGCCGTCGAAGGCCGCGAAGGTGCAGCGCGTGGCGGGCTTCGACTCGCACTCGGCGACGAGCGCCTTCTGCTTCGCCTCGACGGCCTTGAAGCGGGTCGAATCGTCGGCCCCCGGCGGCACCGCGGCCAGCACCTCGCTGGTGACGTCGAGGAACCGGCGCGGCACCTGAATGCGAAACGCCTTCGCGGGTTTCTCCTCGTCGCGCGTCTTCGCGAGAAAGCCGTCCTTGACGAGGTTCTGCTGCGGCGTCGAGTGCTCCTGGAGGATGCCGACGACGCAGTGGTGGTTGGTGATGAGCAGCCCTTCGGCCGAGATGAAGCTCCCGGAGCAGCCCGGCAGCTGCACGGCGTTGGCGAGCAGCCCGGTGCCCTTCTTCGCGTCCCACAGGGTGTCGAGCGGCAAGGTGAAGCCCTGCTGCTTCACCCACTGGGGCCCGAGCTCGAGCACCTGCTGCGGAGTCCACTTTCCCTCGCCCGCCAGGGCCAGCCGGGCGAGCACCACGAGACCGAACGTGAGTCGACGCATGGCGTGCGCGTGTAGCCCACGCGGCCGGCCCATCGGGAGCATTTGGTGGGCCGGCGCGCCTCAGGCCCCGGACGCGCAGAGCCACGCCACCGCGGAAGGTTCGTCAGCGAAGAAGGCCTCGTCGAAGCGGTGCTGGGCGCGCGGTGGTGGCACGGCGTTCCCGGCCGGCACGGGCAGGACGTACGCCATGCGATGAGCGCCCGCCTCGCGGTACAGCGGCACGATGTGCTCGTCGCGCCACGCGCCCGGCGTCTCGCGCGGGTACTGGAACGCCCGGGTGTCGATGAGCAGCCCGCGCGGCCGGTGCTCGAGCGCGCACCCCGCGTACGAAACGAGCGCGTCCTTGAAGTCCTGCTCCGACATCTGGGCCGTGCGCTCCGTCCACCGGAAGGCGAGCACCGCGCCGTCGAGCTCGAAGCGGTAGAGGTCGTTCTGACGGAGCACCTTCACGACGCACCGCCCGGCCGCAGCACGAGCTTGCCCATCGTGCGACGTCCCTCGAGCGCGCGGTGGGCGTCGGCCGCCCGGGCGAGCGGAAACACCTCGCCCACGCGCAGGGTGACGGCGCCGCTGCCGATCGCCTCGAGGAGCCGCCCGACCGCCGCGCCGGCGGCCTGGGGCTTGAGGCCGAAGAAGAGGCCCAGGTTGAACGCGATGACGCTCTGCCCGAGCGAAGGCGAGGCCCAGAGGAAGTCCTGCGCGGCCTGGCTCAGCGTGCGCGGGGCCGTCGACGCGCTGCCGTAGACGACGGCCCGGCCGAAGGGCGCCAGCGCCTGCACGCCCTGCTCGAGTGAAGCACCGCCCTCCATCTCGAGCCACACGTCGACGCCCTGCCCACCCGTCGCCTCGCGCACGGCGGCGGCGGTGACGTTCGTCGCGTCGAGCACGACATCGGCGCCCAGCGCCTTCACGGCGTCACGTTTGGGCGCGCTGCTGGCCGCCGCGATGACGCGGCCGGCGCCCAGGTGTCTGGCGAGCTGCACCAGGAGGCTGCCCACGCCGCCCGCCGCCGCGGGGACGAAGATGGACTCTCCGCGCTGCAGCTTCGCCGCCTCCGTCAGGAGCAGCACCGCCGTCGAGCCCGCCACGAGCAGCCCACACGCCACGTCGGCCGACAGCCCGTCGGGAATGGGGATCGCCTGCGCCGCCTGCGCGAGCGCGAACTCGGCGTAGCCTCCGGAGCCGTCCGCACCAACGACGGCGAAGACGCGAGCCCCGACCGCCGGCGCCGTCACGCCCTTCCCCACGGCCTCGACCGTGCCCGCGACCTCACTGCCCGGCACGTACGGCAGCGTCGTGGGGAACGGGTACGGGCTGGCCCTCCGCCGCATGACGTCGGAGAAGTTCACCGCCGCCGCCTCGACCCGAATCAACACCTCACCGGGGCCGGGCGCCGGCGTGTTCGTCGTCACCACCTCGAGCACCTCGGGCCCACCGAACTTCCGCGCCTGCACCTGCTTCATCGTCTTCGGCGTCTTCATGTCGTGCGTCTCCTCGTCGTCGCGGGGAGCGGGAGTGCTCCACCGAGCGACCGACGAGAAAGACGGGCGAGCAGCGCGACGCTCGACATTCACGCATCAGCGCACGCGCGGGCCTCGCCGAGCAGGAACCGACGCTGCGGCTCCGAGATGGCGAAGTCGGCCGCGCGCAGAAAGGCCCGCCGCGCCGCAGGGAGCGCGCCCAGACGCCGGTGGAGCGACCCTTCGATGGCGTGGCGCCACGGGTAGGCTTCGAGCCCTTCGAGCCCGGGCAGCCGCTCGAGCGCGGCGAGCGCCTCGTGGGGCCCCTCCACCTCGGCCACCGCGACGAGGCGGTTCAGCGCCACCAGCGGCGACGGGTCGAGTCGGACGAGATCGTCGTAGAGCGACAGAATTCGCGGCCAGGGCCAGGCGTTCGACGGCCCCTGCGCGTGAATCAACGCCAGCTCGGCCTCGAGGTGCCAGCGCGACAACGCGGTGCCCATGGCGTGCTTGAGGTGCAGCACGCCGCGGGCGATCAGCTCGGGCCGGGCGGGCCCGCGGCGCGCCGCTGGAACGAACGAGCCCGAGCCGTCGACCCGCGAGTCCAGCGTCGCGGCCTTGAAGCAGAAGAGGGCCGCCAGCGCGTGGCCCTCGGGTGTCGAGGTGACCCGCTGCGACACCACGCCTTCGACGAGACGCAACGCCTCGGCGCAGAGCGACACGTCGACGAGCGACTCCCCATCGGTGCGCTCGTAGCCCTCGTTGAAGAGGACGTAGAGGGCCTGGTGCACGGCGAGGAGCCGCGGCCCGAGCGCTGCTCCGCCTGGCACCTCGAGCGCGCCGCCGAGCGCCTGCAGCGTCTTGCGTGCCCGCACCAGCCGCTGGGCGATGGCGGTCTCCTCGGACAGCAGCGCGCGGGCGATCTCGCGCACGCTCAACCCGCACGCCAGCTTGAGGCACAGCGTCACCTGCACCTCGACCGACAGCGCCGGGTGGCACGTCGCGAAGAGGAGCCGCAGCTCGTCGTCACCGAACTCCTGCGACAGCCGCTCCGGCGGGTCCACCGGCGGCAGCGCCAGCTCGTCGTCGGCCCCCTCGTTCGTCGGCTTCGCGCCCCGCACGAGATCCGTCAGCCGGTTGTGCGCCACCCGGGCGAGCCACGCGTCGGGCGCGTCCGGCACCCCGCGCACGGGCCACTGCCGCGTCGCCTGGAGCAGGCTGAACTGGGTGGCGTCTTCGGCGAGATCGAGCCGCGTGCCACCAAGCCTCGCGTAGAGCTGCGCGACCAGCCGCGCCGAGGACCGCCGGAAGGCGAGCTCGAGCGCACTCGAGGCCTCAGGTTTCATCGATCTCGCGCACCTCGATCTCACCGTAGCGCAGGTGGGGGCACCCCTCGGCCAACCGCACGGCCTCGTCGTACGACGCGGCCTCGACCACGAAGAGCCCTCCGATGACGTCCTTCGCTTCGGCGAAGGGGCCATCGCTCACCAGCAGCCGCGGCCCCTCGCGCTTCACCCGCCGGCCACCCTCGTCCTTCAGCTTCTCGCCCTGCACCAGGCGGCCCTTCGCGCGCAAATCGGCGCTCCACGCGGTGTACTCCCGAACGATCGCTTCGAAGTCGGCGGGAGACAGGTCGGCGAAGACCGCGGGGTTTTCGTGCAGCAGCAGCAGGTAGCGGGCCATGGAAACTCCAGAAAAGGGGAATCGACGTGAAGACGAACGACGCGCCCAGCGATCGACATGGTGCCACCGCTGGCGCAGGAGCGCAGGGATTCCGAGGAGTTCCCCGCGCTCCGGGCCACCTGCGCCTCAGGGCGTTGGCAGCACCGCGGGCGTCAGCGCCACCGGGCGCTTCTCGGCCGTGCACAGGTCGTTGTCCTGCGGCCGCTGCCCGAAGCGCACGCCGCCCTCGGGCGTGAGCGCGAGCAGATCGTGATCGGTGGGGCAGACCGACACCGGCTTCCAGCCCAGACAGCCCTCGACCGACACGTCTTTCTCTGCGTTGGGCGTGAGCGCACAGGCCCCGAAGCCGAAGGCCTCGATGAGCCTGGCGTCGCTCGTGCGCAGCGTGAGGTACTTGGCGTCTTCGGTGAAGTCGGCCTCGTACGCGCCGGGCACCGAGCTCGAGGGCCCCAGCACCTGGTACGAGCCGCGGGTGCGGAAGTCGAACACCGGCACCTTGAACTCCGGGTCGAGCGCGAGCGTGAAGCGCAGCGTCCACTTCCCGTTCTCGAAGGTGAAGGTGCGGTGCCCGAAGGCCTGCCCGTAGGCGTAGCCGGTGGGCGCGTCGGCGTACGTGCCCTGGAGGGACGAGAGGCGCTTCTGGGTGGCGTCGACCGAGGCGCAGGCCGAGACGAGGAACAACGACAGCACGGCGAAGGAACGAATCATGAGACGGCTCCAGACGGGGTTCGAGGAAGCGAATCAGTCGCTTCGATGAAAGAGACGATCGACCCCGGCGCGCCTCGACGTGCGTCTCGACGGAACGTCGACCAGCGTTGCGCTCCTCGGCCCGCTCGGAGAGGCTGCGTGCTTCCGGGAGGTCGTCCGATGCGGTGGTGGTGGCTGGTGGTGCTGTGGGCGTCGGCGTGCCGCTTCGAGGCGAACAGCCCGGCCCCCACGCCCGCGAGCCGGCACGACGCGCTCGACGACACCGACGCGCCGCGGCTGTCTCCCACGCGACAGCTCCGGCGGTTGTGGCTGACGACCCGCGGTCGCGAGCCCGAGGTGCAGGACTACGAAGCGGCGCTCGCGGCGGCTGACGCCGGCACCTTCGAGGCCTTCTTCGAAGCCCAGCTCGAGGCGTCGCTGGCCTCGCCCGACTTCAGCGGGCTCGTTCGGGCCTGGGGCCATGACACCTTGAAGATCGGTGACTTCAAGCGCGGCACCACCGAGGGCACCACCAGCCATCACTTCAAGACGGCCATGGCGGTCTTCCTCGAGCGGTGCCCCGCCGCGACCACCCACGCCGGCGCGCTGGTGTCACCCCACGAGGCGAGCCGCTGTGATGGCCTGCCCGACGGAGGCGCGCTTGCCGTGCGCTCCATCGAACCCTGGTGGGCGCCAGGCACGACGGTCGAGGTGCTCGGCTCGGCCGGGGCTCCCACGCAGCCGCCCGGCGTCGACTGCGGGCGGGTGAACCTCATCCGCGACGCCGTTCCCGTCTTCGACCACCCGGAGTGCTCGTGCGGGCCGAACCTCTTGTACTGCCGGCCCCTGCCCCTCTTCGGGTCGGCCGCGTACCCGCAGAAGGTCGACTCGACACCCTATCGGGACGATTCGCTGCGCCGCCTGCTGTGGGAAGAGCCCGCGCGGCTGTTCGAGTACGTGGTCACGGCCGACCGGCCCTTCTCCGACCTCGTGCAGGGCGACTACCTCGTCGCGCCGCGGAACCTGCAGCACGTGTACTGGCGCTGGGGCCGAATGAACGGAGACGCTTCGCTCGACTCGAACCCCTTCTGGCGCACCGCGAGCGATCGCTGGGAGCCCGTCGTCGCCGAGACGCTCAACCCCCGCCTGCTGCGTCGCCGCACCTACACCTACGACCCGCGCGTGGAAGACGGCGAGCCGCTCGGGATCCCGGCCGCGGGCGTGCTGACGCAGCTGGGGCCCCAGAGCTGGCACCCCCGTGAGCGCGTGCGCGCGGCGCGGTACCTCGAGATCTTCGCCTGCCGCTCCTTCGCCGCGCCCGACCCGTCCATCGTCTTCACGCCGCCGTACTCGAGAGATCCCTACAGCGAGGGCAGCTGCCAGCACTGCCACAAGCTCCTCGACCCGGTGGCCATTCACTTCAAGCGCATCGAGGTCGAGGACGACCTGAACTCGAATGGCCAGGGCTTCGTGAACCTCGGCGGCATCGGGCCTGCTCGCTGGGGCGCGGCGCGGCGCTGCTTCACCGACCCGAACGTCCCGTCGGGCATCAACTGGCGGCAGCCGTACGGGCGGTGGCACGCCAACTTCGTCTCGAACACCTTCCTCACGCCGGTACCGGAAGCGCGCTTCGGGCCTCCATGCCAACAGGGCGCACCGGTGGGAAACCCCGACGCCAGGCTCATCGACTTCCTGCCGCGGGGCCAGACGCTCTTCGGCCTCGAGAGTGACGGCACCATCGGCCCGCTGGGCTTCGGCAAGCTGCTCGTGCAGTCGGGCGAGTTCGACCGCTGCGCCGTGCGGCACGTGTTCGAGAAGTTCGCGGGCCGGCCCCTCGACGTGGCCACCGAAGGCCCGCTCGAGCGCGCGCTCGTGAGCGAGTTCACCCGCAGCGACCGCCACGTGAAGGAGCTCATTCGTTTCATCGTCCGTCGCGACGAGTTCCGGAGGGGCCTGTGAGGTGGGCGTGGCTCGTGGGGCTGACGCTCTGCGCCTGCGAGGGCGTGGTCTCTGGCAGGACGGGCGGCGGCGCGGCCGGGGGCTCGGCGGGCGGGGCACCCCAGGTCGAACGAATCGACGCCGGCACGCTCGATGGGGGCGTGTCGACGGCCGTCGTCTTCGAGGCGCTCAAGCCGACCTGCGAGGGCTGTCACGTCTTCACCTCGCGCCCCTTCTTCGCCTCGCTCGCCGCGTTCGAGAGCGTCATCGTGAGCGACCCCCGCTGGGTGGTGCCGGGCGCCCCGGAGCGCAGCGCCCTGCTCTCGCTCCTCGAGGGCACGGTGAACCCCATGCCCCCACCTCCGTCGCTGCCCTTCGCGCGGCTCGCCGAAGCCGGGCAGACGCGCATCGACCTGCCGCAGCTCGCCGCGTGGATTCGTGGACTGGCGCCGCCCGGGGCCCCTCGCACCCCTCCGCGCCTCGTCCGCAGGAAGACCGCAGAGCAGATCGCCCGCACGCTGATGGACCAACTCGGGCTCGTCGAGGCCGACTTCTACGACGGCGCCTTCAACCTGCGCGCGAGCGACGGCTATGCGGTTCGCAGCCCCGACCTGACGCCGTTCGTCGACCCGTTCGAGCAGGGCGGCACGCTCTTCGCGGCCCTCGGCGGGCCCCACCACCTCGAAGGCAAGTGGCGCAACGACGGCATCACCCCGTCGTCGCTGCAGGCGCTCACCCACGTCTCACAGGCGTGGTGCCGGGCGGCCGTCGAGAAACCCGGGAACCGGCGGGTGCTCCGCCTCGCGTCGCTCACGGACCGAAGCGCCACGCCCGCTGGGGCCGCCGCCATTCGCGCCAACATCGCCGCCCTGTGGCTGGCGATGACTGGAGAGCCGGCCACCGCCGCCGACGTCGACGACCTCTTCGCGTCGGTGTTCCAGGCCTACGAGCCGAGAGGGACCGCCACCGCGTGGACGGCGGTGTGCGCAGCCATCGTCCGAGACCCGCTGTGGATGACCTGGTGACGCGATGAAGCTCGGACGACGACAGCTCCTCGGAGCGACCCTGGGGACGACGCAGCTCGCGCTCCTCGAGGCGCTCGCGCCACGGCTCGCGCACGCCCAGCCGATGGGCGGCCCCAGCCGGCTCTTGACGCTGTACCTGCCCGGCGGGTGGATGTCGTTGTTCGCCGTTCCCGGCCTGTCGCCAGCGCAGGTGGCAGCGTTGGTTCCAGCGCCCTGGGTCGAGAACGGGGCGCCCATCTTCTTCCGGCCTGACCAGGTGAAGAACCTCGATGGCTCGAGCGACCCCGGCCGGTTGAAGACGCCAGCCTTGTGGAACGAAGCCGCGCTCCGGGCCGGCCAGCCCGACCCGCAGGCTGGCGGCGCCACGAGCCCCAACGGCTGGTCGTGGGTGCAGCACCGGCTCTGGGAAAACGCGCTCGTCGTGCACGGCGTCGACAACATGTCGGCCGCCCACGTCTCGGGCACCGTCAGCGCCCTGACCGGGGTGGCCAGCTCCGAGTACCGAGCGCCGTCGGTGCAGGCCCTCGCCGCCGCCGGCCTCTTCGGCCGGTTCCCGGACCGCCTGATTCCCTCGGTGTGGATTGGGGGGCCGGAGCCAGCGCTCCTCGGCCTGCGCCCCGATGTGGCGCCCGCGCGCATCACCTCGGTGGGAGACGTCGAGTTCCTGCTCTCGAACCGCCGCGACCGGCCGTGGCGCGACCTGCGCCCCACCGACGTGGCCTCGCCCATGGCGCCCGTGACGTTCCGCCAGGCGCCCGTCGGTGGCGGCCTGGTGCTGAACCCCATCGAGGCGCGCGTGTCGCGAAGGCTCCGCAGCTACGCCGGTCGCGTCAACGCGCCCAGCGAGGCGACGCTCGAGCAGCTGCACGACGGCCTCCTCGGGGTGAGCCGCATTCTCGCGCGCGACGTCGTCGGCCGGGTCCAGGCCACGCGGGGCGTCGAGTTCCTCGGCAAGCCCTTCTGGGCGCCAGCGGCGGGTGGCGTCTTCGCCGTCGAGGCCGGAGGCTTCGCCAGCGACGACGGCAGCACCTGGCACGCCCAGTTCGACCTCGCGCTGCGGCTGCTCAAGGCCGACGTCGCCACCTCGGTGGCCGTCAACTGCGCCGGCCTGCGGGCCTACGGCTTCGACAACGGCCACAGCCAGGGCCACCGCGTGCAGTTCGCCCAGGTGCGGGGCACCTTCGAGATCATCGGCCGGCTGCTCGCCGAGATGAAGCAGACGCCCGTGGGGCCCGGCAGGTCGCTGCTCGACGACACGGTGGTGCTCGTGCTGTCCGACTTCATGCGCACGTTCCCCAACGCCGGCGTCAACAGCGACCACTGGCCGTCCTACGACGTCATCATGGCGGGGGGCGGCTTGCGGCCGAACCAGGCCATCGGCGGCTACGCCGTCGACCTCGCGCGACCCAACGAGCAGGGCTACGACGGCGCGCCCATCGCCATTCGGGAGCCGAACGGTACCGTCACCCGGCGCCCGCGCAGCGGTGACGTCATCACGACGGCGCTGGCCGCCCTGGGCGTGACGGGCATCTCCATCGCAGGTGGCAACGGAGACGTCGTCGGCGCGCGGAGCTGAGCTGCGCGCCGGCCCGACACCGTTTCAGCCCGGCTCTGCCGAGGGCGGCGTCAACCGCGACCAGCAGGTGCCACAGCGGGTCGCCGCGCGCATGCCCGTGGCGCCGCAGACGGGGCACGCGCGCATCAGCTCCTCGGGGCCGAGGTCGAGCGCCACGCCGAGCGCCGCGACGGCCGTTCGCACGTCGGTCTCGCCGGGCCCGGCGCCGAGCGCGCGCACCTTCGCCTCGAGCTCGGTCAGCAACACCCTCGCCCTTCGCCGCTGTTCATCTCGCATGGGCGATTCCTTCGCTGGAGCGCGCCAAACCGCCGCGCATCACCGGGCACCCGCTCTCACCGGCACCGGCACCAGGGGCGGCATCGGCGACGGTGCTTCTCCAAGCGGCGTCGACGCCAGCGAACGAACCCGGCGCCCCCACCGCACGACCTGTCTCCACCACGCCTCGAGTCTCTGCTTCACGTGTACCTCCGCGTCAGCCGACGGAGCCGGGTAATTCACCAAGCGAGCCAACGGGTACGTGCGCTGCAACATCAGGCAGATGGCACCTGCGCCTGCCCGTTCATCGGCGGTGCTCCATCGAAATGGCGTACGAGCCCCGTTCAGAGTGAAGGGTGGGTGGCGTGATGGAGGTGGGTGAGTTGACGGGCGCCGAGTTCGTCGAGTTCGGCGACCACGTTCGTTTCGGCGGAGAGCGAGCGCTCCTGGTCGACGCGCTGGCCGTGGGCCTTTGCCGGCAGGCCGTGCTCGAGCAGCTGGGCGAGTCGTTCCTGACGGCGATGGGCTTCGTCCACGGCTGGCGCACCGCCGAGGTGATGTCGCACGTGTCGCCCTGGCCCACGCCCGGCCACTGGTCGGCCGCGAGCGTGCGGGGCCTCGCCATCTCGGGCGCCTTCGTGAGCTGCCGCGGACAGCTCGACGAGGTGGGGCTGATCGTCACGGGGAGCGCCGAAGCAGAGCAGCACCGGCGCCTCGCTGGGCGGGCCAGGCGCCCATGCTGCTGGGTGCTCGCGGGGACGCTGCAGGGCATCGTCCGCCGCTGCACCGGCAGCGCGGTGATGGTCGTCGAGGCGAAGTGCGAGGCGGCCGGCGACGACGCGTGCCGGTTCGTGACGCGCCCCGCCGAAGCGACCGTCGACGCCAATGTCGAGGCGATGGCCGTGCGTCTCCGAGCGCTGCCCCAGCCGCGCCCACGACGGGCGGCGGGCGTTCACGCGAGCGGGCTGACGAGCGAGCGCCGCGTTCCGCACGCGATGGTCGGCAGCAGCGTCGCGATGATCAAGCTCCTCGAGGCTGCGCAGCGGGTCGCGCGCGTCGACGCGACCGTGCTCATCACCGGAGAGAGCGGCACCGGCAAGGAGCGCATCGCCCAGCTCATCCACGCGAGCTCGGAGCGGGCCCGCGGCCCCTTCGTCGCCGTGAACTGCGCCGCCGTGAGCGAGACGCTGCTCGAGAGCGAGCTCTTCGGCCACGCGCGCGGCTCGTTCACCGGCGCCACCAGCGATCGGCCCGGGTACTTCGAAGCGGCGGCCGGGGGCACGCTCTTCCTCGACGAGATCGGCGAGGTGTCCCCCGCCATGCAGGTCAAGCTCCTGCGCGTGCTGCAGGAGCGCCAGGTGCGGCGGGTGGGTGAGAACCGGGAGCGGTCCATCGACGTGCGGGTGATCGCCGCCACCAACAAGGACCTCGAGGCCTCGCTGCGCGACGGCAGCTTCCGTGAAGACCTGTACTACCGGCTCAAGGTCGTCGACCTCGCGGTGCCACCGCTGCGCCTGCGGCGCGAAGACGTGCTGCCGCTCGCGCGCCTCTTCCTCAAGACGTTCGGGGTGAAGATGAAGCGCGAGGTCACCGGCTTCTCTCCCCAGGCGGCCGATCAGCTCGTGCGCTACCGCTGGCCCGGCAACGTGCGCGAGCTCGAGAACGCGGTGGAGCGCGCGGTGGCCTTCTCGAGCCACGAGCGCGTTGAGCTGGACGATCTCCCCGAGGTCGTCCGGGTCGCGGCGCCCGAGCCCGTGCTGGTCGACGCCGCCGTGCGGCCCCTGGCGACCATCGAGCGCGAGTACATTCTGGCGGTGCTGGCGCGCAACGGCGGCAACCAGACGAAGACGGCCGCCGAGCTGGGCATCGGCACCGTCACCCTCTACCGGAAGCTGAAGGCGTACCGGGCGACCCCCACGGCGTGAGTCAGCGCCAGTCTGGTGGGTTCGCCGCCTCGAGGCCCAGGAGCAGCGCAGCGGCCCCCACCGTCGCGAGCGCGAGCCCCACCGGCCCGAAGGTGACGAGGCTGAGCGGGTTCTCCTGCGCGAGGAGCGAGCCCACGGAGCCCGCGACGAGCGCTCCAGACGTGCCCGAGAGCAGCGCCTTCCAGGCCGGGAGGACCGCGAGCGTCGGCAGGCTCCCGCGCGCCAACACCGCCGCCAGCAGGCCGACCCCGATGAAGCAGAGCAGGTTCATGCGCGAAGGCCTCAGGCCGGCTGAAGGGCCGTGGCCAGGAACGGCCACACGGCCACGCCGATGCGGTGTGCTTCGAGCGGCTCGACCCTGACGGCACGAGGGACGCGCGTCGCGAGCAACGTCTCCAGCGCCCACCAGCGGGCCAGGCTCGCCGCGATGTCAGGCGCCACATGACGGAACGGGCTCAACGGCCTCGAGGTCTTCATGGCGAGCTGCACTGCACGGCGCACGCCAGCACCAGCCCCAGCATCACCGCGCGGTTGAGAATGGGCAGGCGTTCATTGTGAACGGGTGCGGTGACGAATCTGGCTTGCGGCGCGCCGCCGGCCGGTCAAAGAGCGGCCATGTCCGTCGAGGCGCTCGCCAACCGGCTCGCGAAGAACGTCAAGGCCCGCCGCGCGTGGGCGAAGCGTGAAGGTGTCACCGCGTACCGGCTGTACGATCTCGACATGCCCGAGTGGCCGGTCTCGGTCGACGAGTACGCGGGCCTGGTGCACGTCATCGCATACCCGCGCAAGAAGCAGCTCAAGGCCGGCGCCGACACCGTGGCCAGCGAAGTCCGAACCGCCTGCGCGCAGGGCCTGGGGGTGGCCGAAGCCGACGTCTTCGTGAAGGTGCACGAGCCGAAGCCGTGGGGCGAAGCACCGTTCACCCGGCAGCCGGGCCCCACGCGGCTGGTGACGGTCGAGGAGTACGGCCGGCGCTTCGAGTGCAACCTCACCGACTTCCTCGACACCGGGTTGTTCCTCGACCACCGCCTCACGCGCAGGCGCGTCGGCGAGCAGGCGAAGGGCGCGCGGGTGTTGAACCTCTTCGCGTACACCGGCAGCTTCACCGTGCACGCGCTGGCGGGCGGCGCCGCCGAGACGACGACGGTCGACCTGTCGAACACCTACTGTGCGTGGGCGGAGCGGAACCTGGTGCTCAACGGCTTCTCGACGGGGCCGAAGCACCGGGTGATTCGCGACGACGTGCTCGCGTGGCTCGAGCATGACCGCGGCACGTACGATCTCATCGTGGTCGACCCACCGTCGTTCTCGTCGTCGAAGAAGATGGGGCGGCGCTTCGAGGTGCAGCGCGATCACCCCTGGCTGCTCGAGCGCTGCGTCGACCGCCTGGCGCCGAAGGGCAC
>JALOQF010000535.1 GCA_025459425.1 Myxococcaceae bacterium | reverse complement strand
CGACTCGGTGGCGGTGATGTTGCCCACCACCACGCCCGAGACGATGGCGTTTCGCACCGAGACGTTGGCCTTCACGATGCCGCTGGTCTCGACGATGAGCGTCTTGGAGAGGTTGAGCTCGCCCTCGACGCGCCCGCGCACGGTGAGATCTTCGTCACCGGTCAGCTTCCCGCTGATGAGGATCGACGGCCCGATGACGGTGCTGTCGGGCCCTCCCGATGAGAACTCCTTGGTCGCGGCCATGGCGTCAGCGCTCCTTCACGTCCATGTCGACGTTGCCCTTGAAGCTCGCCCCATCGGCGATGAGGATTCGCGGAGCGCGCACGTCGCCGACGACGCGGCAGTCGGCCTTGAGCTCGACCTTGTCGCTGGCGGCGATGTTGCCCGTCACGCGGCCGGCGATGTCGACGTTCTGCACCTCGATGTCGGCCTCGACGACGCCCGAGGCCTCGACGAAGAGGCTCTCCTTGAGCGAGATCTTCCCCTTCACCGTCCCCTGGATCACGAGGTCCTCGTCGCCGGAGATCTCTCCATCGATGACGATGCTCGAGCCGATGATCGTGTTCGCCATGTGTCGTCCTTCGCCCCTCGGGAAAACCTGCGTACGTGCCTGAAAAGAAACCGTCAGATGTCGTCGGGCAGCTTGACGTCCATCTCGATGGAGCCGTTGAACACCGCGCCGTCTTCGATGACCACGCGGGTGGCCTTGATGTCGCCGTTCACCTTGGCGGACTGGTTGATGCTGCACTTGGTGCCGGCGTCGATGTTGCCCGAGGCCGAGCCGTTGATGGTCAGCTCGTCGGCGCGAATGTCGGCCTCGACGACGCCACTCGACTCGATGGTGAGGTGGTTCTTGAGGTTCACCTGGCCCTCGACGCGGCCCTCGACGACGAGGTCGCCGGCGCCGGTGTGGCTGCCCCGAATGGTGATGCCCTTGCCGATGATGTTGATGTTGTCGTTGGTGGCCATCGCGAGTCGCCGTTCCTACGTCAGAGGTGGGCCGAAATCCACGCCACAATGTCGGCCATCGGGCGCTCCTTCTCGAGTTCGCAGAGCACCTCGTGACGGAAGTCCGAGTAGTCCTTCCACGTCTTGTCAGTCGACGCGACGGTGTCGAAGAAGGCGCGCGCGGCGGGCATCGAGGCGATGCGATCGCCGGTGCCGGCGACGACGATGAGGGGCAACGTGATCGCGGCGCCCTTCCCTGCCAGCCGCGCCTGGGCGTCGGCGCACGCGAAGAACCAACGCGGCGTGGTGACGTGGAGGTAGATGGGATCTTCCGCCGAGCTCTTCTGCCACGCGGGGTCGCGCGAGAGATCTTCCACCTTCAGCTCGTTCGACAGGTGCAGGCCCGGCATGAGGCCCTTGATGAGGCGCGCGCCGAAGAGCTTGAGGGCCGGCGGCTCGAAGGCGAGCTTGTAGAACGGCGCCGAGAGCACGAGCGCCTTGAGCGATGGCGGCTTGCCGTTGGCGACGAAGTGCGTGGCCATGAGGGCGCCGTGGCTGTGCGCGAGGAGGACGATCGGCAGCCCGGCCGCGGCGGTCTCGAGCTTGCCGTAGAAGAGCGAGAGATCGCCGAGGTAGTCGTCCCACACGAGCACGTCGGCGCGGCGGCCATCGGCCTTGCCGTGCCCGCGGTAGTCGAAGGCCATCACGCCGAAGCCGGCGGCGACGAGCTGGTCGATGACCCAGAGGTAGCGGCCGGAGTGATCGCCGTAGCCGTGCACCACGCCGACCCAGGCCTTCGGCGCCGCGTCGGGGACTGCCGAGCGCCAGAAGAGGCGCGTTCCATCTTTCGCCGAGAAGTAGCCTTCGTCTCGCTTGGTCACGGAGGCGCACGCTACACGCGCGCGCCGCCAGCGCGATGCACTTTCAGAGCGCTTTGAGCTTCTTTTCCAGCTCGGCACGCTGGAGTGGACGATCGGCGGCCTCGGGGTTCTCGGTGAGCACCTGAATCGCGCGCTTGAGCACGGCCTCGGCGCGGGGCTTTCGACCGGCTCGTGCACACGCGTCGGCGAGGTGCTCGAGGAGCGTGGGCTCGTCGGGTGACTCGGCGGTGGCCTTCTCGAGGAGCTCGACGGCGCGGTCGAACTGCCCGCGGCGGAAGGCGACCCAGCCCATGGAGTCGAGGTAGGCGGCGGCATCGGGGCGCGCGTCGAGGGCTTTGGCGACCAGACGCTCGGCTTCGTCGAGGTCTCCGCCGCGATCGGCCAGGGTGTAGCCGATGAAGTTCATGGCGGCGGCGTTGGTGGGGTTCGCCTCGAGGACGGTGCGCATGGTGTCGATGGCGCGCTGCCAGTCGCCCTTGCGCTCCTGCGCGGCGGCGAGCGCGAAGAGGAGCGGCTCGTCTTTCGGCGACTTCTGGAGGGCCTTCGAGAACAGCGAGACGGCGTCGGCGGGCCTTCCCTGGCGCTCGTAGAAGCCACCGAGGGCTTCGAGCACGTCGGACGACGGGCGCGGATCGAACGCGGCGAGCAGCAGCGCCTCGGCTTCTTTCGGACGCGCGGCGCGTTCGAGGGCGCGGGCGCGCGCTGAGATGAGGCCGGACAGGCCGGGGCGTTCTTCGGAGAGGCGGGCGAAGGCGTCGAGGGCGAGCTTGTGCTGGCCGAGCGACGACTGGCACATGGCCTTGTGGAGGCGCGCTTCGTAGGCGACCTCTCCGGCGTCGGCCTTCACGGCGTCGTAGGCGTCGATGGCTTTGGCCCAGTTGCGTACGCGCTCGTGTACGAGACCGGCGTAGAAGTGCAGGCGCGGCTCCTCGAGGTTCTTGCGCGCGCCGTCGAGTACGGCAGCGGCGTCGGCGAGGCGGTGCACGGCGAGGTACGAGAAGGCGACCTTGACGACGGACTCGGGGTCGCGGCCAAGCGAGAGGAGCAGATCGAAGTACGCGCGGGCCTCGGCCGGTTTGTCGAGGCGCAGCGCGAGGCGGCCGGCCGAGAGGAGCACGTCGCGGTTCTCGGGATCGCGCTCGACGGCGCGGCTCCAGGCATCGAGGGCCTTCTCGGGACGGCCCGAGGACTCGTGGATGCGGGCGAGCGTGGTCCACGCCTCGAGGTCGCCGGGGTCGCGCTCGACGGCGCGGGCGAGGAGGCGCTCGGCGCGCACGGCGTCTCCGCGCTCGGCGAGGGCGAGGCCGAGGCGCCGGTAGCCGACGGGCTCTCCCGGGAGCGCGCCGCCGAGGTCTTCGACGACCTTGATGGCGTCGTCGATCTTCCCCTGGTCGAGGAGGAGCTGGGTGAGGACGAGGTAGGCGTCGGGGTCGGCGGGGCGCAGCTTGATGGCGCGGGAGAGGTGCGCGCGGGCGCGGGTCGTCTTCTGGGCTTCGTAGAGCACCCGGCCCATGAGCAGCTGCGCGGGCGCGTAGTCGGGGCTCTTGTCGATGACGCGCTTGAGCTGAGCCTCGGCGCGCTCGAGCTCCGAGAGGCGGGCGTACTGCTCGCCCATCTGGGTGAGGAGGTAGGGGCTGGCGTCGTCGCTGGCGAGCGCGAGGCGGAGCTCGTCGAGCGCGCCGCGGTGGTTGCCCTCGTGGTGCTGGAGTCGCGCGCGGAGGAAGTGCGCGTACGACGCGGCGCTCGGGTACGGCGTCAGTGCGTCAGCGGCGGTGCCCGAGCCCATGGCCTCCTGCATGGCCTGTAGGTCGACTGGCGGACGCTTCGGAGGGCCGGCGAGGGCGGTCAAGGAGACGAGCGTGGTGAGAAGCACCGGGCGAACCATCAACAAGAGTGTGCCGTGTCTACTATCGAGGCGGCTCGGCAATCGTGCCCCTTCGTCACCCGCTACGCAAAATCGCACTTTCAC
>JALOQF010000534.1 GCA_025459425.1 Myxococcaceae bacterium | reverse complement strand
CTTGGCAATCCACTCACCCTTCCCAGTCAATGGCAGAACGAAGTGGTCGTCGGTGGACCGCGCCAGGGACAGCTTCCACTGGTTTCCGGCAAGCGAGAGCCGAAACGGCCCTGGTGGTGCATCGAGTTCGAGTTGAACGGGCCCCCTGCGATAGGCCGCAGACGTGCCGGGAGCGCGCACCCGAACGGCGCCGGGAAGCTCTTCGCCGAGCCAGGCGAGAAGGGCGAGGCCATCTTCGTCGTCGAGGCCAGCCGCGCGCGCGATGGCACGCCGGAGGGGACTCCTTGACGGAGGCAGCAGGTGCTCGAACCAGGGCGTCAGACCGTCGGTCTCGATGTCACGTGGAATCCGGTCCTCGAACAACTGACCGAGAATGGGCCGCGCGGCCAGCCGCAAGTAGGTTGGGTCGAAGCGAAAGACGTGTGGTCCGAACTGATCGCCGAATCGTTCGATCTCACCCACCCTGCATGTTCCGAGGAAGACCTCGACCCGATTCACGCCGCGCCCCGCGACTGCTCCAGGAGCGTGGCGATCGACGGCCGCGTCGAGGCGGTCGGCTCACAGACACTGTCGAGGAACTCATTCGTTCGGCGTGACAATTCCACCTGTCGCTGAAGCGCCAGCGCCTCGAGAAGACGGGGCGAAGGTGAAGCGAGATATGCCCGCAGGAGCTGCCGACCCTCGGCCGAGAACCCGAGCTCGTCCAACGCATCGTCAGACATCGCTGCGAGGGGCTTCGGCTCGAGCAGCGGAACCCAGCAGCCGGACCATCTCCTGTCGCCAACGAACGACCCTTCGAAACTCCAGTCGTCACGCGAGCGCCCTCGGGCGGCGAACGCAATCTGCAGCATCCAGAGGGGCCGGCTGCCCTTTCTCCATTCGGTAGGAAGTTCGATCGTCGTGTTCCGGTCTGGGACCGCCGCCACCATCGAAGAAGCCACCACGTCGTCACGGTCTCCAGCCCGAATCAGTTCCTGCCACTGCCTCACGGGGCCGAAGCCATTGTTCGCAAACTCGTTTTCTCTCTGTCCTCGCCAGAACCAACGCCGGAGCAGCCTTCGCGCACGCTCGCCGGGTTTGGGGAAACGGCTGAAGAAACCGGCCAGGGGAAGCACCGGAAAGACCTGGGGAAGTGAATCGATGTCTTCGACTTCACAGTCCGCCCGAAGGAAGGCCATCGCCTCGAGAATCGCTGTCTCAGCCTTCGTGAGCAGCGCCGGCTGGACTGCAACCGACCTGAGGTCGGCTCCAGGGTCGAACTCGCCGACGTGAAGGAGACATCGAAGAAAGAAGTCTCCATCGAGCGTATCGAAACCTGCGGAGCCGAGTCGAGCAATCGCGGCCGCGAGGCTGGTCTCTGGCGTGGTCGCGTGAAGGGCCTCGAAGACTTCGTTGGCCTGAAGTGAAACCCCCGCCCGGTTCGTTCGAACGAAGATGTCTCTGAGAGTCCGCTCGTCGCCTCCATCGACGACGGCCGCCGCGAGTTCGAACTCGCGCACCGACTGTGCGAGCTGATCAGCACGCTCGACCAGGTCAGGCCTCTCGGCTGCCAGTCTCCAGCTGCGAGTCCACGCGAGCGTCGTCGTCATGCTCCGAAGCGCCCGCAGAGGAATCGCTGTCTCGGGGAGCGACCGACGCCGGGTCCTGACGAAGAACGTCTCGGCCTCGAGGTCGAAGTACAGCGAATAGCTGTCGCCCACAGGCTCGGGCACGGGATGAAGCAACGTGCCAACGAGCGTCGTGATGCGCTGCTGGCCATCGATGATGGAATAGCCGGCCTCGGTCGGCGAAGAGGTCGCCACGAAGGGACCGAGTCGGGTCTCCATCTGCTCCCAACGTTGCTCGGCGAGGAGAACCGTTCCGATGGGAAAGCCACGATAGACGCTGTCGAACAGGTCGACGAAGTCGCTTGGTCGCCAGCGGAGTGGGCGCTGGAACTGCGGAAGTCGCAACAGGCCCTTCTGAGCCCATTGAAGCAGTTGGTCGACCTTGACGGTGGTGACCTTCGGCCGCGTTCTCAACTTTGCCGTCATTCCTCCACTCTACTCTGGCTCGCTCGAAGGGAATCGCCCGACGCGGCCAACGTGCGCTGGCTGCAGCGCCCGGGCGTGGCTCAGCGCGGGCGGTTCGTGCGTTGCGGGCCTCCAGCCTGGCCGACCCAGCCAGACCTCGCCATGTCGAGGTCCGGTGTCGAGAACACCTGGAAGCCCTGGCTCGTGCGCGCCACCGTCACCCCCGCGACGACCTCGAGCGTGCTGCGGCCGGGCATGATGCAGCGGTCGAGCTCGTGGCCGGTGTCCGAGACGACGACGAGCTCCTGCGCGGTGGGGCCCTGGAGGAAGGCCGCCGTTCGGCCGCGGTCGAGCCGCTGCACCGAGACGCTCTTCGACAGGTCCTGCGTCACCAGCGACGACCAGCCCACCGTCGCGCCGTGCGCCTGCGTCACGTGGAAGCCCTGCGCGCTGCGCGTGACGTACACCAATTCGGTCGGGCTCCAGCCGAGGCCACCGCCGACGAAGGCATGGCTCGCCGGCAGCGGGAGCGGCACCGCCGGGCCAGAAGCGCCGGCCAGCTCGAACTGCGTCCCCGTCCACAGCACGGCCGAGTCCATCGCGAAGCCGGCGAAGAAGGCCAACCGGTTGACGCTGCTCCGCTCGGCGCCGCTCGGGTCGAACACGGTGAGGACGTACTGCTGTGACCAGCACGGTGCGTGCGCCATGAAGAGGAGCCCGTTCGCCGTCACGCCCGTCTGCGCGTGCCCTGGCCGCTGAACGTGGAACCGCAGCGCACCCGTCGCGCCATCGAGCGAGAGCACGTGGACCTGGTGAACCGCCTCGCCTTCTTCGACCCGCACCCCCACCGCGCCGCCGTCGAGGAGCATCAGCTGTTCGGCGTTCACCTGCTTCACCGCGCCGGTGGTGTGGGGCACGTCGGGGTTCAGCTCACGCGTCCACAGCGTCGCGCCCGTGCGCAGGTCGAGCGCCTGAACGAAGGCCGGCGCAGCTGACGGGTTGCGCGAGTCGCCGGCCTCACGGGCGACGAAGACGCGCGCCGAGGCGTCGTCGACCATCACCTGCCTCCCGGTGTTGTACGTGGCACCGGGCACGGTGAGGTCGGTCTCGAAGCGGAGCGTGCCGGACTTCTCGAAGGCCTTCAGGACGAGGGCTGGCGCTGCGCCGGACTCGAGCAACACGAGCGTGCCGTCTCCAGCGATGGCGTAGCCGAGGACGAAGCGGCCCGTGGGCGGTGTGTACGACCAGGCCAGCGGTGGCGTGTTCGGAGCCGACGTACCGCACGTGCCGGCGACGCAGCGGCGCTCGGGCTGGCAGCTCGTGGCCTCGGCGCAGACCGACCCTTCCGGGCTCGCCCGCTGCACGCACGCGCCGGCGATGCAGACGTGCGCCGTCTGGCAGTCATTGGCGCCGCAGCTCGTGCCGTCGACGACGGGCACCGCGCGGCAGCCCAGCACCGGGTCGCACACCGAGGCCTGGCAGGGGTCGGTCGAGGGCTGGCACTCGAGCGGCTGGTGCACGCAGCCCGACGTCGGCGAGCACGCGTCGGTGGTGCACGCGTTGCTGTCGTCGCACGAGGCGGCGCTCCCGACGCACTCGCCGCGGCGACACACGGAGTTCACCTGGCACCGGTCACCGGCGCCACAGCTCGTCCCCTCGGGCTTCTCGACCTCGACGCACCCACGGCCGGGCTCGAAGTGACGCTCGAGGCACTCGCTCGACTCGCAGCTCGGCGTGGCGAGCGCCTCGCCGTGAAGCGCCACCACCAGCGCCTGCCCGTCGAACTCGACCCG
>JALOQF010000010.1 GCA_025459425.1 Myxococcaceae bacterium | reverse complement strand
GACGACGGGGGCATGCCGGGTGACGACGGCGGCATCGACGGAGGCGCCGACGCCGGTCAGGGCGACGTCGACGCGGGCGGCACCCTCGAGCCCACCGACGCCGGTGACGGCCAGTCGGGCCCGCCGGGCGTCGTGGCGACGGGCTGTGGCTGCAACGCCACCGACCCGGCCTCGGCGCTGCTCGCCGGGCTCGCGCTCCTGGTGGCCCGCCGCCGGCGTCGGAGCCGTGGGGCGACGACGCGGGAGCGCGCGACGGTCGCTCCCATGCTCCTCGTGGCGGTGCTCGGCCTGACGACGGGCTGCCCCTCGCAGCTCACCACGCCGATGGTGGGCACGGGCGGCGGGGCTGGCGGTGGGAACACGGGCGGCGGCGACGGCGACGCTGGCCTCGACGACGCTGGCGTGGACGCGGGGTTCGTCGAGCCCGAGAACTGGCCGTGTCCTGGCCTCGCGCCGGTGGAGCAGACGGTGCGCAGCGTGCCGGGCACCCAGAACCCGTTCGCCATCTCGAAGCGCTACAGCGTCGTCGAGAACACGCCGGCGCAGGCGCTCGTCTTCGCGGACGACCCGGTCGACCTCGCGGGCTTCGTGCTGCAGAAGCCCATTCCCACGGCCATCGACCCCACGATGCCCGGCGCCATCGAGCGGCTGGCGGCCACCGAGGTCGACGCGCTCGTGCAGCTCTCGGGGTCGCCGCTGGTGCGCGACCGACTCGAGCGGTCGAGCCGTGTCTTCGTCAACGACGAGCGACCGGTGCGCGTGCTGCGCACGGCGTCGACCTCGCAGCTCCTCAGCTTCGGCACGCCGACGACGGCCTTCTCGCTGCGCAACCGGCTCCTGTCGGCGCTGTCGGGCCGCGACCCCGGCATGTTGGGCACGCTGCCGCAGGGGCCCGCGGGCGCCACCGAAGACGACGAGCAGGTGGTGAGCCTCTTCTTCCGCTTCGGCCTGTCGCCCGAGGGGCAGGCCGACCGGCTCTTCGTCGGCGTGGTGGTGTCTCCCGCGAGCCGACTGCGCGACAACCTCTCGGCGCTCAACGACTACTCGAACGGCTCGCACCTGGCCGACCTGCGCGGCCAGCTCGCGAACGTCTGCGAGAAGCGCATGACGCCGGCGCTGAAGACCGACTTCCTCTTCGTCATCGACAACACCGTCTCGATGGTCGAGGAGCAGGCCGCGCTCCAGCAGGCCGCGCAGGGCCTCTTCGACGCCTTCCAGCGCTCGGGCCTCGACTTCAGGGTGGGCGTCGTCACCACCGACAGCGACATCTTGCGGGGCAAGGGCTTCGTGACCGACATCGCCGACTTCCGCGCTGCCGCCCAGGTGGGCCTCGACGGCAACACCACCGAGCTGGGCATCGAGTTCGGCCTGCGCGGCATTCGCCGGGCGCGCGCCGCCACCACGCCGGCCCTGCAGCTGCGCGACCCGATGAGCACCGGCCTCGTCGTCATCTTCATGTCCGACGAAGACAACAAGAGCCTCCGGCCGGGCATGTTCGGCTCGTACATCTCGGACTACCGCATGGAAGGTGCGGTGGCGTTCGCCATCGTGGGCCCCAAGCCGACGGGCTGCATCCGCGTGGGGCGCGGCGAGGCCTCTCCGGGAGACCAGTACATCGACCTCGCCAACGCGACCGGTGGCTCCTCGGGCAGCATCTGCAACCCGAACCTCACCGAGGTCATCGAAGAGGTCGTCATCGGCGCCCTGGGCGCCTCGAGCCGCTCGTCGCTGGTGCGCCGGCCCATCTCGGGCGCGTTGTCGGTGCGCACGACGATGGAGATCGCCCGCAACCGCACCAGCGGCTTCGACTACGAGGCGGCGGGCAACTCGATTCTCTTCTTCGGCATGGCCGCGCCAGCCGTGGGCGCGCCGTACGACGCCGCCTACCAGTTCTTCAACTACATCGACTGACGGCGGCTTCGTTCTGGAGCCGCTCCAGGCCGTTCGGCCCGCAACTGATGGAGCGGCTCACGGCTGCGAGAAGCCGCCATGACATCGCTCGGGTTGACGTGAAGCCCGGGGGGACGCAATGAGACGGGCTCGATGACACCCTCGTCTCGTCGCCCGGTCGGACTCTGGCTGCTCGCGGTCGCGGCGGCGGTGGTGGTGCAGGTGGTGCTGGGCGGCATCACGCGGCTCACCGACTCGGGCCTGTCCATCACCGAGTGGAAGCCGATTCTCGGCGTCATTCCTCCGACGGACGACGCGGGCTGGGCCGAGGCCTTCGGCAAGTATCAGCAGATTCCCCAGTTCCAGCGGCTCAAGTCGCACCTGTCGCTCGACGAGTTCAAGGTCATCTACTTCTGGGAGTGGTTCCACCGCCTGTGGGGCCGCCTGCTGGGCCTCTTCTTCGTGGTGCCGATGGTGCTGTTCTGGCGGCGTGGCCTGCTCGAGGGCCTTCGGGGGCGCGCGCTGGCCCTGTTGGCGCTGGGAGGCGCGCAGGGCGTGATGGGGTGGGTGATGGTCGCGAGCGGTCTGCAGGAGCTCGTCTACGTGAGCCACCTGCGGCTGGCGGCGCACTTCCTGCTCGCGGCGGTGCTGCTCGGCTGGCTGGTGGCGCTGGGCGTCGACAACCTCGACGAGCGGCCCGTGTCGGCCCCGAGCTCCAGCAGCCGATGGGCGACAGGGCTCCTCGCGGTGCTCTTCGTGCAGTTCGCCTGGGGCGCGTTCATGGCCGGGCTCAAGGCCGTGCTGGTGGCGCCGACATGGCCCACCATCAACGGGCAGTGGGTGCCGAATGGGCTGCTCGGTGGTGGTGGGTGGTGGTGGAACGACCCGCTCGCCGTGCACCTCGTGCACCGGAGCCTCGGCTACCTGCTCGTGCTGGGCGTCGTCGTCTTCTGGTGGCGTTCGCGCGCCGTGCTGGGGGCCTCACGGCACGCCGTGTTGGCCGTGGTGGCGCTGCAGGTGGCCCTCGGCGTGCTGGTGACCGTGAATGCCATCGTTCCGGAGCGGCTGTTGTGGCTCGGCGTGGCACACCAGGTGACGGGGCTGGGCCTGATGGTGGCGCTGGTGGTGGCCCGGGCGCGTGCCCTCCGCGTGGCGCCGACGGGCGCCGAGGTGGGCGCGCGCTCTTCCGGAGTGGCGGTGCTGGCGGGCGCCTGAGTTCAGCGCTTTCGACCCGAGCTCGCTCGCGACACACGTCGAGGCCTCACGAGGTCCTCCATCGATTCGTGTGCGGCCCTGGCCTCGTCCGCACGGCGGGCACCGTCACTGTGGTGGAGCGCTCACCAGCTCGAGCTGAATCTCGTTCGTTCGCAGGAACCACGGCGTGTACGGAGGATCGTACCGCGCCCAGATGGGCTCTCCTTTGGCGACCAGCCCGTGCTTCGTGAGGCCCGCGACGAGCGCGTCGAGGTGCTCCCGGTAGTTCGCTTCGCTCCAGGTGCCCGAGTACCGCACCACGGCGACGACGCGCGCCGGCACCGGCCTGAGCGTCACGCGGGCGTCTTTCGGCTGCGGCAGCGTCTCGAGCGTGAAGGCCGAAGGCATCGAGAACTGCACCACCCAGGTCGATGGCCCCGACGCCTGCTGCGTCACCGGGGTCGTCATCGCGATGCGTTGCGACTGCGTCACCGGCGCCGTCATCGCGATCTTCGTCGAGCCCGAGTTCCCGCCGAAGATGTAGCCGGCCAGTCGGCCAAACGCGGCGTTGCCGGCCTCGGAGCGCTCGGCCTGCACCTCGGTCTCGGCGACGACGTACGCGGCGTACCGGCGCACCTCGAAGCCGTCGTACCGCTTCAGCACTTCGTACTTCGGTGACTCGGTGGCCATGGACGTGGCGCTCCCCAGCAGGACGGACACCACGAGAAGGGTGTGCTTCATGCGGAGGACTAACCTCGCCACCGGTGTGGCGCCGCGTGGGTCTCGCTCCGACGGGCGGGTGCCACGTGGGGCGCGTCAGAACCCCAGGTCGGGGTACGCATCGACGATGACGCGCTTCACCGCGTCGAGCTGCAGGCCCAGCAGCCGGCGGTTGTCTCCGAGCTGGCCGAACGTCGCCTGCCACCACTCGTTCACCGTGCCGCCGAAGAGGAACGTCTGGAACACGTCCTTCCCCGTGTACGGGTCGCTCTTCACCTCGCGGAACGTCATGAAGAGCGTCGCGGTCATGTCGACGGGGAAGAAGCTCGACAGCTCGGGGTGCTCGGGGCGGCTCTTCGGGCAGCCGAAGGCCATGCGCCAGAGGAACGAGTAGGGGCCGCGCTCCTCGAGCTTCGGGTCGGTCGGCTTGCCCGACACGTAGGCGCTCACCATGCGCGCCTGCGAGATGTTCAGCACGTCCCACTGCTTCTGGCCGATGCGCTCGCGGGGGCCGACCTCGATGCGCGCGCCGTCGAGGGTGTTGTGGGGCGCGATGGCGCGCTCCGGCACGCCGTACATCCAGTTCGAGAAGTAGTTCCAGTCGGCCTTGCCGATGCGCAGCACGTCGTCGGTGTTCACCGCGCCGCTCGAGGTGTCCTGGTAGCCGAAGGGCCGGCCCCACTCCGAGGCGATGACGTCGATCTGGTAGTAGCCGAAGAAGACGTTGAACCAGGGGCTCGTCGGGTCGCCGTAGGTGCCCTCGCGCAAGACGCCCTTCGGCGCGCCGCACGAGAAGCACACGTTGAACAGCAGCCGCGGCGCGTTGGGGAAGAAGACCTGGTCGACCTTCTGGCCGACGTCGGCCGGGGCCTCGCGCACGTCGTCGACGTCGATCTCGAGCGCGAAGGGAACTCCCGCCGAGGCGCCGAAGGTCGGGTCGTTCACCTGCGCCGTCGGCAGCAACCGCCGGCCGTCGACGTCGCCCACCAGCGGCAGCCCCTCGAGGGCCTTCTCGAGCGCCGAAGGGTTCTTCGTCGCCATCGCGGTCGCGAGCTGGGCACGCCAGAGAATCGAGTCGGTGCGGGGCGCCTGCGTGCGTCGTCGGAAGCGGGCCGGAGCCGTCATGTCATTTCACCTTGACCTTCGCGCGCACGCCCATCGCCTGCCGGAGCGCCGAGGCCAGCTGTTTGGCGATGGTGGTGCTCGCGCGCGCCAGGTCGGCCGTCGTCTTCGCTTCTTCGCGCACCTGGTCGAGCACCCGGCCGTCATTCTGGCGAATGATGGACAGGTTGAGAATGTACCCGCCGCCGACGCGGGTCAGCGTGCCCGAGATGACCGCGGCGATCGTCTTGTCTTCCGGGCCCGTCACCACCGCGTAGCCCTCGGCCTCGAGCTCGGCCTTGACGGCGTTCTGCACGGCGTCCGCTTCACCCGCGGTCGCGCCGAAGGACGCGGGCTTCGGCACCCGAATGGTCAGGCCCTGCGCCGGGGGCGCGCTGACGACGACGCTGACGGCGAGGGCGAGCCACACGAAAGCGATGGATGACGCGGGCCCTGCCCGAAAGCAACTGCCCCGTTCGCGGCGGTCAGGGCGATTGGGTTGCGCGCGTGGATGTCGGCCGTGAGCTGTGCTCCGCTACCACCATGAGCCGCGCGTACCGAATCTCGATCAAGGAGTCGTTGTCCCACCACGTGCAGGTCGAAGACGGGGTGAGCTCGACGCTCGAGCTGCTGCCGATTCTCCAGAAGGAGCGCATGCGCGACCTGCTGGCCCAGGAGCTCGCGCAGCGCGGCTTCGAGCGCGACGGCTCGCTCGCCCGCCGCAAGGAAGCCAACGGCGTCGAGGTCGAGGTCGATCTCGAGACCGGTCAGGTGTCGGCCACCGTCGAGGGCCACCAGGACGTGAAGCTCGAGACCGAGCGCACCGCGGTCGTCGACCAGCTCCAGAAGGACGAGCGTGAGGCGGCGCTGCGCCGCGTGGCCCAGGAGGCCCTCAAGCGCGAGGCGAAGGCCGAAGAAGAGGCGCTGCGCAAGAAGGTGACGCAGCAGCTCGAGGGCACGCTGAAGGATCTCAAGGGCGAGCTCGACGGCGTGGTGAACCGGGTCACTGCGACCGCGCTGAAGACGCGCGCCGCCGAGCTGGGCCAGGTCGAAGAAGTCCACGAGGACGCCAATGGCGGCCTCACCATCAAGGTGCGCGTCTGACGACGCCCCTGGAGTCGTGACGTGTCTCTCCTGGTTCCCGAAGATCAGCTCCCCGTCGAGCTCACGCCGTTCGCCGCCGTCGAGGCGGCCTACCCCGCCGAGATCACCCGCGTCACCGACGCCCTGCGCTCGGGGCTGCCGGTGCTCGTCGAGGGCGAGAAGGAGCTGACGCCGTACCTGTACAAGGCAGTGCGTGACCGGCTGAAGAAAGAGGGCCGCTCGTTCCTCTACCTCGACGGCCGCCCGATTCCCGAGCTGCCAGCGCTGCAGCCGGGCATGGGCCTGGTGGCGACCATCGTCTTCTACCTGCGCGAGGCCGTGCGCGGCGCGGTGAACGAGCGGGTGCTGGTGCTGCCCCACCTCGACCTGCTCACCACGAGCGTGGGCGGCCTCACCAGCGAGGCGCGCGAGGTGATTCCGCTCCTGTACGAGAACCCCGAGCTCGTCTTCCTCGGCTTCAAGGACCCGTCGTTTCCGCTGCCGAAGGTGATCGAGAACCTCTTCCCCCGGCGCGAGCACCTGCTCGGCGTGCCCCGCGAGCGGCTACGGCACCTCGTCACCCAGCGCGAGTCGCGCAAGCTCTCGAACGCGCGCGCCCTCAAGGGCTACCAGCTGTACAAGCACGTCTCGGGCGTCAACGCCGTGCGCCTGCGGCGGCTGCTGTCGACGCTCTCGGGTGAAGACTACCCGTCTGATCCGAAGCCCGCCGAGCGGCAGCTGCGCCAGGCGACGCTGGTGGGCCAGCTCACGTTGCCCGACGTCGACCTCGAGAAGGACATCGGCGGCTACGCCAAGGTGAAGGAGCGCCTCCAGAAGGAGATCCTCGACGTGCTCGCGTTGAAGGACGCGGCCGCCGACGAGGCGCAGATGAAGGCCGTCGAGGGCCTCATTCCGCGCGGCATGATCTTCTGGGGCCCACCGGGCACCGGCAAGACGCTCTTCGCCAAGGCCATGGCCACCTCGTTGGGCGCGGCCGTCACGGTGGTGAGCGGGCCCGAGCTCAAGTCGAAGTGGGTCGGCGAGTCGGAAGAGAACCTGCGGCAGGTCTTCACCCGCGCCCGCCAGGCCGCGCCCAGCATCATCGTGTTCGACGAGCTCGACTCGTTCGCCACGGCGCGCGGTACCTACCAGGGCTCGGGCGTCGAGCACTCGATGGTGAACCAGCTGCTCACCGAGATGGACGGCTTCCGCAAGGACGAGCTGGTCTTCGTCGTCGGCACCACCAACTTCGTCGAGTCGCTCGACCCGGCGCTGCTGCGGCCGGGCCGCTTCGAGTTCCACCTCCACATTCCGTTCCCCAACGCCGAAGATCGGCGCGCCATCATTCGCATCTACGACCAGAAGCTGGGGCTCCAGCTCTCGGACCGTGGCCTCGAGTGGCTGGTGAAGAAGACCGGCGACTTCGTCGAGGGAACCAACTCGCGGCACTCGGGCGATCACATTCAGGCCATCTGCCGCGCGCTCGCCCGCATGCGCCTGCGCGAGAAGAAGACCGGGCCCACCGAGCTGGACGACATCGAGCGCACGCTGTCGAGCTACAACGAGCGGCCCAACCTCACGCCGCGCGAAGAGCGCGTCATCGCCACCCACGAGGCTGGTCACGCCGTCGCGGCGCTCTTCACGCCCAACTCGCCCGCCATCGAGCGCATCAGCATCCGCTCCGACCTGGTGGGGGCGCTGGGCTTCGTCAGCTACTCCGAGCCGGCCAGCCGCTACGTCGTCACCCGCGGGCAGCTGCTCGATCAGATCTGCACCCTCTTCGGGGGCCGTGAGGCCGAGCTGCTCTTCCTCGAAGACCTGTCGATCGGCAGCGCCGCCGACCTCGACCGGGCCACCGCCATCGCCCGCGCCCTCGTCGAAGAGTTCGGCATGGGCGGTGAGGCCGTGGGCGTGCGGCGCTTCGAGACCGACGAGCGCGAGCCCATCTCGGACAAGGCGCTGGCGGCGATGGAAGAGTCGGTGAAGCAGATCCTCGAGGAGCAGCGTCAGCGCGCGCGCACCATTCTCGACGAGAACCGCGGCCTGGTGCAGACGCTGCGAGACCTCGTGCTCGAGAAGAAGGTGCTCGACAAGGAAGCGCTGGCCTCGGTGCTGCCGAAGGTCGAGAAGAAGAACCCGGTGCCGTCCGACCGCTGAAGGAGTCCTCCCATCATGGCCACCCTCATCCTGCGCCTCGAGATCGACCCGGTGACGAAGAAGAAGAACGTGTGGGTCAAGTACGAGAGCGACTCGGACTCGTTGCCCGCGGAGCACGAGGAGCAGCACAAGCGGCTCCTCGAGGCCCTCATCGCGGGCGGCACCGTGACGCCCGAAGAGCTCGGCACGCTCGTCATCGAGCGCGAGGGGCAGGGCGCCGCGGTGAAGGAGAACCCCCAGGCCGCGCCCGCCCAGAAGGAAGCGGCGGCGAACAAGGGGTGAGGCACATGGCCCAGCTCGTCTACGACCTGTCGGCGCTCAAGCGCGACCTGACCAACCTGTTCCGCCTGCCCATCGGCGACCGCCTGGCGCTCAACCAGTTCTACCTCGAGGCGCAGACGGTGGTGCGCCGCGCCCGCGACGCGAACCTGGCGCTGCCGCCCGTCGTGACGGACTGGCTCGCCCAGGCCGACGCGCGCGCGAAGGACCCGCTGCTGGCTACCACGCAGAACGCCGCGCTGGTGGCGTGGCTCCAGGCGCAGCCGGGGTAGACTTCGGGCTCCCATTCGGAGGTCTGCCCATGCGCCGTGCCCTGCTGGTGTCGCTCCTCGTCGCCGCTCCCGCCCTCGCGCAGCTGACGCCCGACGACATCGCGGCCATTCAGCAGGAGCAGGCGAAGGCCGTCGCCGCCGTCGAAGAGAAGTACAAGGGCAAGACGGCGCCAGGCGACGTGCGTGCGCGCATGAAGGAGACGGCCGCTGCCGAGCGCGCGGTGCTCGAGGCGCGCGGCGTCAAGCAGGCCGAGTGGGCCCGCGCCACGGCCACGATGAACGCCGACGAGCGCGCCGCGGTGGACGCGAAGAAGAAGGCGCTCGAGCCGAAGGCCGAGGCCGCGAAGAAGCCGGGCGCCGCGCCCAGCGCGCAGCAAGACGCCGACGCCAGGGAGGCCGCCGAGATGGACAAGAAGATGGGCCTCGGCGCCGGCAAGAAGTGACTGTCTGGGCGAGCTTCAGGGCGTCGTTGCCCCTCGCCGCACGTCGAGCGGCTCGCTGAGGCCGTCGCACGGGAGTCGAGCGGATGCGACGGGGCTCCACCTCGGCGCTCGGCCGGCAGCGCTCGTCGACCGGCCGTCGGAGCTGGCCTCGAAGCGCCGGGCGCTCCCGGCCTCACCTCGTCAGGCGCTCGCCCGCGTCGCGAGCCACGGGCGGTGGCGGCGGTGGCCCGGTGACGTCGACGTCGACGAGGTTCGACTGCTCGAGGCGCTTCGCGAGCTCGCCGACCTTCGATGGGTCGATGTCGAGCAGCGCCACCAGCCCCTGGACCGCGCGCTGGGCGAGGGCATCGTCGCCCAGCTTCTTCGCCGCGAGGTACAGCGACACGTGCACCTCGGGGTCGAACGGGTTGACGGCGAGCGCGTCGAGGCTGGCCTTCTTCACCACGTCGAACTTCTTCGCGCGCAGGGCGATGCGGGCGAGGTGGGTGTTGGTGGCGGCGCTGCCGGGGTGGGTGACGAGGCTGCCCAGCAGCACCTTCTCGGCCTCGTCGAAGCGCTTGAGCTCGAGCAGCGTCAGCGCGTACTTGTTGCTGACGGACTCGTAGCGGTCGCCGACCAGCGAGTAGGCCTTCTGGTAGTGCTCGGCGGCGGCGCCCATGCGTCGGCGCTCCCGCATCAGCTCGCCCAGGTGCGCGGCCTTGCGGGCGGGCGTCTCTTGCACCTCGGCGAAGTCGCCGAACGAGACCTCGCGCTCCTTCTTGCCCTTCTTCTTCGGGTCCTTCTCCTTCGTGTCGCCCTCGACGAGCTGCTTCTTCTCGTGCGCCGACGGGGGGATGAGCTCCTTCGGGTAGGGCTGCTTCTTGAGGTGCGCCATCCACGCGCGCTCGAAGTCGGGCCACTTCTTCTTCGTCACCGCCTCGACGGCGGCCTTGTCGCTCGAGCCCCGGCCCATCTCGGCCAGCAGGCGGGCCAGGGCGCCCGGGCCCGACTCGGTGTCGACGAGGTGCATGGCGAAGAAGACCTCGGCGAAGGCGGTGGCCGCGTCTTCGGCGGTGGGCAACAGCGCCATCGACGGGTGCATCTTCTCGAAGGGCACCAGCGTGTTGCTGCGCACCCGCGAGCCGAGCAGCGCGAGCGTCGAAGGCGTCATCGCGCCACCGGCTGGCCCGCGCCAGCGCGACTCGAGGTACTTCGCGAGGCCCTCGTGCATCCAGATGGGCACGGTGTTGCGCGACTTCTGGCTGACGACGAGGTGCACGTACTCGTGGGCCAGCGTGTCGAGCCAGTCGTAGCCGCGCACCACGGCCTTGGGTGACGTCACCATCAGCTTGTTGAACTTGCAGATGGCGATGGTGCCGGTGGTGCGAATGGCCTCGCGCGAGAGCGTCGACACCTTCGCCAGCTCGGTGGCCGACGAGACGATCTCGACGCGAATCTTCCCCTTCGGCGTGTGGCCGAGATCCTTCGCGAGCGCGGCGTGAATGCCCTCGAGGGCTTCGAGCGCCCAGGGCACGAGCACGCCGTCTTTGCCCTTCGGGTAGAGGAAGACGAAGTGTTCGCTCTCGGCCCGCGAATGATCCTTCACGATGTCGCGGGTGTCCTTCACCAGCCGCAGCCAGCTGCCGGGCTTGTCGCGCACGCCCGAGGCCGACAGCTCGTCGAAGGCCTTCTGGTAGTCGCCCTCTTCGAAGGCGATGCGGCCGCGGAAGTAGCGCACCGGTTCGATGTCGGCGGGGGCCAGCTTCTCGAGCTCGGCGAGCTCGGCCTTCGCGCCCGCGACGTCCCAGTCCTCGAGGTACTGCTCGAGGTTCTGAATGCGCGCCTTCGCTTCGCCCTTGAGCTGCGGCAGCGCCTCGTCGTCGGCGGGGTCCTGCTGGGCGCGCGCCGGGCCGGGGACGAGGAGGAGCGCCGCGAGGGCTGCAACGAGCGCCCGCGTCACTTCACGAGCTCCTCGTAGTACTTCTTGTTCTGCTCGCGGTACCGGTCGGGCGCGCCCTGCTTCATCGCGTCCATCACGTCCTTGCGGAACTCGCGCGGGTTCGCGCTGGGGTCTTCGTCGGGGATCTCGATCTTCTGGTTCGAGGCCTGGCGCCCGTTGCCGCTGCGCCGCGGCTTGAGCGGCATGGGGAGCCCGCCGCCCTTGCCGCCGCCGCGCTGCTGGGCCTGCTGCATCTGCTGCTGCAGCTGCTGGAGGGCCTGGAGCGCCCCCTGCTGGTCGCTCGAGCCGCGGCTGACGTCTTTCCCTTCGAGGCGCTGGCCGGCCGAGCCCATGCGCTGCGCGGCCTGCTGGAGCTGCCCCTGCGCCTCGTCGTCGAAGATGGGCGCCTTGTCCGACAGCTCCTTCATCTGCTCCTTCAGCTGCTCGCCCTTCTCACCGAGCTTCTGCTGCTGCTTGGCGAGCGACTTGAGCTGCTGCTGCTCGGCCTGGTCGAGCGACTGGCTGGGCGGTGGGAAGAGGGACTCGAGGCGCTCGGCCACCTCTTCGGCGCGGCGCTCGTCGCGAGACATGCGCTCGGCGAACTTGCGGGACTCGCGCTGCACGGGCTCCGGGTTCTGGAAGCGGCGGTCGTCCGAGGCCTGGTCGAGGGCCGTGCGCTCGAGCTCCTGGGCGCGCTCCACCAACTCGCGCGCCGACTCGGCGGCGAGGTCGAAGTCGTTCGACTCGAGCGCCTGACGGGTGTTGCGCACGTTCTGCAGGGCCTTCTGTTGCTGCTCCTCGAGGCGCGAGCCGAACCGGTCGGGCGGCATCGACTCCCAGGACTTCTCGAGGTCGTCGAGCTTCTGCGCCAACTCGCGCTTCACCTGTTCACCCTGCCGGGCGATGCGCTCCTTGGCCGCGGCCCGTGACTTCTCCTTCAGCGCGCGCGTCTGGTCGGCGACCTGCTGCTGCTCCTTCGAGGTCTCCTCGAGCGCCTGGGAGAAGTCCTCGAAGGCCTTCGCGAGCTCGGGGTCGGCGTTCTGCTCGGCCTGGTCGGCGCCCTTCTCGAGCTGGTCGAACATCTCGTCGAGCTCCATCGAGAGCTCCTGCATCTTCTTGAGCGCCTCGTCGGCCTTGCCCTCGCGCACGAGCCGCTCGATCTCCGACAGCGGGTTCTGGAGGTTCTTCTCGTCCATCAGCTGCTCGAGCGCCTCCTGGTTCATGAACTCGTCGCGAATGCCGCTCGCCATCTCGGCCATGCGCTCCTGGAGCTCCTGCATGCGCGCCTTGAGCTCCTGCATCTGCTCGAGCAGCGCGTCGCGCACGGCGGGGTCGTTCGTCTTCTGGAACTCTTCGACGAGCCGGGTCAGCTCGCGGCGATCTTCCTTCAGCTGCTGCGCCAGCTCCCGAATGGCGTCGAACCGGGCGCGGTCGAGCAGCGACTCGAGGTACAGCACGTTCTTCTCGCTGCTGGCGAGGTCGGTGCCGAGCCGGCTCGTGAGCGCGTACGAGAGGGTCTGGTCGTACACGCCGTCGCGGGCGAGGTCGGCGTTTCGCTTCAAGTATGCGCGGCGCTGCAGCAGGAACCGGGTGTCGACGTCGAGCTCCTTGCCGATGATGGACAAGGCGGCGGTCAGCTCGGGCATCGGCTCGCGCTCCTCGCCGAGGGCATCGGCGAGCGAGAGGAAGTCCTTCGCGAGCTGGCCGGCGCGCTCGTCGATGGGCTGGCCAAGGGACACGGCCTGCACGCTGACGGGCGTCTTGCGGTCGGCGCTCTCCTGACGGTCGGCGAGGTGGGTGACGAGGCGCTCCCAGAGGGCCTCGGCCTTGCGCAGGGCTTCCCGGCGGTGCTCGGCGGCCGAGTACAGCTTGAGCACCTGTGTCTTGCTGACGCCCTTCTGCGCGCCCTTCACCGTGTTCCCGTCTTTCGCTTCGATGAAGTAGCGCACCTCGCCGCCGGGCTTGAGGCCGAGCGAGGCGACGCTCCACTCGTGGGTGCCGCGGGCCGCGCGCGCTTCGTCGAGCGGCAGGGGCACGCGCTTCTCGGCCGCGCCGGTGGCCTTGTAGACGAGCTCGAGGGTCGAGAGGCCGTAGTCGTCGCTCGCCTCGTACTGGACCTTCACCGACGACGTCTTCGCGTCGAGCTCGAGCAGGTCGAGGGGCGCGGTGAGGCGCACCTGCGGCGCGGTGTCGGCCTCGACGACGATGGGCAGGTCGGGGCCCTCGGCCTCGACGGTGCGGCCGTCCATGAAGGCGACGTGGTACTGGCCGCTCGCGTCGAGCACGAAGCGCCCCGACAGGTCGCGCCCCTTCACCACGAGGGGCACCTGGGCGCCGTTCACCACCAGCACCGCCTCGTCGACGTCGCGGTCGGCGCGCGTCTCGATGAAGACCTCGGTGCCAGCAGGCCCGGACACGTCACCGCCGGTGCCCTCGACGGAGCGCGCCTCGAGGCCCGTGTACTCGGGGTAGCGGTAGCTCACCTTGAAGTCGCCGGTGATGGGCTCGCGCTTGCGAATGGTGTTCACCTCGGCGGCGGCGAAGGCCTTCACCACGCCCGAGACGACGTACTCGGCCACCATGCCGAGGGTGATGGCCGCCGCGAGGAGCGTGCCCGCCAGGGTGATGGTGGCGGCGCGCACCGGGCGCGGGTCGAGGAGCGACGAGACGGGATGCTGGGTGGCGCGGCGGTCGACGCTCGCGAGGAACGCGCGGGCCAGCTCGGGTGAGAAGTCCTCACGGCGGCCAAGCGCGCGGGACAGCTCGACGGCGGCCAGCAGGTCGAGGCTCAGCTCGGGCGCCCGCTCGGCCAGAAGGCGGGCCGTTCGTTCGTCGTCGCCCACGCGGCGGCGCACGAGCAGCACGCCGAAGCCGAGGAGGAAGCCCAGCATCGAGAGCGGCGCGAGGGCGAGCAGCCACTGCCCCACGCCGGGCCGGGCGTTGCTGACAAGGGCCCCGGCGAAGGCGAAGACGAGGAACGAAGCCGCGCCGTAGAAGGCTCCCTGGAGCCACCAGGCGCGCGTCTGGGCCTGCCGCACCTCGTGAATGAGCGAGAGGCCGCGGCCCTCGGGCTTCGGGGGCGCCGGCACCGGTCGCGGGGGAGGTGGTGGCTCGGCGGGGACGGACGGCTCGAACACGGGGCGTTTGTAGCAAAGGGGCCCGAACCACGCCGGGCCAATGCTCACTCAACGGTCGGGGCCACCGTCGGGTTCCGCGGCGCGCGTTGGCCACGACGTCGTGTTCGAGCGCTGCGCCATCGCGTGACGCTCCTCCCGGCCAGTGCGCACGCGCAAGCGCCCACCGGGCCACGTTCGCCGACGGGCGTGGACATGGGGCCGATCGCTCACGGGCTGGCCGTTTCACCCCGTGTGTGGCCGTGCTCGCCCCGCTGGCCCGTGCGCTGCGGACTCGTCGTCACAGGTGCGGCGAACTGCAACCGCCCGAGAAGACGGGATTTTGTCGGCTTCCCACCTTGTCCGACATCAACCGCACTGACAGATCCGGGTGTGCGCGATTTCCGGAGTCCTTGCGACAACCCAGCATGAGCTCTCTTCGCGTTGGTTCCAGTGGTTCGCAGGTTCGGCAGCTCCAGGACACCCTCCGTCGGGCCGGTTTCAACCCAGGCGCAACGGACGGCTCGTTTGGCCCACGCACGAGGGCCGCGGTCGAGCAGTACCAGCGCGCGCGTCGGCTCGACGTCGACGGCGTGGTTGGCCCACAGACGATGCAGGCGCTGGCGCGTGATGGTTTCGAGCGCCGCGGCACCAACCCGGTCGATCTGAGCGGTGGGCAGAACGGCCGCGCCCCCGATGGTACCGCGCGCATCGACAACCCGCGCCAGGGCCGCGGCATGGTGACGGGCAGCATCACCGTCAACGGCAACACGTACCGGTTCAACTCGGGCTCGCGCTCGCTCTTCTCGACGCCCCAGGGCACGTACCGCGTGACGGCGCACCGCAACACCCGTGGCGACGCCGGCTTCGTGCGCGATGGCGTGGGCTTCAGCTTCCTCATGGAAGACCCACGGCGCCCGGGCTCCGACCGCTTCTACGACCCGCGCGCGGGCCGTGACCGCCAGTACCTGCGCATCCACCCGGACGGTGGCGGTACGGGCACGGCAGGGTGTCTGGGCATCGTCGGAGACGCCGCGACGCTGCGCCGGTTCCGCGCCGACATGAACGCCGAGCTCGCGCGCAACAACGGCGTCTACATGCTGCGGGTGAACTGACGTCGTGCTCCCGCTCGGTCCGCTCGCGGTTTCCCAGGTGTCCCCGGGTCGTGCCGAGCCGATTCCGGTTCGTCGAGATTTCCCGGAGTTCGCGGCCGTCGTGGAGTGCCGGCCGGGCCTGGTGCCCGTCATGGCCGCCGCGCTGTCGACGCACGTGCGCACGCCGTACGAGCTGGCCGTGGTGATGCTCCAGGGGGCCTTGAGCCCGCGCCCCCGAAGGAGGCACGGTCGGCGGCTTCGTCTCGGTACCGGCGCCGCCTCCGCGGCCGACGCGAGCTGCGCCACCCCGGCTTCCCATGCGTCGGCGGGCCCGGTAAGGGCTCCCACTTCGCACCAGCCTCGGGGACCATCATGACGAACCGCCTCACCCGCAGCGACTTCACCCAGTCCCTCGAGCGGAAGACCCTCGACGTGGGCCAGGCGCAGCGCAACCCTTCGCTGCAGGGCCTCGACGTGGCGAAGGCCGACCTCAACCGCGACGGGAGGATTGCCGGCGCCGACGAGGCGGCTGCGCTCTTCAAGGCGGTCGATGCGTTCGATCGCAACGGCGACGCACAGTCCATCGCGCTGACGGGCACCAACGGCGCGCCGACGCGGGCCGCGGTGATGGCGGCAGCACTTCAGGCGAAGGCCGTCTTCCAGGTGACCGAGGGGCCCGTGGCCGCGGCGCCTCGTGATGCAGCGCTCAAGAACGCGTTCGCTGCGCCCGGCTCGTTGCCGCTCTCGCGAGGGATGAACGGCGATCGCGCGGTGGCGGTGCAGTACGCGCTGGCCCGACTCGGCGTTCCGGTGGGGATGGTCGACGGCAAGTTCGGTCCCGGCACCGAGCGGGCGGTGAAGGCCTTCCAGGCGGGCGCGGGGCTGCCGCAGACGGGCTCCGTGGACGCCGCCACGCTGGGCGCGCTCGACGCAAAGCTCGCCTCGACCGACCTGCGCACGCCCGCCGAGCGGAGCGGCAACCCGCTCCAGTTCCTCGCCGCCCAGGCCGTCGCTGGGCCGCGGCTGCCGGCGATTCGGGATCGCTCGAAGCCCGTCGACTGGAACCACCCCGAGATCCAGACCGCCTACGGCTCGTTCTCGGCCTCGTACTGGCAGACGCTCAAGGGCAACCGCGTCGAGGCCGACTGCAAGACGCTCTCGCTCTTCATGATGGAGCAGTTCCGCAACAAGGTGCGCGCCGACCTCGGCGTCCAGCTGCCGCTCCCAGCGAACCTGCCCCAGAAGGAGTGGATCGCTGGCACCGCGACGGACACGAAGGGCTATTTCTCGCGCTTCGAGCGGCTGGCGACGATTCGGCCGGGCTACGAGAACGCGCAGGCCATTCAGCGGCTCGACCCTTCGGCCTCGATGATGGCCGGCACCAACCTGCGCTACGCCGGCGTCGACGCCAACATGGCCTCGCGCGCGGTCAAGGTGACGGTGCCGTGGAGCAACACCCGTGACAACGGGGGCGACCCCTCGAAGCCCGAGCTGCCGGTGGGGCAGATGAACCCGGGCGACGTCATCTTCATGGACCACACCGGTGATGGCCGCGTCGACCACATGGCGAACGTCATCTCGATGGAGCGCGACGCGCAGGGCCGCGTCACCTCGATGGTGCTCGCGACCGGTAGCTTCGACGACATGAAGGACGCCAACGGCGCCACCGCGCCCAACTCGCTCGGTGAAGTGAACAACTACGCCGAAGAGGTCACGGTGCGCTTCGACGAGCAGGGGCGGGTGACGAAGTCCGAAGTGACGTGGAGCTCGGAGCCGGCCTGGCTGGTGAACGGCCGCTACTCGGCGCGCACGCTGCTCATGGAGCTCAAAGAAGGCGGCACCATCTCGGTCGGCCGCTGGGCCCAGCCCTCGCGGTAGTGGGAGCCAAAGACTCAGGCAGACCGTCTGGAGGCGCCGCGCCCGTCAGCTGAACACGGGGAGCGTGCCCGACTGGGGCGCGAAGTTCTGCAGGCCGAAGTCCGGAGCAGGCGCGCCCGACGGCGTGCGCACGTCGAACGCGCGGATGATGGTGTTGAGCACCTGGCCCGAGCTGTACGCGGTCTCGGTGTAGAAGTCGGCGTTGCGACCGCGGCCGTCGAAGTGGAAGTTGGTGCGCGCGCCGCCGAGGTTGCCGCCGAGGATGAAGCCCAGCTTGTTCGAGCTGTGGCCGCCGCCGTCGCCGTAGTCCGAGACCAGCAGCACCATCGTGTTGTCCAGCGCGGTGCGGCCGTCGGGGCCCTCGTTGATGGCGCGCAGGCCGTTCATCACGTCGACGAGGCGCTCGACGAAGAAGCGATACCCGTCGAGCAGGTACGTCGCGGGAGTGGTCCCGCGCGTGCGCACGCCGTCGACCGGAGAGGGGTCTCCATGCACCATTCCGTGCCAGTCGCTCGGGTTGCTCGCGGTCCGCCAGGCCCGGGTCGCCGCGTCGACCGAGGGGACGCCGAAGAGCGGGCTCTGTTGATCGATGAACTCCAGTCGGCCCACCGGCGCGAGGTCGCACGCCATGGCGTTGGTGAGCAGCGGCACCATGAGGTTCGACCGCTCGCGCATCGACAGCCCACGGAAGGGCACGTAGCTGGCCATCGGCCCGGGGGTGCCGTAGTTGCCCGCTGGCCGCGCGCAGCTCGCCCGCATCATGTCGAGCTCGACCTGCCGGAGCCGGTTCGCGTGGTCTTCCAGGCGCGTTCGGTCTTGCGGGTTGAGGCCCGAGCGCAGCTCGACGAACGACGAGCGCACGGCGTCGAGCGCGCTCCGCTTCCGCTCTCGGGCGCGGCGCTGGGCCTGGAGCGCGGCCGAGTCTCCCGTGACGTTCGCGAAGTAGCGGTCGAACGCCCGCGCCGGGTTCGCCTGCACCTTCACCGGCGTCACGGGCCCTTCGAAGAAGAAGTCCGAGTTGAGATCGTGCCGGTCGAAGTTCTCACCACCGATGGCGAGGTCGATCGACGCGAAGGGCCGGGTGCCGCGAAGGCGGGTGCCGATGTAGTTGCAGACGCTCTCGTTGTTGGGCCCGCCCTGATCGCTGCCGGCGCGGTCGGCGATGACGTTCGCGCGCACGTTCGACTGGTCTCCCGAGAAGGCCGCGCGCATGAGGGTGCCGGTGAGCACGCTCTCCTTCTTCGCGGGGTGGCCGAAGGCGTGCTGGCTGTTGAGGTTGGTGGCCTTGTTGTCGACGTTCGAGACGAAGAGGAGCCGGTTGCGCAAGGGCTCGAGCGGCGCGGTGATGTACGGCAGCGTGAAGGTGCTGCCCATGCCCTGCGGCGCCCAGTGCGAGTGCACGAAGCCCATCGGGTAGGCGAGCACCACGAGGCGCCGCGGGGTGGTGGTGGTGGCCTGCGCGAAGGCCTCGCCGCCATGCAGCTTCTCGAGCCACGGCAGGGCGAGCACGGCGCCCGACGCGCCCGTGAGGAATCGACGACGGCTCAACGTCATGGAGCCTCCCGGAGGAACTGGGTGAAGCGGGGTGAGCGCACGACGCCCAGCACCAGCTCGCGCATGGTGCCGCCGCTCGCCTTCGCCGAGTCCGACAGCGCGTCGACGAAGGGCTGCTCCTCGATGGCGCCCTGGCGGCCGTGCGCGAAGTGGAACCACTCCTTCGCCATGCAGGCCACCAGGTCGTCGCTGCCGGCGAGCGTGTCGAGGAACTGGCCGGTGGTGGTGAAGCTCCAGCGGGTGGTGTCGTCGAGGTCGACCGTGCCCGAGGGGTCGATGGGCGCGCCGTTCTCGGTGGTGCGGTGCTGGCCCATGCCGTCGAACGTCTCGAGCGCGTAGCCGATGGGGTTGAACGAGACGTGGCAGCCCGAGCAGGCCGGCAGCGTCATGGTGGGCGCGAGGCGCTGGCGGGCGGTGGGCGCGTTGCGGGAGCCGTCGAGCGGCGCCACCAGGTCGACGTTGCCCGGCAGCGTCGGGAGCGACTTGCACAACACGTGTTTGCGCACGAAGGCGCCGCGGATGATGGCGTTCTGATGGCCGGCCGGCGCGTGCGCTTTCAGGAACGGGGCCGACGCGAGAATGCCGACGCGCTCGGGCAACGAGACGGCGGGGAACGACGGGCTCCCGCGGCCAGGCTGGCCGTAGAGGTCGTCGGTCTGCGGGCCGAGCGGCATCTGCGTCGTGCGGAAGAGATCGCGCACCGAGCCGCTCATGGGCGAGAGCGTGTTGCGCACGAGGCGGTCGGCCTGGGCCAGGTACTCCTCGCGCAGCGGCGCGGGCAGGGTGGGGTCGTTGTCGGGCAGGCCGTCGAGCAGGTCGATGCGCAGCCACTCGAGGACGAAGCGAGACACCACGGCCGACGCTTCGGGCCGAGCGAGCAGCCGCGTGGCCTGGGCCTCGAGCACCTCGGGCTGGGAGAGGGTGCCGTCCTCCGCGCGGGCGAGCAGCTCGGCGTCGGGTGGGGCGTCGGTGACGAGGAACGCCAGTCGGCTCGCGAGCTCGTGGGGCGAGAGCTGGACGACGCCCGAGGCCGCGGTGCCCGCCTCGGCGCGGTACAGGAGCGCGGGCGCCTGGAGGAAGGCCTGCATCACCGCCGACCAGGCCTCTGGCGCGGGCTGGGTCATTCGCACGGTGTCGTAGGCGCGGCGCAGCGCCGTCTGCTCGGCCGGGCGCAGGGGCCTCCGGTACGCGCGCCGCCCGAAGGTCGAGATGAAGTCACCGATGCACGCGTCGACGGCGGCGTCGGTGAAGCCGCTGGGCAGCTGGCACGGGAACAAGGCCGGCATGGCCGTGCGCGCGTTCGCGAGCAGGTACTCGGCCAGCGCCTCGGCCGAGTCTTCGATGGCGTTCGCGTCGGAGCTGCTGACGGTGTTGGTGTCGGCGTCGCTGGTGAAGCCCGAGGTGAGGCCGGTGCGGGTGCTGGCGCCCGGGTATCTCGCGCGCGCGACGAGCTCCACGCCGAGCGGGCCGGGGAACAGCATGCGCAGGGAGTTCTCGTACTGCGCGATGGAGAGCCGGCGAATCGGCTGGAGCGCGAGCCGGCCCTCGGGCCTCGGCACCGCCGTTCCGCCACCGGTGGGTGTCGACGGAAGGGTCGGGTCCGTCGGGTCGATGGGCGCTTCCGGCCGCAGGCCCACGATGCTGCCTTCGCAGCCCAGGAGGAGGGTCACGCCTACGAGCCAGCCGCTTCGCATGGAGCCTCCCGACGAAAGCACGTCGGGTGGGAAACGCGAGGTGGGGAAGACGGCTCAAGGGTGTGGAAATGGCTGGAATTCCAGTCGGTTGAGCCCGTGCTCGAGCGTGCGAGGAACCATCGGTTCGGTCGATGACAACCATTCGATTGTTGTGGGGCTGACTCGCTGCGCACCACCGGGCGGGTGTGGTGTCGTTCGCGGCATGACGACGACGAGGATCAACCAGCAGCCGCGGGTTCAGGCGCAGCCGACGAGCCCCGGGCTCGCGGAGGCCCCTCCGGCGACCATCACGGTGAAGGCCGGCGATTCCATCAGCAAGCTCGCACGCCAACACGGCGTCAGCGCCGACGCGCTGGTGCAGGCCAACGTCGGTCGGTACCCGCAGCTCTCGACGAACCGGAACGCGATCTCGGTCGGATGGACGTTGACGGTTCCTCCTCGCGGCGCGACGGCTCCGGCCCAGGGCTGGGCCGCGCAACAGCCAGTGCGACAGACCGCGACCGCTGCCACGCAGCAGGCTCCCGAGCCACAGCGGGTACGGGGCGAGGGCGCGAGGTTCGCAGCGGGCGGCGTGCAATCGCTCGAGCGGCAGATGCGCGCGCATGCCGACGCGCTCGAGCGCACCGGCGTCGGCATCTACTACGGAGACAAGTCGGGGTTCGCCACGCTCGACCGCGCCGGCCAGCGGCAGTGGCTTCAGGAGAACACCAGGCCGGGCCAGACGCCGCCCGCGGGTCTCAAGGAGTCGAGCTGCATCGCCTGGGCGCTCGAGCACGTGGGCGCGGCGTACACGGCGGCAGGCAAGGCCGACCGCTGGCGTGAGATCTACTCGACCGTCACCCGCAACGGCTCGAAGGGGACCGATCTCGCGAAGGAGCTCCAGAAGGACGGGTGGAGAGCCATCTACTGGAACCCCGACGCGAAGAAGCCGGCCGACGGTGACAGCGAGCATTCCTTCTCGGCGACCCAGGTGCGCCGGGGCAACGGCTACTACGGCATCAAGGTCGACGACTCGGTGCTGAACTTCCGGCCGACCGAAGGGGGTGGCACCCAGCAGGACATGAGCGGCATCGAGAAGCTCAAGGAAGTGCCGTTCTGGTTCGGCCTCGCTCGCGGCGGCAAGCACACCTTCGTTGGGCGGGGGAACCAGCTCAACGAGTTCCACTGGACCGAGCAGCCCAACTCGTCGCGGCCCTTCAGCGAGAAGCCGCTCGAGACGTACTCGTGGTTGTCCGGGCTCATCATGGTGCCGCCTGGAACGTGGCCGACGGAGGGCGCCGCGGCGCGCTGAGCTTCCTCCGCATCTCGCGCGAGGGTCAGCGCACGACGACGCCGCCTTCGGGCGTGTGTTCCTTCGCGAAGGCGGCGAGGGCGTCGAACCACTGCGCCATGGCGCCCCCGGGTACGTCGGCGCCGGCGAGCGGATCGATATGGGTGAACGTCGGGTGTGAGAGCGCCACGAACCCGCGCGCCTCGGAGCGGCTCGCGCCCGACTGTGGCCGGCCGTCCCCCACGGGTGGAAGCAGCGCCTTGAGCGCGTCGTAGCGGCTCGTCTGGCCCGACAAGATGCCAGCGGCTTCGACGAGCACCGGCAGGTCCATCGCGCGGCCATGCAGGGCCCGCACGCCGTACGCCGTGACCGGCCAGTCGTCGGGCTTCAGCGTCAGCGACGCGGCGAGGCTGGTGTCGAGCGACAGCCGCGCGGGGAAGTACCACTCTCCGAAATCCACGCCCGGGCGCGCCCAGGCGAGCGCGAACTCCGAGAGCGAGGTGAGCTCGGCGGGTTCGACCTGGTCGAACTCGTTCCAGCGGAACGTCTGGTTCGAGTTGGCGGGCTTCTGAATGGTGCCGCCGCCGAACGGTGACGGCGTGTCGACGAGCGGGCCGTCGGTCGCGCCCGCGTTGACGGCGGCGATGCTCACGGGGCACGTCGCGGCATCGAAGGCGAGGCCGAACGCGGCGCGGTTCGTCATGCGTGGCAGCGTGTTGGTGAGGAAGAGCGTCTCGAGCGCCTCGCGTCGGGGCCGGTCGAGGTCGATGGCGTCGGGCCGCCACATCGCGCGCATCGCGGTGCCCACGCCGATGGGGAAGAGCTTCGCTTCGAGCAGGGGGAAGGCGAAGTACCGCACGGACTCGCGCACCTGCTTCAGGCTCGGCCTTCCCCCGAAGGTGCCGCCCATGAGCCCGGTCGTCTCGTACTCCTCGCGCGTGACGGTGAGCGCGCTGCCTTCACTGCCCGTGACGCCGTCAATGAGCACGAGGCCGGCGAGCTGCGAGAAGCCTGGCGTGCCTTCGAAGTCCCACGCGGCGTACATGCCCGCGAGCCCGGCGCCGAGCGAGTGGCCCGCGAGGATGACGCGCGCGCGGCGGTCGGCTTCGGGCACGAGCGACACCACGGCGCGCAGGTCGTTCATCGTCGAGGCGAGGCCCCACTCGGACTCGAAGGCGAGGCTCTCTTGCGTGCGGAAGCCAGAGAACGTCTGGCCGTCGATGGCCTTGCCGTCGAAGTAGTAGCCGGTGAGCAGCTCAGCGTCCTTCGCGGTGAGCGCGGCCTCGATGCCGCGGCGGTCCTCCATCAGGTTGCTGCGGCGATCGATGGCCCAGGCCTCGAGTGGCTCCGACGGCGTGGAGCGCCGCACGATGGCGCGGGCGAGCGAGTCGAAGGAGCCAGCGCCGCCGAGGAAGCCGGGCATCAACAGCACGATGGCGCGCGCGGGGCGGGGCGGCTGGCCGGCGGTGTCGACGCGGTAGCGCACCACGGTGACGGCGTCGAAGTCGTCGGGGGTGGCGTCCTGGGTGATGGGGTTCGGGGGCGGCTTCGGCGCAGGAACCCGCAGCACATCACGGCGAATGGCCACGCCCCCGTCGGTCTCGATGACGTTCGGGTCGACTGGCACGGGCGCGCACGCGACGGTGAGGCAGGCCACGCAGAGGAACGGACGCATGACGCGCGGTGTACGGAGGCCCGCGCTCGTTTGCACGTCGTTCGGCGTCGAGCGGTGTAAGGAGCCCCGATGCACTGGGCTTCGGCGCTGGCGCGCGACACGAGTGGACACGACGCGGCCGAGCGGGCGATCGCGGTGCTCGAGCAGGAGCTCCCGGCCGAGCCCGACCTGCTCATCGCCTTCGTGTCGGCCGCGCTGCTCCCCGAGGCGCCGGCGGCGATGGCGCGGCTCCGCGAGCGGTTTCCCCAGGCGACGCTCATCGGCTGCTCCGGCGCTGGCGTCATCGGCGCTGGCCGCGAGGCGGATGACCTGCCGGCGCTGTCCCTCACCGCGGCCTCGCTCCCCGGCGTCACCATCGAGGCGAAGGCCATCAGGCGCAGTGAGGTGCCGGTCTTCAGTGGCGAGGCGAAGGTCGTGCTGGTGTTGGCGGATCCGTTTTCTTTCGACGTCGAGGCGCTGCTCCCGAAGCTCGAGGCCCGCGCGCCCGGCGCCCTCATCGGTGGCGGCCTCGCCAGTGGCGGGAGCGCGCCGGGCTCGCATCGGCTGTTCCTCGACGAGCGGCTCCTCACCTCGGGCGCCGTGTGTGTCGCGCTCTCGGGTTCGCTCGAGGTCGAGGCGCTGGTCGCGCAGGGCGTTCGCCCACTGGGAGCGCCAGGCTTCGCGACCGCCGTCGACGGCCACCTGCTCCTCGAGGTCGATGGGCGCTCGCCGATGGACGTGCTGCAGAAGCTGCACGAGACGCTCGACGAAGAGACGCAGGAGCGCCTGCGCCATGCCCTCGTCGTGGGCGTGGGCCTCAAGTCGGGCGCCATCGAGCAGCGGGCCGACGAGTTCCTGGTGCGCAACGTGGTGGGGCTCGATGCGCGGCGTCGTGCGCTCGCGGTCGGCTCGACGCTCGAGCCGTTTCAGGTGGTGCAGTTCCTTCTGCGCGACGCGAAGGCTGCGCGCGAGGAGCTCTCGGCCCGGCTCGCGACCGCGAGCGAGCGTCCACCGGCGGGGGCACTCCTCTTCTCGTGCACGGGGCGCGGCCGGCACCTCTTCGGTGTCGACGATCACGATCCTGGCCTCTTCGCGGCGAAGTACCCCGGGGTTCCGCTCGGTGGCTTCTTCTGCAACGGCGAGCTCGGACAGGTCGCCGGTCGTACATGGCTGCACGGGTACACGAGCGCGTTCGTGCTGTTCCGCCCGCTCGCCTCGTGAGCTGCTTCAGAACGGCCTCGGCGAACATCACCGATACCGTCCCCGCTGAGCGTCACTCACGGCTTGTCGAGGCGCGCCACGAGGTCGCGATTGGACGAGACCTGAAGCCAGGACTGACCGCCTTCGTCTTCGCGGGTCAGCCGGCGAGCCTCCAGCGCAGCGGGCGGACCGACCAGGAAGCCGCGTACGGCGTTGGGGGCGGCGAACAGCTGCGCCGTTCGACCCGGCAGCGGGAAGGCGAGTTCGTCTCCTCGCACTTCGAGTCGAATGGCGGTCGAGTCATCCCGCTGCCCGGCGACGTAGACCACGACCGGTCGGTCTCGATGGATCGCTTTCAGGTGGAGCGTTTCGTTCTCGAGCCGCAGCTGCACGGGCAGCGCGCGGTGAAGCGGAGGAGACCAGCGACCTTCGAGGCTGATGTGGTCCAGAACCCGCATCTCCTCGGTGACCCCTCCCCCATCGAATGACCACCACGTCGTCTGGCCTGGCTGGCGCCGAGCACTCAGGCGGGACTTCGAGCGGGAAAACCGGCCCCCATCTTCGTGCCCGAGAAGGAAGGCGCCGGTGGGGCGGAAGTCGATGGTTCTCCTCTCGTCGCTGGACATGCCGAGGTCTGTCGCAAAGGTGAATGGCAGGATGAGCGCTTCGACAGGGCCGAAGCCGCAGTGGTACCTCAGAGGCATGTCGTCCCGTGCCCACACCGAGACGAGGTCAGCGACTGCGGGAGTCCGCAGCCAGAAGCGAGTGCCCTCGATTTCGAGGGCGAGCTCCTCGAAGTCATCGGTCCGGAACCGGCCGCACACCTGAATGGCCGTCCCGACGCGCTGGCCGCTCCGGATCAGGGGCATGGCTTGTCCGACCCACCGCCTTCCCACGCGTGTCTCGGACGCCTCGGTTCGCGAGATGATGGCCGCAACCCACGTTCGAAAGTCCTCAGCGTGAGGGTTCGCGGCCACAGCCAGACTGAGGGTCCATCCCAGAACGAGCATCGGCCCCGGCGTCGCAACCTTCGTGCCGGCCAGCCTCACACCCGCGCGACGACGGGATGCAGGAACGGCTTGCTGCCGAAGAGCTGCTTGAACACGCGGCGTACGCCGTGGGCGAGCGCTTCCCGCACGCGCTCGTCGTCTCCGCGCATGGCGTTGGAGAGCTCCTTCAGCTCGAGCGCCGCGCCCTCGGCCGCCAGCGTCAGCGCCGCCTGCTCTTCGCCTGACAGGCCCTGTCCACTCACCACCGGGCCATGGAGCACCTTGCCGCCGCCCTGCTGCATCACCACCACCACGATGACGAGCCCCGACTCGGCGAGCCGTTTGCGCTCGGCCAGCGAGGCCTCGCTCACGGGCGCCAGCCCCTCGCGTCGCATCGGCCACAGGCCCACCGGCGCGCGGCCGAGGCTGTGGAGCCCGTGTGCGTCGAGCCCGAGCACGTCTCCGGTCCTCGCGACCAGCGCGCGCGCCTGTTCGACGCCCGCCTCGACGGCCGTGAGCCGGTGCCGGTGCAGGTGCCGCAGCTCTCCGTGAATGGGCACGAAGCTCTTCGGCTTCACCGTCTCGATGAGCCGTCGTTGCTCGTGCTTCGCCGCGTGCCCCGACACGTGCACGCCCGGCTCCGTCGACGGCGTCACCACCGTCACGCCCTTCGCGTAGAGCTGGTTCACCAGCAGCGCGATGTTGGGTTCGTTGCCAGGAATCGCGCGCGCCGAGATGACGCAGAGGTCTCCAGGCTCGAGTCGCAAGGGCCCGGGTTCGTCCGAGGCCAGCCACGACAGGCCCGAGCGCGCTTCGGCCTGCGCACCCGTCGAGATGATGAGCACCTGGTCGCGCGGCAGCCTCGCGGCTGCGTCGAGTGAGATGAGGAGCCCCGGCGGAATCTCGAGCCGGCCGACGGTGCGCGCGAGCTCGGCGTTTCGCACCAGGCTGCGGCCGGACAAGACGACCTGTCGGCCCAGGGTCTGAGCGAGCCGTACCAGGTGCTGCACCCGGTGCAGGTGCGAGCCGAACTGCGCCACCACGATGCGGCCGGTGACGCCGTGGAAGAGCCGCGCGAACGTCTCTTTCACCAGCGACTCGCTCGGCGTCCACCCGTCGTTCTCGGCGTTCGTCGAGTCCGACAGCAGCAGGTCGACGCCCTGCTCGCCGAGCACACCGAGGCGCGAGAGGTCCGTCAGCTTGCCGTCGATGGGCGAGAGGTCGAGCTTGAAGTCGCCTGAGTGGACGAGCGTCGCCGACGGCGTCTTGACCCACAGCCCCACCGCGTCGGGCACGGAGTGTGTCACCTGCACCGCCTCGAGGGTGAACGACTCCGAGGCCGTGAACGCCGCGCCCGGGCCGATCTCGCGCAGATCGCCGGTCAGGCCCGCTTCTTCCAGGCGATGCCGCGCCAGCGCCAGCGTGAAGGGCGTACCGTAGACGGGCACCTGGAACTCGCGGAGCAGCACCGGCAACGCGCCGAGGTGATCTTCATGCGCGTGCGTCAGCACCACGGCCTTGAGCCGCTCCGGGTCGTCGCGCAGCGCGGTGAAGTCGGGCACCACCACGTCGATGCCGAGCTGGTCTGGCCGGGGAAAGAGGACGCCACAGTCGATGAGCACCCGCTCGGCGCCGTGCTCGAGCACCATGGCGTTGAGGCCCACCTGGCCCAGGCCTCCCAGCGGCGTGACTTTCAGCATCGGCGGCCCACGGTAGCCCCCTGACGTCAGGACTCCGCAACGTTTTCACAGCCAGTCGGCCTTGACAGTTCGGGGAGGCGACTTAGTGAAGCGGCCGATCAATTTCCGAAGGGGTGCGCATGCCTTCATCGATGATCCGAATCGAAGCGCTGACGAAGAGTTACGGCCCGACACAGGCCGTGAAGGGGGTCTCGTTCGAGGTCCCGAAGGGCCAGGTCGTGGGCTTCCTGGGGCCCAACGGCGCCGGCAAGTCGACGACGATGCGTATCCTCGCCGGCTCCATCAACCCCACCTCGGGCAAGGCGTTCGTCGGTGACATCGACGTGACGGCCAACCCCGTCGCGGCGCGCAAGCTCATCGGGTACCTGCCCGAGAACAACCCGCTCTACGACGAGATGATGGTGGTGGAGTACCTGCGCTTCATCGCCGACGTACGCGACGTGCCGAAGGACCTGCGGGTGGCGCGCATCAAGTCGGCGGTCGAGCGCTGCGGCCTCACCCAGGTGGTGTCGAAGGACATCAGCCAGCTCTCGCGCGGGTACCGGCAGCGCGTGGGCCTGGCGGCGGCGATTCTGCACGAGCCCGACCTGCTCATCCTCGACGAGCCGACGGCGGGCCTCGACCCGAACCAGATCGTCGAGATCCGCAACCTCATCAAGGAGCTGGGTCGCGAGAAGACCGTCATTCTCTCGACGCACATCTTGTCCGAGGTGCAGTCGACGTGTTCGCGCGTGCTCATCATCAACGAGGGCCGGCTGGTCGCCGACGATACGCCGGAGCGCCTCACCACCTCGGCGAACGAGGGCGGCAACACGCTCCACGTGGTGGTCGGGCATCGGCTCGGCCAGCCGATGGACGCGCAGGCGATTCGTACCTCGCTCTCGGCGCTGGCTGGCGTCTCGGCGGTCGAGGTGGCGGGTGACGAAGGGACCGGCACGCTGGGCTTCACCGTGCGCTACGGCACCGACGACGTGCGCCGCGTGCTGTTCGACACGGTGGTGAAGAACGACCTCGTCATCCTCGAGCTCAAGCGCACGCAGGTGAGCCTCGAAGACACGTTCCGCAAGCTGACCGACACCCGGAGGGCCGCATGAACGGCGCACTGGCCATCGCGAAGCGGGAGTTCCGCTCGTTCTTCACCTCGCCCATCGCGTACATCGTGCTGGGCGGCTTCCTGCTGTTGTCCGGCTGGCTGTACTTCTCGACGCTGTTCCTCGCGGGCCAGGCGTCGCTGCGCGGCTTCTTCGGCGTGGCGCCGGTGCTGTTCGTGGTGCTGGTGCCCGCCATCACGATGCGCGCGGTCGCCGAGGAGCGCAAGAGCGGCACGCTCGAGCTGCTGCTGACGTTCCCGATGGACGATTGGCAGATCACCCTCGGCAAGTTCCTCGCGGCGCTGGGCATGGTGGCGGTCGCGCTGGCGTGCACGCTGCCCTACGCCTTCACGGTGGCGGCCCTCACGGGGCCCGGGCCGGCCTTCGACTGGGGCCCGGTGTTCGCGGGCTACTTCGGCCTGGTGCTGCTCGCGTCGGCCTTCATCGCGCTTGGGCTGTGGGGCTCGGCGCTGTCAAAGAACCAGATCGTCGGGTTCATCGTCGGCATCGTGCTGTGCTTCGCGTTCTACTTCGTCGACAAGTTCGCGCCGCTGCTCCCCGACTCGCTCGCGGGCGTCTTCGAGTTCCTCTCGGTCGACTACCACTTCGAGAACATCGCGCGGGGCGTGCTCGATACGCGCGACCTCGTCTTCTACCTCTCGCTCACCGCCGCTGGGCTCGTGCTGACGGCCCGGCAGATTCAGGCCACGCGTCTGTAAGACCCGAGGAGCCTCGACATGACCCGCACCATCTCTGCCGTCTTCATCGCCGCCGTCCTGGGCATCCTCGTGCTGGTGAACGCGCTCGGCTTGCGGCTCTTCGGCCGCGTCGACGTCACCCGCGAGAAGGCCTACACGCTCTCGAAGGCCACGAAGGACACGCTCTCGGCTCTCGAGGAGCCCGTCGTCGTCACCGCCTACTTCACCGAGCAGCTCCCGGCGCCGTACTCGAGCAACGCCCGCTACGTGCGCGACCTGCTCGAAGAGTTCCGCGCCGTCTCGAAGGGCAAGGTGGCCTTCGAGTTCGTCGACCCGCAGTCGCAAGAGACCGACGCCGACAAGGAAGCGAAGAAGGAAGTGAAGCAGGACATCTTCGGCCGGCGCTTCCGCGACCAGACGTCGATCGAGAAGGAGCTCTCGGGCCAGGGCATTCAGCCGGTCGAGATCCGCGTCATCGAGGAAGACCAGCAGCAGACCAAGCGCGCGTACATGGCCATCGTCATCAAGCACCAGGAGAAGAAAGAGGTCATTCCGCTGGTGCAGAACGTGTCGTCGCTCGAGTACGACCTGACGACGCTCGTCCGCAAGCTGACGCGCGCGAAGACCCCGGTCATCGGCGTGCTGCAGGGCCACGGCGAGCCGAAGCTCGACGAGAAGTATCGCTACCTGCTGACGATGCTCTCGCAGATGTACGAGGTGCGGCCGGTCGAGCTCGCCGGGAAGGACCGCTTCGACGACACGCTCGACGCCCTCTACGTGATGGGCCCGAAGACGGCGCTCCCTGCGAACGAGCTGAAGGCCATCGACCAGTTCCTCATGAAGGGCAAGGCGGTGGCGTTCTTCCTCGACCAGGTGCAGGTCGACGTGCGCACCTTCCAGCCGTCGGACGCGAGCCACGGCATGACCGAGCTGCTCTCGAGTTACGGCGTCACCGTGGGCAATCGGCTGGTGGCCGACGTCAAGTCGGGCAACGTCTCCATCAGCGAGCGACGCGGCTTCATGGTCATCAACCAGCCGGTGCCGTACCCGTTCCTGCCGGTGGTGCAGCGCCTCGAAGGCGACAGCGTCATCACCGCGGGCCTCGGTGACGTGCTCTTCCCGTTCGTCACCTCGCTCGAGGTGAAGCAGGTCGAGGGGACGACGGCCACGGTGCTCGCCCGCTCGTCGACCAAGAGCTGGCTCGAGAACACCCCGCCCAACCTGAACCCGCAGCGCGACTGGCGCGCCGAGTCCATCACGCCCACCGGCCCCTATCCGCTCATGGCGCAGGTGTCGGGCACGCTGAAGAGCCACTACGCCGCCGAGGCTGCGCAGTCTGCGCCCGGCGTCACGCCCGTCATCGGCCAGAGCGAGAAGGAAGCCCGCGTCATCGTCGTGGGCACCTCGGCCCTCTTCCAGGACGACTTCATGCAGAACCGGGGCAACCAGGTGCTGGCGCTCAACATCGCCGACTGGCTGCTCCTCGATCCGGCGCTGCTGGCGATGCGCAACCGGGGCCTCGCGCTGCCGGTGCTGCAGTCGGAGCTCTCGGACTCGACCCGCAACCTGGTGAAGTTCGGCAACGCGTTCGGCCTCCCGCTGCTGCTCGCGGCCTTCGGGCTCGTGCGCTGGCGCATGCGCGAGGCCAGCCGCGCCACCGTCACCGTTTGATTCGACGAGGACACTCCCCATGAACAAGCCAACGCTCATCGCGGTCGGCGTCTTCGCGGCGCTCCTGCTCGCCTTCTTCGCCACGAGGGAGAAGGAAGTCTCGGTCGGCGTGCAGAAGTTCGAGGCGACGAAGCTGTCGAAGGAGGAGATCGCCTCGGTCGAGCTCAAGACCGCCACCTCGACGCTGACGCTCACCCGCAGCGCCAACGGCTGGACGGTCGCCGACGCGAAGAAGGCGGGCGCGAGCTACGTGGCCGATGATGGGCAGGTGCAGTCGCTCCTTTCAGGCCTCGCCGACTTCAAGGCCGCCGACTTCGTCACCGAGAAGTCCGACAAACACGCCGAGCTCGAGATCGACGACGCGAAGGGGACGGCGGTGAAGGCGACCGGCGCGAACAAGACGCTCGACCTCGTGCTGGGCAAGGCGTCGAAGAGCGGTGGCGCCTACGTGCGCAAGGCCGGCTCGTCTGCGGTCTTCGTCACGCAGTCGAGCCTGCAGTACCTCGTGAAGCAGGGCCTCACCGCGTGGCGGAAGAAGAGCGTGGTGACGGTCGGTGCCTCCGACGTGACGACCTTCGCCGTGACGCGGGCCGACGGCGCGTCGTTCTCGCTCAAGGCGGGTGAAGGAGGCGCGTGGACGTCCAGCTCGGAGCTGCCAAAGGGCTTCCGCTTCAGCACCTCGGCCGCGAGCGCCCTGGTGAACCAGTTCGCCACCCTCACCGCGCAGGACTTCGCCGAGGGAGCCTTCGACGCCCCGCAGGCGCACACGCTGGTCGCCACCCTGAAGGACGGCAAGACGGTGACGCTCAAGCTCGCCGGCACGAAGCGTGACGACGGCACGGTGGCGGCGCAGGTCGAGGGTGACGCGCAGGTGTACCTGCTGCCCGGCTACCAGGCGCAGGCGCTCGACAAGAAGCTCGACGACCTGCGCGAGCTGACCCTCGTCGACTTCGACACCGCGAAGGCGACGAAGCTCGTGCTGACGGCAGCCGGCAAGAAGACGGTGGTGGTGAAGGAGGGCGAGGCGTGGAAGCTCGTCGAGCCGAAGTCCGCACCTGAGTTCGACGCAGCCCAGGTGCCCACGGTGCTGAACCGGCTCAAGGGCCTTCGGGGCTTGAGCTGGGTGGGGGAGGCGCCGAAGACGGCCTTCGCGTCGCCCGCGGCCACGGTCGAGGTCACCGCCGACGGCAAGCCGGTCCGTGTCGTGTTCGGCGCCGAGACGGGCAGCGAGAACCGCGTCTACGTGAAGGGCTCCATCGACGACGCGGCGTACACCACGGGCGTCTTCGAGAAGACCCAGTGGTCGAGCGGCCCGGAGCTGTTCAAGAAGCCGCCTCCGCCGCCGGACTTCGGCCAGATGAACGGGCTCGATCAACTCCCGCCGGAGATCCGCGCCAAGCTGATGGAGCAGCTGCGCCAGCAGCGCAACTGACGTCACGCCTTCCGGTAATAGTCCACCACCACGTACCGGCGCGCGTAGAGCGCGAACGCCGCCGCGGCCACGAAGGCGAAGCCCGCGAAGAAGAACATCTGGAAGGCCATCACGCCGAAGCCGGCGTCGCCGATGGCCTTCGTCACCGTGTCGTTCTTCACCGTCGCGTTGACCAGCAGCACCCAGAGGTTGCCGACCGTCACCGAGAGGCTCCAGAAGCTCATCAGCACGCCCTTGAGCTTCGCCGGCGCCTGGCTGTACGCGAACTCGAGCCCCGTGGCCGAGACGAGCACCTCGCCGAAGGTGAGCAGCGCATAGGGGAGCGCCTGCCACAGCACCGGCAGCTTCTCGCCTCCGTCGAGCACGAGCTGCAGGCCCGCCACCGCCACCCACGCCAGCCCCGAGAACGCGATGCCCATGCCCATGCGGCGCAGGGCCGTCACCTCGACGCCGAGCCGCTTGAGCGTCGGGTAGAGCACCACGTTGTTGAAGGGGATCAGCAGCATCACCAGCAGCGGGTTGAGCGCCTGCATCTGCGCCGCGCTCTTGAACCAGCCCCAGCCGGGCAGCGCCATCGCGTTGCCCTGGAGGATCCACGTCGAGGCCTTCTGATCGAACAGCGACCAGAAGGGCGTCACCAGCGCGAAGATGACGAGCACCCGCAGCACCGCGCGCACGCCGTCGACGTCTTCGTCGGGGTGCTGACCCTTCGCGCGATCGAGCTGCAGCCACACGCCGCCGCCCGCGAACACGAGGAAGACGGTGATGGCGAGGCACAGCGACGCGACGACGCCGAGCCACGGAATCAAGACGAGTGAGCCGAGCGCGCCCACCGCGCCGACGATGGCGAGGACGAGTCCGGGCTGGCTCCCCGACGTTCCCTTGCCCGTGAGCGCGGTGAGACAGACACGCGAGAAGGCGTGCGGATCAGACGCGGTGGGCGGCACGTTCACGTACCGGTTGCGCCCAGCCCAGAGAATGACCGTCGCCACCACCATCAACACCGCCGGCACCCCGAAGGCCGCGCGCGGCAGGGGCGTGTCGAGGGTGAAGAGGGTCGAGCCGCTCCAGGTGATGACGGTGGGCTCCTTCGCGAGCAGCGGTGGAATCAGCAGCGACGCGAAGAACGAGCCGAAGTTGATGATCCAGTAGAACGCGTCGAACACCAGCTTCGCGAGGTGCTTGTTCGACTGGTCGAACTGATCGCCCACGAAGGCCGAGACGCACGGCTTGATGCCCCCGGAGCCGAGCGCGATCAGAAAGAGGCCCGCATAGAAGCCGCTCTTCGACTCCACCGAGAGCGCCAGCAGCGCCTGGCCGACGCAGTAGACGACGGACAGGTACAAGATGGTGCGGTACTTCCCCAGCAGCCGGTCCGACAGCCAGCCGCCCAGCAGCGGGAAGAAGTACACGCCCATCACGAAGACGTGGAAGACCTCCTTCGCCGCGGCCTGGCGCTCCTGCTCCGCGAGCCCGATGAGCAGGTAGCCCACGAGGAAGTTCGTGAGCACGTTGCGCATGCCGTAGAAGCTGAAGCGCTCTGCGGCCTCGTTGCCGATGATGAAGGGAATCTGCGGCGGCAGCTTGCCCGCCTTCGCCTCGTTCGCCATGGGCGGCCCTCGTAGCGCAAGGGACGACGAGCGCTCCCATCATTCGCATTTCCTCCTTGCGGGGCAGGGCTCCGACGGCAGAGTTCCGGGCCCGGCGCTCCGCCGCTCGAGAAAGGAACCCCGTACATGCTCTCTCGTCGATTCGTCGTCTCCGCCCTCGCCGCTGCCGCCAGCACCGGGTGCTACGGAAAGTTCGCCGCCACGAAGAAGCTCCACGACTGGAACGGTTCGTTCGGGAGCAAGTTCGTCTCGACCCTCATCTTCTGGTTGTTCCTCATCCTCCCCGTGTACGAGCTGTTCGCGCTCGGAGACGCCCTCATCTTCAACCTCATCGAGTTCTGGACCGGCTCGAACCCGCTCGCGACGGTGACGCACGCCGACGGCTCGACGACGACGCTCGCCCGCGTGGGCCCCGACACCGTCCGCGTCGTTCGCTCCGTCGAGGGCCAGGTGGTGGCCGACGTCGACCTCGTGGTGGCTGGCGAGGCCGCGGGCCTGACGCGCGATCGGTCGGGCGTCGTGCTGGCCACGGTGGAAGCGCACCGCAGCGGGGTGATGGTGACGCGTGGCGAGCGCATCGAGACCTTCTCACCGGCCGAGCTCGCGGCCCTCGAGGCGGCTCCGTCGAAGACCGACGCCCTCGCCGCGCGGCTCCTCGAGCGAGCCGGCCTCGCGGTGCGGTGAGCCCGACGCGCTGCCCCACCGAACGGTGGTGACGGCTGGCGCGAGGGCGGAGGCTGCTGTACCTCATTTGGTGCGCGCTCCATTCAGTCGCGCACCGGGGGCAATGCAGTCGCCGGGTTCAATCGGAAAGCAGACAGTCGAATGGCAAACGGTACGGTGAAGTGGTTCAACGATGCGAAGGGCTTTGGTTTCATCGCGCAGGACGGCGGCGGTGACGACGTGTTCGTTCACCACACGGCGATCCAGACGCAGGGCTTCCGGACCCTCCAGGAAGGTCAGAAGGTGGAGTTCGAAGTGACCCGCGGGCCCAAGGGACTGCAGGCGCAGAACGTCCGCCCGCTCTGACGCGCCCCGCGAACCAGCCCTCTGGCTCGTTCGCATCGACGGCCCGCACTCCCAAAAGGAGTCGCGGGCCGTTGCTTTTCCACGGCTCCGCCTCGTCAGCGGCCCCGGTGCCCACGCGTCGACGTGGCCCATGACGTTCGCCCGACCACCGCTCGCCGATGCGCCCGCCATGGCCGTGTACGGCGACGCCCTCGTGGCGGCTGGCGACCCGCTCGGCACCCTCGTTCAGCTCCAGCTCGCCCTCGAGGCGCGGCCGGGTGACGCCGGGCTCGTCGCCGCCGAAGCGCACCACCTCGCGGCGCACAGCCGCGACCTGCTCGGCCCTGCGGCGCTGCATACGTCGCTGTGCTGGCTGCGGTGGCGGCGCGGCTTCGTCGTCGAGGCCACCATTCGCAGCGTCTGGGACGGAGAGCTCGACCCCTCGGTGGGGACACCCCGCCGGCCGCGGCTGGTGAAGGCCACGCGTGCGCTGCTGCAGGCTCCGGTGTGCGTGGGGCTCGAGGCGTTGCGGCTCGAGCTGCCCTCGTCGACGCGCGCGGCCGCGCTGCTCACCGCCGCGGCGTGGGAGGTTCGCCATGGCGCGCCCCGATCGCTGCGGCGCCTTCACGTCGGCACGCTGGGCCGCGACGAAGACGAGTGGGGCGTTCCGACGGGCGCGTGGTTTGACGATCCGCCGCCGCTCCCTTCGTTTCGGGCCGAGGTGGCGACCGATTGGGTGCTCGAGGTCTCCGTCAGCGCTGGGCTGAGCCAGGCGCTGCTTCGCGTCTTCGCCCGATGAGGGCCGTCGCGCCTGGGGCGGGGCCGCGCGTGGCGCGCGAAGAGGAACCGGGCCACGGTGCCCTTTCCTCGGGGCGGTCGCTCTCGCGCGCTGAGAAGCGGACGGGCGTGGATGCTCCAGTCTCGGCGGAGCGACAGGCGCACGCCGCGGTTCCGCATGGTTGTCGACGCAGCCGGGTGGCACCGCGCCTGCTGTGTCGCGACGACGTCGAGCGCGGTGGTGGGGGTCGTCGGCGGAGGCTCGACCAGTCGAGCGCGCGGTGGGTCGGTTCGGGCAGCCGGCCCACCGCGGCTCCTGTTTCTCGTGACGACGCCCCGAGGAGACGGACGGCATGTCGAGCCAGGCGCAGGGCCTTCAGCGAGCCAGACACGATGGCTTCTTCAAGTCGGTGTTCGCCGACACACGCGTGGTGGCCGCCGAAGTGCAGGCGGTGCTCCCACGTCGCCTGTGGCGACAGCTCGACCTGCGCCACGTCGAGGTGGTGGGGGCGCGCTTCGCCGAAGCGACGCTGGCGACGCCCGAGTCCGACGCCGTCTTCCAGGTGTCGACCGCGTCGGGCGATGCGCGGGTCTTCGTGATGCTCGAGCACCAGCGCGACGCGCCCAGGCTGATGCCGTTCCGCGTGCTCCGGTACGTCACTGCGTTCTGGAGCGCGCACCTCAAGGCGCACCCGTCGGCGCGTACCCTGCCGCCCGTGGTGCCGCTGGTGGTCGCCAACGTGCCTGGCGGCTGGACCGGCCCGCGCAGCCTCGGCGAGCTGCTCGACGGGCCGCGCGAGCTCGTCGAGGCCGTACGACCCTTCATGCCGGCCCTCGACCTCGTCGTGGACGACCTCTCGCTGCTCGACGCGAAGGCGGTGCTGGAGCGGCCGGGGCCACCGCTCGCGCGGCTGGCCTGGTGGCTGATGAGCCTGTCGACCGACCTGTCGCGTGTGGCCTCCGAGGCCGAGGTCATGCGACCGCTCGTTCAGGCCGTTCGCGACGAGGCCCCCGAGCATCACCGGCAGGCCCTGGTGTATCTTCGGTCGCTGCCCATGACGACGAGCCAGCGCCGAAAGATGAACGACGCGTTCGAGATCATCTCGATGAAGGAGTACCGCAAGCGGGTGCCCTTCCTTCAGGACATCATCCGCGAGGAGGCCCTGGCCGAGGCGCGCGCGAAGGGAGAGAAGCTCGGGCTCAAGAAGGGCACCGCGAAGGGGCTGTCGCAGGGCCGTCTGCTGGGACGACGGCAAGGTCTATCGATGGGGCGGGCTGAGGGTCGGGCCGAGGGGCGCGCAGAGGGGCGCGCCGAGGGTCGGGCTGAGGGCCTCGCTGACGGCCGTACCGAAGGACTCGCCGAGGGACTGCGCACCGCGCTCCTCGTTCAGTGGCCGCTGCGCTTTGGCTCGGCTCCGGGCCCGCGGGTGGAGGCGCAACTCAAGCGGGCCACGCTGGCCACGCTCAAGCGGTGGACGAAGCGGCTCCTCACCGCCCGTCGCCCGGCCGACGTCTTCAGCTGAGCCCGTTCACCCCGCGACGCGCACACCGACGCGCTGTTTGCGCGCCTTCTCGAGCACGTGCTTCAGGTACCGCCCGGTGTGTGACGCCTTCACCTCGGCGACGTCCTCGGGTGTCCCCTCGGCCAGCACCTTGCCGCCGCCGTCGCCACCCTCGGGGCCGAGGTCGATGACCCAGTCGGCCGACTTGATGACGTCGAGGTTGTGCTCGATGACGAGCACCGTGTTTCCCGCGTCGACCAGGCGGTTGAGGACGATGAGCAGCTTGCGAATGTCCTCGAAGTGCAGGCCGGTGGTGGGCTCGTCGAGGATGTAGAGCGTGCGCCCGGTGGCCACCTTGGCCAGCTCGCGCGAGAGCTTGATGCGCTGGGCCTCACCGCCCGAGAGCGTCGGCGAGGGCTGGCCCAGCTTGAGGTACGACAGGCCCACGTCGTCGAGCGTCTGCAGGTGCCGCATGATGTCGCGGTGAACGGCGAAGAGCTCCATCGCCTCGCGCACCGACATGTCGAGGATCTCTGAGACGTTCTTGCCCTTGTACCGGACGCGGAGCGTCGCGTCGTTGAAGCGCTTGCCACCGCACACCTCGCAGGGCACGTACACGTCGGCGAGGAAGTGCATCTCGACCTTCTTCACGCCGTCGCCTTCACACGCCTCGCACCGGCCGCCCTTCACGTTGAAGCTGAAGCGCCCGGGCGTGTAGCCGAAGGCCCGCGCCTCGGCGGTCTGCGCCAGCACCTCACGAATCGGGTCGAACACCTTCGTGTAGGTCGCCGGGTTCGAGCGTGGCGTCCGCCCGATGGGGCGCTGGTCGATGTCGATGACCTTGTCGAGGTGCTCGATGCCGGTGATCGACGTGTGCTTCCCGGGCATCACCCGCGACTCGTGCAGGTGCCGCGACAGGGCGGGGAAGAGGATCTCGTTGATGAGGGTCGACTTGCCCGCGCCCGAGACGCCCGTGACCGCGACGAAGCGGCCCAGCGGCAGGTCGACGTCGACGTTCTTGAGGTTGTTCTCCTTCGCGCCGCGGATGCTGATCTTCGTCTTGAGGCCCGCGCGCCGTCGCTCGGGCACGGCGATCTCGAGCCGCCCCGACAGGTACCCGCCGGTGAGGCTCTGCTCGTCGCGCATGACCTCCTTCGGCGTCCCCTCGGCCACCACCGCGCCGCCGAGCTCGCCGGCGCCGGGCCCGAAGTCGACGATCCAGTCCGACTCCTCCATCGTCTCTTCGTCATGCTCGACCACCAGCACGGTGTTGCCGAGGTCACGCAGGCGCTTGAGCGTGGCGATGAGCCGGCCGTTGTCACGCTGGTGGAGGCCGATCGACGGCTCGTCGAGGATGTAGATGACCCCGGTGAGCTCGCTGCCCATCTGCGAGGCGAGGCGAATGCGCTGGCTCTCGCCGCCCGACAGCGACGACGCGCTGCGGTCGAGCGTGAGGTAGCCCAGGCCCACGTCGACGAGGAAGCCGAGGCGCGAGCGGATCTCCTTGAGCAGCTCGGCGCCGATGGTCTGCTCGTTCTTCGTCAACGGCATCGCGCCCAGGAAGCCCTGCGCGTCGTTGATGGTGAGGCGCGACAGCTCGACGATGGTCTTCCCGTGCACCTTCACCGCGCGTGACTCGGGCTTGAGCCGCTCGCCCAGGCACGTGGGGCACGGTTTGTCGGACAAGAAGCGCATGTAGTACTGCTTCATCGACTCCGAGCTGGTCGACTGGAAGCCGCGCATCAGCTTGTTGACGAGGCCTTCCCACTCCATCTTCCAGCGGGCGTCGCCCCACTTCATCGACACCTCCTTGCCGCCGGAGCCGTACATGATGACGTCGCGCTGCGCCTTCGGCAGCTTCTCCCAGGGCACCTCGAGGTCGATGCCGAAGACCCGCGACAGCGTGTCCACCAGGTCGGCCGTCCACCCCTCGCCGCGGGTGACGCCCGAGGCCCACACCTCGACCGCGCCTTCCCGGATCGAGCGCGTCTTGTCGACGACGATCAGATCGGGGTCCATCTCGGGGCGGGTGCCCAGGCCCGAGCAGTCGGTGCACATGCCCAGGGGGTTGTTGAACGAGAACGACGCCGGCGTGAGCTCGGGGAACGAGAGCCCGCAGTGGTGGCAGGCGTTGAGCTCGCTCATCGTACGATCGGCCTGCTTGTCGGCGGTCTCGTCGGTGACGATGAGCACGCCCTTGCCCTCTTTCAGCGCGTTCTCGACCGAGTCGGTGAGCCGCGGCCGCAGGTCGGCCTTGAGCACGAGCCGGTCGATGACGAGCTCGATGTCGTGCTTCGACTTCTTGTCGAGGGTGATGGTGTCTTCGAGGGAGCGCACCTTGCCGTCGATGCGGGCGCGGCTGTACCCACGGCGCTGGGCGTCGACGAGCAGCTCCTTGTGCTCGCCCTTGCGGTTCACCACCACCGGCGCGAGCAGCTGCAGCTTCGAGCCTGCCGGCAGCTTCATGATCTCGTCGACGATCTGCTGCGCCGACTGCTTGCCCACCTTGCGGCCACAGTTGTGGCAGTGCTGCACGCCCATGTTGGCGAAGAGCACGCGCAGGTAGTCGTGCACCTCGGTGACGGTGCCCACCGTCGAGCGCGGGTTGTTCGACGCCGCCTTCTGCTCGATCGAGATGGTCGGAGAGAGGCCCCGAATGGTGTCGTACTTTGGCTTCTCCATCTGCCCGAGGAACTGCCGGGCGTACGCCGACAACGACTCGACGTAGCGGCGCTGGCCCTCGGCGTAGAGCGTGTCGAAGGCGAGCGAGCTCTTGCCCGAGCCCGAGACGCCGGTGAAGACGACGAGCTTCTTCTTGGGGATCTCGAGGTTGACGCCCTTGAGGTTGTGCTCGCGGGCGCCGCGGACGGTGATGACGTCGGGTTCGGCCATGGGGCGGCTTTCCTATTCGGGGGCCTGCTGATTCGCCCGCGCTTGTGACGGAACGGGTGTTCAGGGTCAAGCCGATCTGCCGGGCGTCCGTCGTCGATTGCGCTTCGGTGGCGGCCTGGCGTAAGGCACGAGCGTCTCTGGACGTGGCGCCCTCGCGCCTGTGTCGACGAACCTGCTCCTCTCGAGATCTTCAGGCGCATGAGCGCCGAACGCTCCACGGGGCGTCAGCCACCCATCGTGGACGAGCAGCACCCGGCTGGAACCGATGTTCCGATGTTCGTCGTGTCATGAAGTCGTTGCCCCCGGTGTGCGGCAGCTGCGGCTCGTCGCAGCGCGCCGCCACCGGCAGTACCCGGCTCGAAAGGACGCCTTCCAGGTGACGAAGAAGGGCAGGTGGCAGTGGGTCGACGACCCCGGCGGTGAAGGCTGGGAAATCGTCCGCGAGCCAGCCGTCTGCCCGCGGTGTGCTCGGCGTGACTGAGTGAAGGGTGATGCGCCGGCGCTTCGGGTGACCGCGCCCGGAGCGCCGGGCTCCGTGACGGAAAGGGGTGACCGCCCCCAACTCGACGTGACGTTCCCCACCCGCATCGTCTTTCGAGGGCACCATGAGCACACTCGCGACCGCCATTCACACCCACCGCTTCGCCGGCCTGTTGGCCACCGGCCTCTCCGCTGCAGCCGCACTCTGCGTGGCCGCTGCGCCCGAGCCCTCGTACTTCTCTGGAACGGGCGCGCTCCGCGAGGTCCTCGTCGGGCTCGCGGTGTTGCTCTCGCTGGGGAGCGTGCTGTCGATGCTCACCAGCGCCGGCTCGTTCCTCGTGGTGGTAGCGACCGCGCCTCGCGAGAGCGGAGTGGTCGGTCGGTTCGTGAGCGCCCTCGCGTTCGCCGGGCTGGCGGTCGCCGTCCTCGTGTCGGGCCCGCGCGGCTGGCGAGGCCCCACTGACGAGACGATCGTCGTCGCCGGTCTTCTGGGGTTGGTGGCGGCGATCGTCACGGTCACCCTGTGGACCTCGCTGGCTCGGGCGGCGGGCAACTACCAGCTCGCGGACGATCTCCGAACCGCGTACATCGCGGCTGTGACGGGCGCCGTGCTGAGCCGTGTCGCAGTCAGCAGTGGCGTTCCCTTCATCACGCTCGCCGGAATGGTCGCCGTGCTGCCGGGCGCCTTCATGTCGTTCAAGGCGCTGGGAGGCCTCGCGCGGCAGTTTCAATACGGCGCCGCCTGGTCGACGTGAGGCAGGAGCCTGTCGTTGGGTCGCCAGCGCGGGAACTGGTCGTTTCGTGGCCTCACCAGGCCGGGCGGCGCCGCGCGCACACCGCTTCTGGGGCCCACGGCTCGTTTCGGAAACCGTGCTCCAGGTGTCCGACGACCTGGGTCGCGACCCGCCGGCCGGAACCTCCAGGGCGCTGGCCCTTCAGGTCTTCGAGGCTTCAGCGTCCCGCTCCGGGGACGGTTTCTTCGGCAGCGGCGGCGCGACGCGCAGGGCTTGTGCACGCTCGGCCCGTTTCCGCGACAGCTCGACGCCTACCGCATCGAGCCCGTGCCGGTTGGCCACCGCCAGCACCGTGCCCAGGCCGCAGAACGGGTCGACCACCACCGTCGCCTTCGCCTGCTCCTTCACGAAGCGCACTGCCGCCTCACACGCCTCGACGCCCATCGCCCGGGCCCACGGCATCTCGCCCAGCCGGGGCAGCACGTCGGCGGTCGAGTCACCCGGCTCGACCCGACGTTCGCGGCTGAACGCCAGCAGGTGCGCCCACGCGGGCCGGCCGAACGTCGTCATGCCGGGCGGGGCGCGGCACACCACCTTGTGGAACAGCTCGAAGCTCTGCGCGGCCTCGGCTCCGCGCTGCACCAGGTACGCCTTGTCGACCCAGCGCCCGTCACGCTTGATGTCCGTCTGGAAGAAGATCGCCACGCCCTCGGGGGCCAGGCGCTCGCAGATGAGCTGCGCGGTGTCGCTGAACCACCGGCGCCAGGCCTCGAAGGGCATCGTCATCTCGGACACGTCGGGCAGCGAGGTGATGACGGCGTGCCGCGCGTCGAACGTCTGGTCGCGGAGCCACGCCACGCCCTCGGTGCAATGAACGACGCGGCTGGCCATGGCCGCCCCTTACCTGCGCCCGGCCCACGAAGTCACCGCGGCGTGAGGAAGTCCCACACCCGATCGAGCGTCGCCAGCACCATGGCCTCGGCGTCGAGGTCGGGGCGCGAGAGCTGGCCGTCGATGAAGAGCATCGCGAGGCCGTGCGTGCAGGCCCAGACCGATACGGCCAGCTCCGGTGACGCGTGCCTCCGCACCAGGCCAACGCCCTGGAGGGCCTCGAGCGCCGTCACCAGCACGCCGAAGGCCCGGTCGGCAGAGCCGGCCAGCGCGGGGTCGGCCGCGACGTTGTCGACGAAGCGCCCGAACATCACGCGGTAGTGCGAGGGGTGCCTTCGCGCGAAGTCCACGTAGGCGCGTCCCACCCGGTAGAAGCGCTCGCGGCTGGCCGGCACCGCCGCGTCGCCCCAGGCCTCGGCCAGCGCGCGCTCGAAGAGGGCAAAGCCCTCGGTCGCCACCGCCGCCAACAGCGCCTGCTTGTCCGCGAAGTGTCGGTAGAGCGCCGTGCGCGACACCCGCAGCCGCTCCCCCGTCTGCCGCAGCGTGAGCGCCTCGACGCCGTGCTCCTGAATCGTCACCAGCGCCTGCTGCACCAGCGCCTGCCGCAGATCGCCGTGGTGGTACGCGTGCTTCGGCTTGCGCGCCGGCCGCCTGGTGGCCTCGTCTCGTCTCACGCCTCCGTTCGTACGACCTCATGTTGACAGCGTCAACACGGGTCGGTTATCTGATGTTGACAATGACAACATGGCTGCGAGTCGAGTTCGAAGAGGGGCCCCGGTGGCAGCGTGGGCTCTGGGTGCTGGCGGGCGTGATGTTCGGCGTCGCGCTGGTTGCCGCGGTCGGGGTGTTCGTCGACCTAAGGCTCATCGGCGGCCAGCCGGCCTGGCTCAAGCCGCTCAAGTTCGGCCTCTCGACGGCGGTGTATGCGGTGAGCGTCGCGCCGGCGCTGAAGCGGCTGGCGCACCGGCCGACGCTCCAGTGGGGGGCCGCGTGGACGACCGTCTGGGTGATGGCCATCGAGGTGGGGTGCATCACGCTCCAGGCGGCGCGCGGCACCACCAGCCACTTCAACTTCTCGACGCCCTTCGACTCGGCGGTCGTCACGGTGATGGGGGTGGCCATCGTGACCCAGACGGTGGTGATGGGCGTGGTGGCCGTCGCCTTGTGGCGCACTCCCATGGACGACGCGCAGGGCTGGGCGCTGCGGCTGGGGCTGACGATCGCCGTCGCTGGCGCCTCGCTCGGCGGGGTGATGTCGGCGCCGTCGTCCCGCCAGCTCGAGGTGGCGGCGCAGGGCGGGGCGATGCCCGTCATCGGCAGTCACACCGTCGGCGCGCCCGACGGCGGGCCCGGGCTCCCCCTCGTCGGCTTCAGCGCCACCCACGGCGACCTGCGCGTCGCGCACTTCGTCGGCCTGCACGCGCTGCAGGTGTTGCCGCTCGTGGCGTGGGTTGCCCGGCGCCGCTCACGCTCGAAGGAGCGACAGGTGCGCCTGGTGAAGGCGTCGGCGGCAAGCCTCGGGGCCGCGTGCCTGCTGCTGCTGCTCCAGGCGCTCGCCCAGCAGTCCATCGTCCAGCCGTCGACCTCGGCGCTCCTGGGCTGGGCGACGTGGCTTTCGGGCTCGGCGGCCGCGGTGGCGTGGGCGTGGCACCGGGAGCAGTCGGAGAAAGGCGCGGTGCTGTCATGACCGCGTCGGCCGTCTTCTCCATCGCCAACACCGTCGCCCTCGCAGCGTGGGTGGCGTTGCTGGTGCGCCCCCAGGCCGCCTGGGTGCAGCGGGTCGTCGGCACCGTGGTGCCTGGCGCGCTCTCGGTGGCATATGCCGTGGTGATGGCGCTGCGCCTGGGCCGCGTCGACGGAGGCTTCGACTCGCTCGAGGGCGTGGCGGCCCTCTTCTCGGACCGCACGTTGCTCCTCGGCGGGTGGATTCACTACCTCGCCTTCGACCTGCTCGTCGGCGGGTGGATCAGCCGCGACGCCGCGGCGCGCGGACTGGCCCGGTGGAAGGTCGCTCCCTTTCTGGTACTGACGTTCCTCTTCGGGCCCGCGGGCTGGCTCGGGTACCGACTGGTCGCGCGGGCCTCGGGCAGGCCAGCGGGTGCGGGCCGCGCCGAAGCCGTTCCCGGCTGAAAACGACGAACGCCCCCGGCGGTGCTCCCCTGTCGGAGCCGCCGGGAGCGTCGGGCACCTCGGCCCTCGCCGCGTGCGTCAGGCCGCGAGCTTCAACGCTTCGGCGACCGAGCCGACGTCGATGGTGCCCGAGGCGCCCTGCTTCTCGACCGTCTTCGACCACTGCGAAGCGCCGAGCTTCACGATGGCGCTCTGTGGCAGCACGTTGATGAGCCGCTCGAAGCCATGCGGCTTGATCCGCGCGTCGAACGTCTGGCTGAGCCACGCGTGGTCGTCCTGCGATGGCACGTCGCGCGCCTGGCTGACGTCGGCGATCCACGTCTTGATGCCGTGCTTCGAGACGTGGTTCGCGGCCGCGTCGATGGCCTTGCGGAACTGCGGGCCCAGCAGCGACTTCCAGGTGGCGATGATGAGCTTCTTCGACGCGTCGTACTCGACCTTCACCTTGTCCTGCTCTTCGTAGATGGTCGTCTTCATGGGGCTGCTCCTTTCGTGGTCACGGGTCGACTTCGAAGCTCGCGCTGTGGCCCGCCATGGTGGCGCTGATGCGGGTGGCGCCTCCCTGGCCGGTGATGAGCTCGCCCCGCTGTCCGGGCAGCGCGCTCACGTCGAGGGCGGTGGGGTCGGCTGACGACCAGTCGCACAGCTCGGTCACGTCGGCCGTCGAGCCATCGGCGTACCGGGCGATGGCGCGCAGGGAACGCGAGAACCCGCCGGACTCCGAGACGCGGCGCTCGATGACGAGCTCGGTGACGGCCTCGGTGCCGACGGTGACGGGCAGGGTGCGGATGAGGCCCGACACCTCGACCTCGACGGCCGCGGCGCCCGCAGCGGCCCCGTCGAGCTCGAGCAGGTCGCCCGCCAGGGTCGCGCCGACGAGCGGCGAGCTGCGCAGCAGGGCGACCTGGCTCAGGTTCACCACCGCGCCGTCGCTGAAGCGGCCGTACACCGCGAAGGTGGCGCGCTGGCCGACGACGAGCCGCGCCGAAGGCAGCGACAGGCCCACGTCTTCGAGCACCGGCGCCGTCGTCGACACCGTGAAGGCCACCGCTTCGTTGCCGTAACGCGCGGTCACCTGCGCGAAGCCCTGCTGCCGGCCCGTGACGCGGCCCGCCTCGCCGACGTCCTGGCCCACCTCGGCGATGGCGACGTCGGACGACGACCACAGCGCGGCGTCCGTCACGTCCTGCCGGGTCCCGTCGTCGAACTCTGCCACCACCCGGAAGCTCACCGAGCGGCCGCCCGCGACGTCGGCGTGCGGCAGGTTGCCGGCGAGGTTCACCAGTTGCCGGGCGACGACGGTGGCGTAGCGCGAGGCCTGCACGCTCGCGTACTGGGCCACGATGCGTGCGCGCCCAATCGCCACGCCCCGCACCGCCGTCCCCTGCACCTCGGCGATGTGGCCGTCGAGCGAGCGCACCATCGCGTCGAGGGTGACGTCGCGCGAGGTGCCGTCGGTGAAGGTGGCCACCGCGCGGAACGCGAGCGACTCTCCGGGCCGCAGCGGGCTCTCGAGCGCCTCGAGCCGGAGCGAGACGGGGCTCGCCGGCAGCACGCGCAGGGCCTTGCGCGCCTCGAGGCCGCTGAAGCGCGCGATCAGCTCGACGTCACCCTGGGCGTCGAGGCGGTACCGGCCGGGCTCCTGCATCGGCCAGGTGCCGGCGCCAGACGCCGTCCACTGTGCCTCGGCCGTCACCTCGCGGCGCGTACCGTCGCTGAAGGTGGCGTACAGGCGCAGCTGCGGCGTGAGGCCGCGCGGCGCTTCGAAGAGGTCGTTCGGGTACAGCTCGAGCCCGCGCGCGGTGGCGGCGCTCACGACGAACGAGTGCCCCGCCTCCTTGCCGTCGAGCTTCACCGCCACCCGCGCCCGGCCGGCCTTCACCAGCCGCGCCACGCCGGTCTGGTCGATGGCGATGGTGTCGGGGTCCGACGAGCTCCACGACACCTCGCCCGACACGCGCTGGCGCTCGCCGTTCGAGTACAGACCGAAGGCCTGGAGCTGAAGCGTGCTGCGCACCGAGAAGGTGTCACCCGGCGCCTTCAGCTCGAGCGCCTCGAGCACGACGGGCGAGGTGGACGACGAGGGCGCGTTCACACACGCCGAGACGACGACCGCGAGCGCGGCCGCGAACAACTGGGAGGTTTTCATGCGTTTGCCCCTGGGAGGTGGAAGGAGACCTCACCTGCCCTGAGCAACCGATGTGCCCGGCGATTTCAGCCGTCCTGACGAGGGGTTTCTGGCGCGGGGGGGGGGTCGCTCGCCACCGGTGGGTGAGTCAGGCGGGCTTTCTGTTTGTCGAGCCGCCACCCGGCGATGAGGAGCACCCCGATGCCGCCGAGAATCGCGAGATCGGCCACGTTGAAGACGCCGGTGCGCAGCGAGCCCAGGCCCATGTTCATGAAGTCGACCACCACGCCGCCGAAGCGGGCGCGGTCGATCCAGTTCGAGAAGCCGCCCGAGACGATGAGGGCGTAGCCGGTGAGGTGGGCCGAGTCGACGGGGTTGCGCAGCGCGTGCACGGTGATGGCCAGCAAGAGGCCCCCGACGCCCACCGTCAGCAGCCAGAAGCGCGCCGCCTCGGGCAGGTTGCCGCCGAGCGAGAGGAAGGCGCCTTCGTTGGTGGCGTACTGGAAGCGGAAGACATCACCCAGGTACGTGAGCGTGGGCTTGCCCTTGAACGCCGCGATGGCGAGGGCCTTGGTCCACTGGTCGAGGGCGATCGACACCAGCGTGACGAAGCCGAAGAGGACGAAGCGGCGGGCGTAGGACACGGCCCGGCGCCTTGCCACCGGTGCCCGCGGCGCGCAACCGGCAAGCAGTCCGTTGCGCGGGGAGCCGCGATTGGAGAAACACCACGCCTCCGCGATGCGCTCCCGAACTTCCAGCGATCTCCCCGGCCGCTGCCAGCGCTGCTGGATCCGCACCGAGTTCTGCATCTGCCCCCACCTGCCCACGGTGTCGACGCGCACGAAGGTGCTGATGGTGCGCCACGAGCGCGAGTCGTGGAAGTCGACCGGCACCGCGCGCGTGGCGGGGCTCGCGCTGCCGAACCTGGAGTTCGTCGACTTCGACGACGACCCCGCCGGGGTGAACGCCCGGCTCCCCGACCTCGAGGGGGCGGCCATGCTGTTTCCCTCCGAGGCGCCGGCTCCCTGGCCCGGGCAGCTCTCGACGCTGGTCGTCATCGACGGCACCTGGCGGCAGACGCGGCGCATGGTGACGAAGCTCCCGCGCCTGCACGGCCTGCCGCGGCTCCAGCTCGACACGCCGCCGGCGCGCGTGCTGCGGCTGCGCGACACCACCTTCGACGAGGGGCGCTCGACGCTCGAGGCGCTCGCCGAGGCCCTGGGCCGGCTCGAGGGCCCCCAGGTGGCCGAGCCGCTGCTGCGCCTCCACGCAGACTTCGTCGAGCGGGTGCTCAAGGCCCGCGGTGTCTACGAGCAGAAGCGCGAGGCCTTCGAGCGCACGTTCTGGCGCCCGCTCTCATGACGAAAGTCGGACACGCGCCGGAGCTTGGCTACACTCGCTCACCGTGCTGCGCCTCACCGACGCTTCGGCCATCTGCTACCGCTTCTTCGACGTGGCCGACTCGATTCACCTCGAGAAGGCGCGTGAGCTCCTCTCGCGCGCCGGCTCGGGCGTGCGGCGGGTGGGCTTCTCGCGCGCCGGCAGCGCCTACGTGCAGCTGTCGAACGCGCCGCTGGCGGCCGATCTCGGCGCCCGGCAGCTCGAGGTGCTCGGGCGCGTCCGCGACGTGCAGCTGGGCCTTCGCCTCTTCGACCACGGCTGCCTCGGCATCGCCCTGCGGGTGCCGCTGGAACCGGGCCAGACGCTCGCCGAGGTGACGCCGCTGGCCGACGAGCTCTACGACTCCCGCGCCATCGACGCGCTCGCCCGCGACGAGATCGCCCGCCTGCGCACCCAGCTCGAGCCGGCCTTCGAGAAGCCCCACCTGTGGGATCAGCACGAGGAGTACACGGTGCTCTTCGTGAAGGCCTTCGACCGCGCCGTGACGGCCGACGAGGTGCTCGCCGAGCCCGCGCTGGCCAAGCTCCTCCTCGGAGAGACCGCCGACGGGCCGCTCTCGCCGCGCGAGTCGCGTGAGGTGCTCGAGCACCACCACAGCTACACCACGAACGACCTCGCCCTCTGCGAGTGGAACGCGACGTTCCTCTACGAGCCGTCGGGGAGCGAGGACATCGTCGACCTGCTCGAGATCGCGAACGCCCAGCTGCTCGAGCTGCGGTACTACGACTCGGTGCTCGATGCCGAGCTCACCCGTGTCTACGACGGCATCGATCTGAACAGGGGCTCGATTCTCTACAGCCCGTACCGCAAGGTGCTGCGCGAGCTCATGCAGACGCTCATCGAGCTCTCGGAGTTCATCGAGCGCGTCGAGAACGCCCTCAAGATCGTCGGCGACGTGTACCTCGCCCGCGTCTACGAGAGCGCGGTGGGGCAGCTCCGCGTGAAGCACTGGACCGAGCAGGTCTCGCGCAAGCACCGGCTGCTGCTCCAGACGTACCAGCTGCTCAAGGGCGAGGTGGACCACGATCGCTCCCTCACCCTCGAGCTGATGGTGGTCGTCCTGATCCTCCTCGAGATCCTCATGGCGCTCGTCCAGGTGCGGGGGCATTGACCGGCGTGGACACGCATGGGGTTCCAACGGAGGCATTGGGCGCTAACATCGGGGGCGCGTTGAGCATCGACCCGACCCGCCGCTTCGGCGACCTCCTCATCGAGCTGGGCCTGGTGACCGAGGGCCAGGTGCAGGAGGCGCTGGCGCTCCAGCCGCTCACGGGCGCCCGCGTGGGCGAGGCGCTCCTGTCGTTGGGGTACCTCACCCGCCCGCAGCTGCAGCGCGCCCTGTCCATCGCCATCGCGCGGGGCGACACGGTGGTGCTCGACCGCCCGCCGCTCGGGGAAATCCTCCTCGGGCTTCGCTACGTGGAAGAGGGGGCGCTCCAGCACGTGCTCGAGAAGCAGAAGCGCGACGGGCGCCGGCTCGGCGAGCTGCTCATCGAGGTCGGGGCCTGCACCCACCAGCAGGTCTACGAGGCCCTGGGGCTCCAGCAGCGCATGAGCGCCGGGCCCGACGCGCCGAGGCGCAGCTCGGGCTCCGACGTCCGCGCGGTGCAGAACGGCCGCCGGGTGCTGGTGGTGGACGACTCGGAGCTCGCCTGTTCGCTGGTCGAAGAGGGCCTCACCGCGCACGGCTACGAGGTGGCGGTCTTCAACGACCCGTTCCTCGCGCTCGAGCAGCTCGACGTGGTCAAGCCCGACCTCGTGCTGACCGATCTCGACATGCCCGGGCTCGACGGCGCGGAGCTGTGCCGGCGCATCAAGGGAGGGCCCCGGCACGAGCTGCCCGTGCTCATCCTCACGGCGAACGACGCCGAGACGCAGAAGGTGGGCCTGCTGAAGGCCGGCGCCGACGACTACGTGCACAAGGGCGCCTCGATGGAGGAGCTCGCCGCCCGCGTCGAGACGGTGCTGCGGCGCACCACCCAGACCGAGCGCATGCGCCGGCTCTTCGCCCGCTACACCTCGGACGCGGTGGTCGAAGAGGTGCTGCGCACGGGTGACGTGGCGCTGTCGGGCGAGAAGCGCGTGGTGACGGTGCTCTTCGCCGACATTCGCAACTTCACCGGCTTCGCCGAGACGCTGCCGCCCGAAGAGGTGATGGCGCGGCTCAACGACGTGCTGGGGCGCCTGGCCGACGTGGTGCTCTCGTGGGGCGGCACGCTCGACAAGTTCCTCGGTGATGGGCTGATGGCCGTCTGGGGGGCGCCAGTTCGGCACGCCGACGACGTCGAGTCGGCGGTGTCGGCGGCGCTGCAGATGATGGCCGAGGTGCAGGAGCGGAACGCCCAGCGTCCCCCCGCGGAGCGGCTCGACCTCGGCCTCGGCCTCAACACCGGCCCCGTCGTCGCGGGCAGCATCGGGAGCACGCGGCGCACCGAGTACACGTGCATCGGTGACACCGTGAACGTCGCCTCGCGCCTGTGCGCCCTGGCCGGCCCCGGAGAGATTCTCGTCGGCGGCGGGACCGCCGAGGTGCTGCGCGGCTACGGGCCGCTGGAAGAGCTGCCGCCCGTGCGCGTGAAGGGCCGGACCGCGCCGGTACCGCTCTTCAAGGTGACGAAGTCGCTCAACGAGTCGCTCGAGGCCCAGCGCCGCTTCTGAAGGAGTCGACATGGACACGTCGTATTCGCCGGAGCAGCTCAAGAAGAACCGCGCCTCGATGCTCCTCACCGGGGGCGCCGAGGCCGACCGCCGCGCCTTCGCCATCACCGCGGCCCAGGCGCTCCCGGGCGAGCCCTTCGTCGAGGTGAAGGAGCCCGCGCAGGTGGCCCGCGCGCTGAAAGGCGCCCGCGGCACCGTCTACGTGCCCGACGTCACCCTGGTGCCCGCCGCGCTGCAGCGTGAGCTCGTGCGGGTGCTGCGAGAGCAGGAAGAGCGCCCCCGCTTCGCCCTGGGCCTGTCGACCTCGGTCGAGACCGCCGTCGAGAAGGGTGGGCTCACCGATGACCTGCGCTTCTGGCTCCGGGCCGCCACCGTCGACGTGAAGAAGAAGGCTCGCTGACGAGCCTTGAATCGCCCCACGGCGTTTGAAAAAAGGCCTCCTATGTCTTCCGACGCGTTCGACGACCGCCGCAAAGCCCTCGAAGATCAGTTCTTCAAGCAGCAGAACGACGCCGCCCTCCAGAAGCTGAAGGACCAGCAGGCGCGCGCCGCGACGAAGGACGAGATCGTTCGCCTCACCGGCATCAGCAACCCGGTGGTGCTCGACGCGCTGGCGAACCTGAAGCTGGGCGGCGCCGCGGTGCTGGTGATGTCGATGTTCCCCCTCGTCGAGGTCGCCTGGGCCGATGGGAAGGTCGACGACAAGGAGCGCCGCGTCGTGCTGCAGCAGGCCGAGAACGTTGGCATCTCGAGCGGCTCCGAAGGCGCGCTGCTGCTGGCCCGCTGGCTCGACGAGAAGCCCGAGCTGTCGTGGCACCAGCTGTGGGCCGACTACGTCGGTGAGCTGGTGAAGAAGATGAAGCCTGAAGATCGCGAGCTGCTGAAGAACGAGGTGCTCGGTCGCGCCCGGCTCGTCGCCGAGGCCTCGGGCGGACTGTTGGGCGCCGGCTTCGCCGTGTCGGCCGCCGAGAAGCGGGTGCTCGAGAAGCTCGAGCAGGCGTTCACGAAGTGACGGTTCGTCACCTGCAGGCGGGCCGGAGCCGGGCCCGACGAAGGCGAAGGTGACTGGCGTGACGGCGTTTCTGCTGGCAGTGGCCATCGCGTCGGGGGCGACCCCGGTTGCGCCGCGCGCGCGCTTCAACCTCGAGCCGGCGATCGTCGGCCTCGTGGGCCTCGTCGGGGTCGGGCTTGGGGCCTGGCAGCTCTCGGAGGCGGGCGCCAGGACGCGTGAGCTCGAGGGGTACGTCGCCGACGCGCGGCTCCTCGTCGACCCGGCGCCGGGTCCCGACAACAAGTACGTGAGCCTGACACCCGCCCAGCGCATGGCCGAGCGACTCCGGCTGCTCGAGGCCGGTGAACGGAGCCACCAGCGCGGCTCGGTCGAGGCGCTGCTGGGCACTGCCCTGGTCGCCATGGGGAGCGCGCTCGTCGTGGGGTCGATCGTCTGGCTCGTCGTCGAGGGGGTCAGCCACCAGCCCGTGGCGCTCACCCCGGTCGTCGTCCCCGGCGGCGGGGCCGTCGTGCTCCAGGCGCGCTTCTGAGGGACGTCCGGCCCTTCCGCGCGCCCGGAGACCGTGGTCTTCTGACAGCATGAGGGCCTCCTGGGGCATCGGCGCCGCGCTCGCGGCCTTCGCCATCGCGTCACCCGGCTGCAACTGTGGGCTGCTCGATGCGTCGTACGGCGAGCTGCAGTCCCTGCTCATCGATGGTGGTGCGGAGGGATCGGCCGGCGGAGCCCCCATCGCTGGCGGCGCGCAAGCGGGCGGACCCGGTGGCGGGAGCGCCGTGACGGCGGGTGGTGCGGCGATGGCCGGTGGCGTTGCGACGGCAGGTGGCGCTGCGACGGCCGGTGGTGTTGCAGCGGCAGGCGGCGTAGCGACGGCCGGTGGCGCGGCGTCGGCAGGCGGCGTTGCGACGGCAGGTGGCGCTGCGACGGCCGGAGGGGCTCCGACAGCCGGTGGCGCTGCGACGGCAGGTGGTACGAGCGGCGGCATGGCCGGTGGTGGGGCCGTCGTGATGTGCGGTGGCCTGGGCGACACCTGTTCCACGAGCGCCAACTGCTGCAATGTCTTCCCCTGCATCGCTGGCCGGTGTTCTGTCGACTTCGGAGGCGGGGGTCCCTTCGTCCTCGATGGTGGCCAGTGCCGCGCCCCAGTCGACGTGCAGTGCCTGGGAAACGACACGCGGTGTTGTTTGCCCGACGGCGGCATCGGGTGTTGTCCCGGCGGTGCTGAGTAACGGTCTGATTTTGCTGCGCAAAATGGTCCTCGGAAGGCCCCCGAGACTCGTTGCAACAGGCCCGTCGCGCAGGTAGGTGAGGTGGTTTCGCCGCCCGCCGCCGATACGGCCTTCCCGGTGCGGCCACCACGACATGTCCGACGACGTCAAGACGCCCGAAGCTCCGCCCCCGGCGCCCCCGCCGCCCAGCGCCATCGGCAACGTGCTGCCCATCTCCATCGAGTCGGAGATGGAGGACAGCTACCTCGCGTACTCGATGAGCGTCATCGTCGGGCGCGCGCTGCCCGACGTGCGTGACGGCCTCAAGCCCGTGCACCGCCGCGTGCTGTACGCGATGCACGAGCTGTCGAACACCTTCAGCCGCCCGTACAAGAAGTCGGCGCGCGTCGTCGGTGACGTCATCGGTAAGTACCACCCGCACGGCGACCAGTCCGTCTACGACACCATCGTTCGGCTCGCGCAGCCGTGGTCGATGCGCTACCCGCTCATCGACGGGCAGGGCAACTTCGGCTCGATGGACGGCGATTCACCCGCCGCCATGCGGTACACCGAAGTGCGCATGGAGCGGCTCACCGACGAGCTGCTCGCCGACCTCGACAAGGACACCGTCGACTTCGGGCCCAACTACGACAACACCCTCAACGAGCCGCTGGTCATGCCAGCGCGCTTCCCGAACCTGCTCGTCAACGGCAGCGACGGCATCGCCGTCGGCATGGCGACGAAGATTCCCCCGCACAACCTCGGCGAGGTCATCGACGGCGTCATCCACCTCATCGACCACCCGAAGGCGGTGCTCGCCGAGCTGATGCAGTTCATCAAGGGCCCCGATTTCCCCACTGGCGGCATCATCGCCGGCCGTGACGGCATCGCCGAGGCGTACGCCACCGGCACGGGCAAGATCACCCTCAAGGCCCGCGCCGAGATCGTCACCGACAAGAACGAGCGGCAGCAGATCATCGTCACCGAGATCCCCTTCCAGCTGCGCAAGGAGAAGCTCATCGAAGACGTCGCCGCGCTCGTGCGCGACAAGAAGCTCGAGGGCATCTCGAGCATCGAGGACCACACCGACAGCAAGGGCGAGAAGTGGGCCACGCGCATCGTCATCGACGTCAAGCGCGACGCCCAGGCCGAGGTGGTGCTCAACAACCTCTTCATGCAGACCGCGATGCAGACGACGTACGGCATCGTGCTGCTCGCCATCGACCAGGGCCAGCCCAAGGTGCTGGCGCTGAAGGACATTCTCGAGCGCTTCATCGGCCACCGGCGCGAGGTCGTCACCCGGCGCAGCCGCTTCGAGCTGAAGAAGGCCAGGGAGCGCCTGCACATCGTCGAGGGGCTGCTCGTCGCCACCATCACCCGCGACTTCCTCGACCACATCATCGCCGTCATCCGCGCGTCGAAGGACCCCGACGAGGCGAAGTGGGGCCTCATGAACATCGCCTCGCCCGCGCTCTACGAGCACGCCGCGTACGCGAAGCTGCCGAAGGTCGACGTCGCCGCCCTCAAGAAGTCCATGGAGCTGCTGGCCGCCCGCGCGAAGGGCGTCGAGCCGAAGTACGGCGGCCTCACCCGCGCCTACGAGCCCGGCTTCAGCGAGGAGCAGGCGAAGAGCATTCTCGAGATGCGGCTCCAGCGCCTCACCGGCCTTCAGCTCGAGGAGCTCTTCACCGAGCTCATCGATCTCGTGCGCACCAGCGCGCGGCTCGAAGACATCCTCCAGAACGAGTCGTCGCTCCTCGACGTCATCAAGGCCGAGCTCAAGGAGGTGCGCGAGAAGTACGCCGACGCGCGCCGCACCGAGATCACCGGCGAGCTGACCGAGATGCGGGTCGAAGATCTCATCGCCGAAGAAGACATGGTCGTCACCCTGTCGCACGCCGGCTACATCAAGCGCACCCGCCTCACCGAGTACCGCGCCCAGAAGCGCGGCGGGCGCGGCAAGACCGGCGCCACCACGAAGGAAGACGACTTCGTCACCGACATCTTCGTGGCCTCGACCCACGCCTACGTGCTGCCGCTCACCACCCGCGGTCGCCTCTACTGGCTCAAGGTGCACGAGATCCCCGAAGGGAGCCGCACCTCGAAGGGCAAGCCCATCGTCAACCTCGTGCAGTTCGCCGAGGGCGAGAAGCTCGCGCAGATGCTCGTGACGAAGGACTTCCCCGAGAGCCGCTTCGTGCTCTTCGTCACCCGCAACGGCACCGTGAAGCGCACCGACCTGACGGCGTTCTCGAACGTGCGCTCGTCGGGCATCGCCGCCATCACCATCGAAGACGGCGACGCGCTGGTGGCCGTGAAGATCACCGACGGCACGAAGGACGTCCTCATCTCCACCGCGCAGGGCATGTCGATTCGGTTCGCCGAGGAAGAGGTGCGCTCGATGGGCCGCGGCGCCGTGGGCGTCAAGGGCATCACCCTCGAGGCCGGCGACGAAGTGGTGAGCGCCGAGGTCGTCGAGAAGGGCACCACGCTGCTCACCGTCACCGAGAACGGCTACGGCAAGCGCACCGTCGAGGACGAGTACCGGACCCAGGGCCGCGGCGGGAAGGGCATCATCGACATCAAGACGACCGAGCGGAACGGCCGCGTCGTCGGGGCGGTGCAGGTGCGCGACACCGACGAGGTGATGATCGTCACCACCTCGGGCGTCCTCATTCGCATGAAGGTGAAGGACATCTCGGTCATCGGCCGAAACACCCAGGGCGTGCGCCTCATCACGCTCGATGGCGCCGACGAGAAGGTCGCGGGCCTCAGCTACGTGCCCGAGGTGAAGGACGACGAGCTCGGCGTCGAGGCAGGCGACGACGCCGCTCCTCCCGCCGAGGCCGCCGCGCCAGCCGAGCCCGCGGCCCCCGTCGAGCCCACCCCGGGTGACGACGAGCCCAAGGCCTGAGTCCGAAAGGGCCTCACCCGGCGCTTCCTGCCGGGTGAACGCCCGACCCGCGTCCGGCCCGCTTCGACGAGGTCTTTCTCGCCCCGGCCCCCTTCGCGCCGCGCCCGGTGTCTTCTGACACCCCAGCGCGGCCGATGACCCACCCCGCGGCGAGGTCTTCCGCACCACCACGCTTGGCACCCGGCATGCTGATGCGGGGCTGATGCGAGGGGTCTGGGCCAGCGTGGTGGGAGGCGCACCGCTCATCTGGGCGATGGCCCACCTCGGCTCGACCGCTGCGCTGGTGACGGCCCTCGTGGTGATGGGCATCGCGGCCGTGGCCCTGGTGCGGGTCGAGTCGCGGCTGGCGAAGGAGCGCGAGGTGGCGCAGCGGCAGGGCGAGGTCCTCGGCCGGCGCCTCGAGGCCCTCGAGTCGGAGCTGGTCGCCGAGCGGGGCCGGGTGGAGTCGTGGAAGGCGTGCGCGGCGACGCTCGAAGAGGCCGTCGAGCAGGCCCGCGCGAGTCGCTCGTCGTTCCTCGCCACCGTCTCGCACGAGCTGCGCACGCCGTTGCACGCCATCATCGGCTTCACCGAGCTGGTGAGCGACGGCTCGGCTGGCCCCGTCAACCCCACCCAGGCCGAGTACCTCGGTGACGCGCGGGCCGCCGCGCAGCACCTCATGACGCTCATCACCGACGTGCTCGACTACTCGAAGGCCGACGCCGGGAAGCTCACGTTCAGCCGCGAGCCGGTGGCCATCGGCGAGGTGGTGGGCGAGGTCGTCGCGCTCGTCGAGGGCCTCGCGCTGAAGAAGGAGCTCGTCGTGTCGGCCGACTGTGCCCCGGGCCTCAAGGCCCTCGGTGACCCGATGCGCGTCAAGCAGGTGCTCGTCAACCTGGTGGGCAACGCCATCAAGTTCACCCCGCGGCGAGGCCGCATCGAGGTGACGGCCCAGCGGGACGGCGCGTGGTGCCGGCTCGAGGTCCGCGACACGGGCGAGGGTATCTCCCCCGCGCACCGCGACCGCCTCTTCGAGCCGTTTCAGCAGGCCGATTCGTCCACCTCGCGGCAGCACGCGGGGACCGGCCTCGGGCTCGCGCTGGTGAAGCGCTGGTGCGAGGCGATGGGCGGGTCGGTCGAGCTCGACGCGCGCACCACGACGGGCACCTGCTTCGTCGTGCGCTTTCCGCTCCCGTCGTCGAACGGGGTCTTGGCCACCCTCGAGCCGCCCGCCCCGCGCCTCGACGTGGTGGTGGCCGAAGACGACGACGCCACCCGCGTGATGCTCGCCCGTGTCCTCGAGTCGCAGGGCATCGCGGTTCGGCAGGCGTCGAACGGCCAGCGCGCGCTCGAGGCCATCATGGCCCGCGTGCCCGACGTGCTGGTGCTCGATCTCATGATGCCCGAGCTCGATGGCTACGAGCTGCTCCAGAAGCTGCGGCAGTTGCCAGGTGGCGCGCGCGTGCCCGTGCTCGTCTTCTCGGCCACCAACCCCCAGGGGGTGGAGCGGGAGCGGCTGCTCGGCGCCGAGGCGCAGATCTTCGTCAAGGGCTCGCTCACGCCCTCGGAGCTGGCGGCCCGCGTGCGACGCGCGGCCTTCGGTGGGGCGCTGCGGAGCGCCGCATGAAGGGGCGCTACGACGGGCCACCGCCGAGCGGCCAGGCCACCTCGAAGCAGTCGGTGCTCGTCGTCGACGACGACCCCAACAACCTGAAGCTCGTGTCGGCCTCGCTCACGCTCGAGGGCTACGAGGTGGTGTGCGCGTCGTCGGGTGAAGAGGGCCTCGAGATCCTCGCCGGGCGGTCGATCGATCTGCTGCTCCTCGACGTGCGCATGCCGGGCCTCGACGGCATCGAGGTGTGCCGGCGCGTGCGCGAGCAGCCCCGCTTCAGCCGCATGCCCATCATCTTCCTCACGGCCGACCAGGCCGACACCGAGCGCACGCTGCTGGGCCTCGACGCCGGCGGTGACGAGTACCTGCACAAGCCCATCTCGCGCCGCATGCTGTCGGCGCGGGTGCGCAACCTCTTGCGGCTGGCGAACGCCGAGCGCGAGCGGCAGCTCCTCACCCAGGTGGCGCAGGCCGAGAAGCTGGCGGCGGTGGGCCAGGTGGCGGCGGGCGTCGCGCACGAGGTGAACAACCCGCTCTCGTTCATCTTGTCGAACCTCGAGAGCCTTCGGGGCTACGTGAACGACCTCTCGCGGGTGGTGCAGGCCTACCGGGTGAGCCCTGAGGCCGGCGCCGCGCTCGACCGCACCCTGGGCATCGACGCGCTGATGGCCGACGTGAAGCCGCTCCTCGACGAGACGGTGCAGGGCGGCAGTCGGGTGCGCGCCATCGTGCAGGAGCTGAAGACGTTCGCGCGGCAAGACCCCGACACCTTCGAGCCGGTCGACCTCGCCGAGGTGGCGCGCTGCACGCTCGTGCTCACGGAGCGTGAGCTCTCGTCGAAGGCCACGCTGGTGAAGGATCTCAGGCTGGCACGCGTCGAGCTCGCGCCCCGCCAGAAGCTCCACCAGGTGATGCTCAACCTGCTGGTGAACGCGATGCACGCCGTCGAGGCGCGGCCGCTGACCGGCCAGCGCCACACCATCACCGTCTCGACCCGCACCGAGGGCGACGTCGCGGTGCTCGAGGTCTCGGACACGGGGTGCGGCATTCCCGAGAGCGCGCGCTCGCGCATCTTCGAGCCCTTCTTCACCACCAAGCCCGTCGGCGTCGGCACCGGGCTGGGCCTGTCGGTGTGCGCGATGGTGGTCGACCGGCTCGGCGGCCGCATCGACGTCGAGTCCGAGGTGGGCCGTGGCACCACCTTCACCATCCGCGTGCCGTGCGACGCCGACGAGCGGAGCCCGTCGACCCCGCTCCCGCGGCTCCAGGTGGCCGGGGCCCGCTGAGCGTCATTCCCAGATGGAGGGCCGCTGCCCGCTCGCCGTGGCCTCGAAGGTCGCCCGCGCGCCCGGAGCGATGGTGTGCCCGGCGTGCGCCACCAGCGTCGCGATGAAGGGCTCGAGGCCCAGCAACATCACCGAGACGCGGAGCACCTGGCCGTCGCGCAACGTCACGGTGAACCACTTCATCGACGGCGAGTAGTCCGCGGCGACGAGGTCGGCCCAGCGGGCCGTGCCCGGGCCCTTCAGCAGGGTGCGGTACTCGAAGCCCTCGGGGACGACGCGGAAGCGGACGATCCGCCATTCCCACACGAGGTACGCGCCCAACGACGAGAAGGCGAGGAAGACGAGGCTGACCCAGCGGTCTTTGTCGGCGAAGACGGCGGCGGCCACCGCACCGGCGAGGAACGGCAGGCCCGTCACGAGGCCCGTCACCAACACCACCGTGCCGTGGCGCACGTCCTGGCCCGTGTACGCGGCCGACTGCCGGCGAACGGCCTTCGCCACCGCGCTCATCGCGAGCGTGAAGAGCACCGCCCACAGCGCCCACTGCAGCACCGAGGTCACGGGGGCGGGCCGGCTGCCAGCGGCGTGAGGTACTTGCCGGTGAAGCAGGCCGTGCAGAACGAGCGCCCCGTCGCGTCACCGGCCGCCGTCACCAGGCCCTGCTCGGTGAGGTAGGCCAGCGAGTCGGCCGTCACGTAGCGGGCGATCTCCTCTGTGGTGTGCGAGGCCGCGATGAGCTCTTTGCGGCT
>JALOQF010000187.1 GCA_025459425.1 Myxococcaceae bacterium | reverse complement strand
TCGGCGACCTGCGGCGGCCGGGTGGGACGTTCGTCTTCCCGCCGCGGGCGCTCGTGGCGTTCGAAGCGCCCCTGCCCTTCCCGACGCTCCGGGCGGCGGCCGCTGCGGCCCTTCACGCGCGCCGGGTGCCGCGCGTCGGGCGTGTCACCCTCGTCGGCGAAGGCCTCGACCCCGAAGTCCATCTGCTTCTTCGTCAGGTTCACGGCCAACAGCGTCGCGGTGCACGGCTGCCCCACCTTGACGACCCGCCCGTTGCCGAACGAGAGCCGGTACGTCGCCGGGTCGAACTCGAACTCCGGGTAGATCGTCTCGGCCTTCACCAGCCCCTCGACGTACAGCCCATCGAGCTCGACGAAGAACCCATGCTCGGTGAGTGACGAGACGGTGGCCGCGAAGGTCTCGCCGACCCGGTCCTTCATCAACAGGCAGCTGTACAGCGCGTTCACCTCACGCTCGACCAGCATCGCCGCCCGCTCGCGCTCGCTCGAGTGCTGCGCCATCGACTCGAGCTCTTCGAGATCACGCTCGTTGTTCTCGTGCCCCTTCCACCACTGCTTGAGCAGCCGGTGCACCAGGAGGTCGGGGTACCGGCGAATGGGCGAGGTGAAGTGCAGGTAGTCCTCGGCGCCCAGGCCATAGTGGCCGCTCGTCTCGGACGAGTAGACGGCCTGCATCATCGAGCGCAGGGCCAGCTGGTGGAGCGCCTTCTGCTCCGGGTGGCCGTCGAGATCCTTCAGCAGCTGGTTGAGCTGCTTCGAGCCGATTCGCCCTTTGGGCACCGTCACGCCGTACGCGCCCAGCAGCGTGAGGAACGCCGACAAGCGGTCTTCGTCGGGCTCGCCGTGAAAGCGGTTCACCGTCACCCGCTCGTGCTTGCGGAACTCGCGGGCCACGGCCTCGTTCGCGGCCAACATGCATTCTTCGACGAGGCGGTGGCTCTCCCAGCGCTCGCGGCGCACCAGCTTCACCGGGAGCCCGTCATCACCCAGCTCGGGCCGCGTCTCGGGCAGATCGAAGTCGACCGCGCCGCGGCGCACGCGCATGGCGTTGAGCGCCTTCATGAGGCGGTGCGCTTCCTTCAGCATCGGCGCGAGGTGGTTGCGGTGCGGCACGTCCTTCCCGTTCAGCACCTCGTGCACCTCGGTGTACGTGCAGCGGGCCTGGCTGCGCATCACCGCGGGGTAGAGCTCGGTGCCGAGCGGCTCTCCGCGCGCGTCGATGCGCAGGTCGGCCACCATGCAGAGCCGGTCTTCGTCGGGCTTGAGCGAGCAGAGGCCGTTCGACAAGCGCTCGGGCAGCATCGGCAGCACGCGACCCGGCAGGTACACGCTGGTGGCCCGGTGCAGCGCCTCGGCGTCGAGCGCGCTCTTCGGCGTCACGTAGTGCGACACGTCGGCGATGGCGACGACCAGCCGCCACCCATCGTCGGTCGCCTCGACGAAGATGGCGTCGTCGAAGTCGCGTGCGTCTTCGCCGTCGATGGTGACGAGCGGGAGCGAGCGCAGATCCTTCCGGCCCTGCAGATCGGCCTTCGTCAGCTCGAGCGGGAAGGCGTCGGCTTCGTCCATGACGTCGCCGGGGAACTCGTCGTGGAACCCGCGCGAGAAGGCGACCGACAGCACCTCGACCGAGTGATCGGCCTCGGCGCCCAGCGAGCCCGAGACTTCTCCGACCAGCCGGTGCTCGTGGCCCTGGAGCAGCTTCTCTCCGACGCCCAGCCGCACCTTCACGAGATCGCCCGGCCGCGCGAGCTGCGTCTTGGGCACGTCGATGACGCCCAGCTCGGCCTCGCGCGGCTCGACCCAGGCCTTGCCCTTGCGCTCGACGTAGGTGCCGATGAGGTGCTGGCGCGTGCGGCGCTTCACCTCGACGATGCGGCCGAGCGTGCGGCCACCGCGCTGCGGCACCACCTCGACGACGACGCGGTCGTGATCGAGCGCCTTGCGGGCCTGATCGGGCGGAATGAACACGTCTTCGGACTTGCCGACGAGCGCGCGCACGAAAGCGAAGCCGTCGGGGTGGTGGTTGATGATGCCTTCGACCAGCGTGGGCTGGCCGGGGCGGGCCCCCTCAGCGGGCTTCGTCGCGACGCGCTTCTCGTCGCGGGAGGCCACTGGGCGCGACGTCGCCGCGGAAGGCGGGCCTCCGCGCGGCGTCTCTTTTTTTCCACCGGGCCGCAAGCCGGGCGCCACACCCGCCTTCGCCCGGACGCCAGCCGGCTTCTTCGAGTCCCACGCGGGCCCCGACTTGCGCTCGTGCTCGCGGCCCGGCACGCCGAAGCGCTTGCCGTCGCGCTCGAGGCGGCCGTCCTTCACCAGATCGCGCAAGACGCGCTTGAGCTCCATCTGCTCGCCGGGGTGGAGCCCACCCGCGCGCAGCAATTCCTTGAGTCCCACCAGACGCCCCGCGCTCTGCACGAGGGCCAACACCTGCTCTGCTTCAATCGCCAATCAATCTTCCAATCGTGAGGAGTCTGGGCTTGTTGCACGACGACCGACTCTCCGCGCGGCGACCGTTCGCCGCACGTCCGGTGACATCGTACGAGGTTTCAGGACGGCCCGAAGGGCGCCAGACGACAGTCGACCACCCGGTGGCGGCCGACGTCCCGAACCTGAGAGTAACGACGCCCCACCCCGCGCGCCCGATGAGCGTACGAAGCGGGGCGTTCGAGGCCGCCGACGTGGAGCCCGAGAGGGCCCTGACCGATGGGCGACGTCAGAAGTACCAGGCCGCGCCAATCGCGGGCGTGAGGAGCGCGAACGAGACCGAGCTCGTCGCGAAGCCCAACCGGAAGCCGAACCCGAGGCGGCCGGTGACCGAGAACTGGGGGCTGAAGAAGTACTCGGCGCCGCCTGCCACCTGCGCCGTCAGCGCCATCGCCGAGACGGGGTCGCCGGCCAACCCGGTCACCACGCCGGCCTGCACGTTCACCAGCGGCCGGAGCGCGTCACCCACGGACCCGAAGTGGTAGTCCATGCCGACGATGGCCGAGAACCCCAGCGCGAAGGTGGGGCTCACTGCCATGCCGAAGCCCGCGTCGAACAGCAGGGTGAAGCCATCGGTCGCCCAGTACGAGACGCCGACGCTGCCGATGGCTGGCGCCGTGTTGCCAGTCGGCGCCGACGGCACGAGGTCTCCGGCGCCGAAGGTGGCGCGAATGCCGAACGAGCCGGCGCCGGCCGACACCATGCCCTCGCGGGGCGCCTCGGGAGCGGCGGCCTTCTTCGCCTCGTCCTTCTTCTTACTGGACGACGACGACGAGCTCTTCGAGCCCCACGGGTTCGAGTCGCTCGGGGTGGTGTTCTGATTCGACGAGGTGTCAGGCGGAGGCGGCTCCTGCTTCGGCTTGTTCGCGCTCGAGTCGGGCGTCACCGGCGTGATCTCGGTCCCGATCTCCTGCGCGAACACCGACGACGCCACCACCAGCATCAACGCAACACTCAGTCGCTTCACGGCCTTGCCTCCAGCTCTCGAACGAACGGCACGATGGGTCATCCCGGCAGCACGACCTCGAGGGGCTTCACGTCGACGGTGAGCCGGAACTGCTTCGAGACCTGCATGGGGTTGTGGGTCTTCGCGAGGAAGAAGTCGACGTCGAGCACGCCGGGGTTGCGCGGGGTGAAGAAGAACTCGCGCACCGGCCCGTTGGGGTCGAGGTTCACCTCGCGCAGCGACAGCCGCTTGGCGAGGGCAGGCTCGATGCTCCACACGTAGCCCTGGCGCTCGGGCAGCTTCACCACCAGGCCGTGGTTCACCTTGAGCGAGGCGTTCTTCGGTGCGCTCGAGGCCCCCTCGATGGTGGCGATCTCGATGGTGTCGCGCGCGACGGGCGGGTACTCGGGCGCGCGGGGCTCGCAGACCTCGGCCTGAATGGTGCCGCCCCAGCCGGTGAGCTTCTCGATGACGCCGGTCGCCACCATGATCTCGCCCACGTACTTCTTGAGGCCCTTCTGGGCCTTGCCCTCGATGGTGAAGGCGACCTGCTGGCGGGTGCCGGGGTTCGAGACGACGAGGTAGAACTCGTCACCGCTCATCTCGAGGCGGCCGCGCAGCGTGGCGTAGCCCTTCTGGCCCACCGACATGCCGGGCTGGCCGAGGGTCTCGACCTCGCCGGGCGAGAACAGCCGCAGCCGGTTCTCTTCGACGACCGGCTCGGCGACCACCGGCGCTTCGATCTCGACCTTCTTGGCCGAGTACTTCCGCACGTCGACCGAGCCGCCGTAGTTGTGGTTCTTGCGAATGAGCCCCGAGACCGACACGCGGTGATCGACGTAGGCCGGGAGGACTTCCTGGTCGGGCCCCTGCAGGAGGAACCACAGCTCGCGACGGTCGCGGCCGATCACCTCGAGGTACGGGAAGCCCTGGTAGACGATGAGGCGCCCCTTGAGGGGGCCCTCGCCGATGACGCCGCGCGCGCCCACCGTGAGCACCTGCTCCATCTCGCGAGGCGTGAGCGGCTCGACCTCGGCCGGCAACTTGGTGCGCCGGGGCATCGGCTTGTCGGGCATCGGCCCGGCCCAGCCGTCGGTGCGCCGCGTCGGCGCACTGAGGGTCGGCGGCGGAATGGCAGCCTTGCCCCCACCCTTCTTCTCACCCTTCGCTGGCGTCGCCTTGGCCGCCGCGGCGGGCGCCTTCTTCGGCTCCGCAGGCGCCTTCGCGACGGCCGCCTCGGCCTTCTTCGCGGCCGCAGCCTTCGGCGGAACGGCCTTGCCGGCGGGTGCAGCTTTCGCGGACCCGCTCTTCGCGGACGCGGTCCTGGGCGAAGCCGCCTTCTTCGGCGCGGCCTTGCTGCTGGTCGCGGCCTTCTTCGGGGCGGGCTTCTTCACGGGCTTCGACTTGCGGGCAGCGGCCTTCGATTTTGCCAACGCTGTCTCCTTCGGCGCGCTCCCACGGGAGCGGAGCGGCCGCCACTATCTCACCCGGGCCCACTCGGTCAATCCAAACCCTGCATTTTCTTGTGGTTTTTCGATCCTGAAACGGCAGAACCCATGGGTTTCGATGGGTTGCCGATGTGGCCCGGGGCCGGTAGGACGCCGCGTCATGGGACTGTTGCCGGTCGAGGAGGCGCTGAACCGGGTGCTGGCGCTGTGTCGTCCGCTCCCGGCCGTGGAGACGGCGGTTGGTGAGGCGCTGGGCCGTTCGCTCGCGCGGGCGGTGGTGGCAGGCCGCACGTTGCCGCCGTGGGACAACTCCGCGATGGATGGCTTCGCCCTGCGCGCGGCGGACGTCACGGCGCCAGGGACGACACTTCGAGTCACCTCGACGATCCACGCCGGTCAGCGCCCGACGGTGGCTGTCGAGCGGGGCACCTGCGCGCGCATCATGACGGGGGCCCCGCTCCCGCCCGGGGCCGATGCGGTGGTGATGCAGGAGAAGGTGCGCGCGGTGGGGGCCGAGGCCACCATCGACGAGGTGCCGCGGCCCGGGCAGAACGTTCGCCGCCGCGGAGAAGACGTCGACGAAGGCCAGACGCTCTTCCCCGCAGGCGCCGTGCTGGGCATCGCCGAGGCCGGCGTGGTGTGGAGCCAGGGCCTCGACCGCGTGTCCGTGCACCGCGCCCCCACGGTCGCCATCGCGTCGAGCGGCGACGAGCTGTGCGACGTCAGCGACGCCCCCGAGGGCCGCATCGTCGACACGAACACGCCCGTCATCGCGCAGCTCGTTCGCCGCGCTGGAGGCGAACCAACGGTGCTCGGCCGCGCACCCGATCAGCTCGACGCCGTCACGCAGCTGTTCTCGAAGGGCCTGGGCTTCGACGTGCTCATCACCGTCTCGGGCGCGTCGGTGGGCGACAAGGACTTCACCCGCGAGGCGCTCGGCTCGCTCGGCGTGACGATGGACTTCTGGAAGGTCGCCATGAAGCCCGGCAAGCCGCTCGCCGTGGGCACCCGTGGCTCGACGCTCGTCTTCGGGCTGCCGGGCAACCCCGTCTCGGCCATGGTGACGTTCGAGCTGTTCGTCCGGCCGGCGCTGCGGGCGCTCCAGGGCCTCGTTCCGGGCCCTCCCCTGCTTTCGGGCAGGCTGGCCTCGGCCGTCTCGAAGCCCCCCGGGCTGCGGCACTTCGTGCGGGCCTCGGTCGAACGGAGAGGGGCCGAACTCTGGGCGAGTCCCCTGCAAAATCAGTCGTCTGGAGCGCTCACGAGCGCTGCTGGAGCCACCCACTTGATTTCGGTGCCGCCCGATGCGACGCAGGTCCCCGCTGGCGCGCTCGTCGACCTGGTGCCGGTGTCGTGGAGCGGTTGAAGGTTGTGCAACCTTTGTTGAGGGTCAGCATCTGACCATCGTTGGGCAGCAACGCGCCCGGTAATCACGCCGGGGCCACTCTGAATCCGAGGTCACGATGACCGCCGTCGAAGCGAAGATCCTTCCCACCCGCAAGCACACCAGCTTCCTCGAGTTGTACAGCGAGTCTCCCCTCCCAACGGAGCGCGGGCTCTTTCGCATCGTGGTGTTCCGTGACCGCCGTGACGGCCGCGAACACGTCGCGATGGTGAAGGGCCAGGTCAAGGGCCTGCCTGGGGTGCCCGTGCGCATTCACAGCGAGTGCCTCACCAGCGAGGTCTTCGGGAGCCTGCGGTGCGACTGCCGCGCGCAGCTCGACCGCGCGCTGGACTTCATCAACCAGCAGGGCTGCGGCGTGCTGCTCTACCTCCGCCAGGAAGGTCGCGGCATCGGGCTGGGAAACAAGATTCGCGCGTACAAGCTCCAGCAGGAGAACGGCCTCGACACCGTCGAAGCGAACCTGAAGCTGGGCTTCGCCGACGACCTGCGCCGCTACGACATCGCGGCCGAGATGCTGCGTGCCCTGGGCGTCGAGTCGGCCGATCTCATCACCAACAACCCGCTGAAGATCGCGGGCCTCGTGGACGAGGGCATTCCCGTGCGCCGCCGAATTCCATCGCGCACCCTGACGAATCCGCTTAACGTTTCGTACCTGAAGACGAAGCGCGATCGGTCAGGTCACCTCATTGAGTTCCTCGGCGAAGACGACGCGGAAGTCCAGGCGAGCTGATTCCAGGAGACCCGCAGCGAAGCCGGCGAAAGCCGCGCTGACGCTGCGCTTCTGGGGTGTGCGCGGGTCCATTCCGTCACCTGGGCCCGAGACGGCGCGCTACGGCGGGAACACGCCCTGCGTCGAGGTTCGTATCGGCGACGAGCTGGTGATCTTCGACCTCGGCACTGGCGTGCGCGAGTTCGGCCAGGCGGCGCCGCGGCCGGTCGAAGGCCACATCTTCATCTCGCACTACCACTACGATCACCTGCAGGGGCTGCCCTTCTTTGGCCCCATCTTCGATCCACGCAGCCGTTTTGTGGTGCGGGGGCCGACGCGTGACGGGCGCACGGTGAAGGACGTGATCTCGGGCCAGATGCAGCAGCCCTTCTTCCCCGTCACGGCCGAGATGGTCTTCCGCGCGCAGCTCGACTACCAGCCTTTCGCGGCGGGCGACCGCGCGCGCATCGGCGACGGCGTCATCACTGCCATCGAGACGAACCACCCCGGCGGCAACCTGGCGTACCGCATCGAGAGCAAGGGCAAGTCGATCGTCTACGCGACCGACACCGAGCACGGCACCGCGCGAGACGCACAGCTCATCGACTTCGCGCGCGACGCCGACGTACTCATCTACGATGCGATGTACACCGAGGACGAGTACCTGGGGCGCAGTGGGTCTCCGAAGATTGGCTGGGGCCACTCGACGCTCGAGACGTCCATCAAGGTGGCCGACGAGGCCCGGGTCGGAACGCTCGTGCTCTTCCACCATGAGCCCACCCGCCACGACGACGCCATGGACGAGCTCGTGCGCCAGGCGAAGAAGCTGCGGAAGTCGACCATCGCCGCGAAGGAAGGCCTCGTCATTCGGCTGTGAGTCTCTCGCAGCTGCCTCTCCCGCTGCGCTCAGCTCGGATGGACGAGGGCGTGCGGCAGGCGAAGAGGCTGAGAAAGTCGACCACCGCCGCGAAGGAAGGACTCGTCATTTCGGCGCTGAGTCTCTCGCCGTTGCTTCGCGCTCCCCTCAGCTCAGATGGACGAGCGCGTGCGGCAGGCGAAGAAGCTGCGGAGGTCGACCACCGCCGCGAAGGAACGCCTCCCTCATCCGAGTCTCTCGAAGCAGCCACCAGGGGCCGCCGAGCAGCGCCTCGTTCAGGTCGCTGCGACGGCGACGCGGCGGGAGCTGCCCTTCTTGTCGACCTTTGCTCGGGGAGGACCATGGCCCGCCAGCTCCCCGGCCTCGACCGTCAGGACGCCGAGGGCGCGGGAGGCTCGCTTGGCGCTGGGGCCGTCTGGGCCGCCTTGAGCGCCTCTTCGTTGAGCTTCTGCTCACGCTTCGCGCGCCAGCGGCTGATGAGGAACCCGACGACGCCGATGATGACGAGGGCGATGAGGACGTTCCGCTGGCCGCGCTTGATCGCGCCGATGAGCTGGTCGAGTTCGCCCCCGAACTTGAAACCGAGGTAGACGAAGATGGGAGCCGACCCGAGCGCCGCGATCGAGTCGTACAGCGCGAAGCGCGACCACTTCATGCCCACCGAGCCCGCCGTGAAGTACGTCACGGCGCGAACCCCGGGCAGGAAGCGCGCGATCATCACGATCTTCTCGCCGTGCTTCTTGAAGAGCTGCTCGACCCGCGCCCGCTTCTCGGGCGTGACGATGCGGGCGAAGAACCCGGTCGGCTTCGCGCCCACCTTCGAGCCGACCCGCCGGCCGAAGAAGAAGATCATCGAGTCGCCAACGATGATGCCGAGGTAGCCGGTCAGCATCATCAGGTCGAGCCGCGCCTTGCCGTCGTGGACGAGGTAGCCGCCCAGAATGAGCGACACGTCTTCCGGCAGCGGGAGCCCGAGGCCGCAGATGAACAAGATGCCGAACACCACCAGGTAGGCGAAGACGCCGCTGGTGCTGCCGACGAGGCTGAAGAGGAAGCTGTCCACTTGCCCCTTACTTCTTGGGACCAGGGCGGCTGGTTTCAACCCGTTGCATGGCGTCCAGCACCCACCCTTCGACTGGCTTGCCGTCGTCGAACATCTTCGCGACGGCCTTCACGCCGAAGTAGCCGCGGTTCGAGGCGGCCTCCCAGGCGGCGTCGTTGGCGTCCATCGCGCGGAGCGCCACCGCCAGCGTCAGCACCGCCGTCGCGTAGTCCTGCACGTTCTGCTCGGTGGCGCCGGCCAGCTGGGCCTCGCGGAGCACCTGGGCGCCGCCGCCCCACCCGGCGATCTTCTTCGCCACCTGGGGCTCGATCGACAACCGCGCGAACTCACGCACCAACCCCTCGACGTTCGGCTTGTCGGACGGGCCCACGATCAGGAAAGCCTCTCCGTTCTCACCCGCCACCGCGCGCACCGTGTCCTGCGCGTCGAGGAGGTTCACCACCAGCAGGGCTTCCTGGCTCTCGGGCGTCTTGAGCGTCGCGCGAGCCTTCGACAGCGGCCCGTCGAGCACCGACAGGTACCCCTTGAGCGCCTTGCGGTAGTCGCCCTGGACCTGCGCCATCAGCTCGTCGAGCTTCCAGCCCGTCCAGGCCTTCTGCAGCACGCCCTCGAGGCCCTTGAGATCCTGCAGGTCCTTCGCCTTGGCCCCCGTGCCGAACGGCGGCTGCGAGGTGCCGACGACGTACGAGAGGTAGCGGCGCAACGGCACCTGGTGCGCGTCGAAGAAGGCGTCGGCGGCCTTGCGCACCTCGGGGTCTCCGCCGATGACGCGGCCGCGCACGGCCTGGCGCACCGGGTGGTAGACCACCTTGGGAATCGGGTTGCTGCGCGTCACTGGGCCCTGATCGAAGCCCATCGCGTTGAAGATCGCGAAGAGGGCGAAGATGCGCTCGTCATTGCGCAGCTCGACGCCGTCACCCGTGTAGAGGCTGGCAAACCAGTCGCCCTGCGACGACGCAAGAGCCGACGACGAGAGGAGGACCGCGGCGACGGCCGGGAACAGTGCGCGCATGAGCGGTGGGTAACCCACTGAGCCGGGTCGTTCAAGCACGGGCGACACCGGCCGGTCAGGACGGGAAGACCGAAGCGGCGCCGAGGGTTGGGCGCTTCGTGGCCCGTGGCCCACCTACGGCTTGACGAGGGTCTTCAGCGCGTCCTTCGTGGTGATGATCTTCTGACCGAACGACGTGCAGATGGCCATGAGCAGCTTGATGCAGGCCTGCGGCTTGACGCCCATCAGCTTCTGGAAGTCGGCCTGACGAATCTCGAAGGCCGTGACCGCGGTGACGGCCGTCGCGGTGCACTGGCGCTGGCCCGTGGTGATGAGGCTCAGCTCGCCCAGCCAGTCGCCAGGCCCGAGCTCGCCCATCGACAGATCGGCCCCCTTGTCGTTCTTCGTGCTGAGCGACACGCGCCCGTCACCGATGATGATGAGGGTGTCGCTCACCATGTTCTCGACGAAGAGCGGCGTGCCCGCGGGGTAGGTCCGCGGCGAGGCGATGCCGGCGAGAATGCCGACCCCGGTGTCCGTGAAACCTGAGAGCAGCGGGCTCGCGCGGAGCGCGGCGGCGGCGTCCATTCGCCAGCGACCTAGCACGACTTCAGCCGGGGTTCCTGATTTCAGTGAGGGTTCACTTCGGCGCGAGCCGGGCGCATTCGGCCTTCGCCTTGTCGACGCCCAGCCGGGCCGCCTCGCAGGCGTCCTGCCCCGCCCTGGCCGCGTCGCCCTTGAGCTCGAAGATGGCCGCGCGGAGCAGGAAGGGCTCACCGAAGTCGGGTTGATCGCCGATCAAGCGGTCGAGCTTGTCGCGGGCCTCGTCGAGCTCGCCTGCCTGGAGCAGCAAGAGCGCGAGGTTGAAGCGCGCGTTGACGAACGAGGGCGCCGCCGCGACGGCCGCGATGAAGTGGCGACGGGCCTGGTCGACGTCCTTGCCCTTGAGCGCGATGCGGCCCGCGAGGTTGAAGGCCGCCGCGAAGCCGGGACAGCCGAGCGCGCGCTCGAGTGAGGGGTGCCGGGTGCCGTCCTGCTCCCAGGTCGCCCGCGCGACGAGGTAGGCCGACTCGGGCGTCGGGTCGACGAGCGCCAGCGCCGTGGCGTCGGTCGCGATCGCCGCGAGACGGGCGGCGTCGTCGGGGCGGCGGCACGCGATGGGGGGAACGGGCTCCTTCCACCCTGCGTAGATGGCGTCGAGCTTCGTGAAGGGTGACGCCACCGGCGTCGGCGAGATCGGCGGTGCTGGAGGCGGCCGGGTGACGACGAAGCCGATGCCGGCCAGGACCGCGAGCGCCACCACCCCACCGACGAGCGGCAACGGACTGCGAGCCTTCGGCGCCGGAGCGGCGAGCTGTGGCGAAGTGGTGCCCGAAGCCGTCACCGGCGCTGGCGTGCGGAGGTTCGGGTCGATGGTGATGCCCCGGCGCGTCGCGAACCAGCTCAGCACCGCGAGCATCGAGTTGAGCGAGGCGACGACCTCTTCCTGGCCGACGCTCACGCCCTGATCGTCGAGCTTTCCCGCGTGATCGTGCGACGACAGGTTGCCCCACGCCTGCACGGTGCCCATGTGCGCGAGGATCGTCGTCGGCACCACGCCCGCGTTCGCCTGCTGGCGGAACTTCGTGATCAGCTCGTCCAGCATCGCCTTGCCGGGCGTCTGCTTGAGCTCCTCACTCACCAGCGAGCGCAGCAGCGCCTCGAGCACCAGCCGCGCGTTCTGCATCACGCCCTTGTAGTCGCCGGCGCGGCCGCGGCTCACCATCGCCTCGAGATCGGCCTGCAGCCGGCCGAAGTGCGGCGCATAGCCAGCGAGGCGGTTCAACAACGGCTCGAGCTCGACGGCCATGGGCCTACTTTGCCAGCGCCGCGAGGTCGACGCGCGCCAGAATGAAGTCGGGCTGCGCTTTGAGCACCTCGGTGAGGAGCACCTTCTGCTTCTCGGGCTGCTTCGCGTCCTTCGCGTCGAGGGCCTGCGCGTACGTCACCGCGGTCTGCAGCGGGAGCTTGTACGCGCGCTTTGGCGGCGGCGTCAGCGACAGCCGCGTCGGGTCGGTGAGGCCCTTCAGCAGCTTCGCCACCAGCTCCTGCTCGCCCGCCAGCACGTCGTCGTCGACCACCACCGCGCGCGCGCTCGCGATGACGCGCGCCTCGAGCACCGAGATCACCCGGGCGTCGATGAGCAGCTTGCCCTTCACGTGCGGGAGGACCGTGCCAGTCACCTGGTACTGCGCGCCGAGGAGCTGGCCGAGCCTCACCGCGGTGGACTGATCGAAGGCCTTCGTGCCCTGTAGCTTCTGCTCCTTGAGCACCTCTTCCAGCCGCGAGCGCTCGACGACGGAGAGCTGCCGGCTCTCGACCAGGTCGGTGATGAGCATCTCGGCGAGGCCCTTGCGGAAGATGGTGAGCTCGCCGAGCCGATCGTCGATCTCGAAGTACAGCACCGAGACGACGGGCCTGGCGGTGCCCGCGTCGGCCTGTGCCCACGCGACGGAAGCGAGCAGCCAGACGACGAGCGGGAACAGTCGCATCACCACGATGGTTCTACCTTCTTTCGCTTCGCTCGCGGCGTATGCTGCGCCGCGCGCATGGACGACGCCCTGTCGCGGACCGTCGAGGCCCTCCTCGACCCGGCCCGAATCACCTGGAGCTTCCAGCGGCCCAACCCCGGAGACGAGCCCGGCGAGCAGGAATTCTTCATCGGCACCGGCACCCGTGAGGCGGGCAAGCCGGCGCACCCGCGCATGCTCAACTGGAAGCTGCCGCAGTGGCGAGGCACCAACCTGCGCTCCTCGACCGAGGCCGTGATGGCGAGCGCCGAGGCCCTCGATGCCGCGCAGGGGTCCCTCACCTTCCGCTCGCACGAGCCGACCCTCGACGTGACGGTGGGCGCGGTGCTGGCCACGCACCGGGCGGTTCACCACCGCTGGCCCGAGGGCGCGCCAGCCCTCGTCGAGTACGTCAGCGAGTGGGAGCAGGGCCGCACCGAGTCCGCGGGCAGCTACGACCGGGCCCTCGCGTCGGTGTTCTACGCGTCGCTCCACGTGTTCCGGTCGAGCGGCAGCGTGCGGCCGTTGGTCGAGCTCATCGGTGAGGTGCTGTCGCTTGCTCCCTCCTCGGCGATGCTCGCCGCCCTCCCCGCGCAGCTCATTCCCGCGCGCGTGACGAGGCGCCTCAAGGCGGACGCGGATCTGTACAAGACGGAGCTCTCGCGCGCCTGGCGGGTGCAGCTCGACCTCCCGCTCGATCACGCGGTGGACGCCGGCTATCGCCGCATCGACGGCTTGTTCCTCTCGTCTCCGCAGGACGTGACGGTGCTCAAGCTGCTCGCCCGGCCCGACACCCAGGCCTCGTCGTATGGCCGCGGCTTCGAGCTGATGGCGGTGCACGCGCCGAACGAGCCCACCAACTGGGGCAAGCACACCATCTCGATTCCGCCCGAGAGCGCGGGCACGTTGGCCGATCTCGCCCTGACGCTCGACGTCAAGGAAGGCCCGACCGCGCCGGACGGCACGCTCCGCGCGAAGGGCAAGCCGCGGTTCTCGCACCAGCCGGGCGAGCTCGAGGGCCTGTCCGACCCCTGGTACTCCGACGGGTACGCGTGGCCGAAGGGGCGGTCGACCATCGTGGCGCCACCCTTCGCGGGCACCCGGCTCGATCGGGAAGCCGTCTGGGAGAGCATCTGGCAGCGCTTCCACGTGGGCCGGAACGTTCACGTCACGGCGGCGCGCACGGTGTTTGTCCGACCCGTACGGGTGCATCGCTCGGTCGATTCGGCCTTCCTCGAGCAGGCCGGCTTCACGCGCACGCCGTGGGTCGACGCGCGCGGTGGGCTGTTGCCGTCGGTGG
>JALOQF010000533.1 GCA_025459425.1 Myxococcaceae bacterium | reverse complement strand
GACGACATCACTTCACCCTCCGCCCGATGCGGCCGTCTTCACGGCCGACGGCGATGGGAATCGAGAGCGGGTTTTCGCAGAAGCCCTGCACCGCGCGCGTGACGTTGCCGCACACGGGGCTGCCCGCCAGCGCATCGCGGCAGCTGCACTTGCCGGTGTCGGGGCCGGGAGGCAGATCGCGCAGGCACTGGGCCGCGACGTCCTTCGCGTTGGGGCAGTCGGACGCGCCGCGGAACGCCTCGCGGCACGAGCAGCCCTCGTTCTCGCCCACCGTCAGCGCCGCGGCGTAGCTGCTCGCCTGGTTGCAGAACGACAGCTCCTGGGGGTCGACGATCCACCGGCTGGGCACGTCGGGGTCTCGCGAGCCGCAGGGCTGCCCGGCCGACCCGATGATGTTGCCGAAGCCGTCGGTGCGCGCGGCGAGCAGGTCGGTGCAGGTGCAGAACGCCTGCATGAAGCCGATGAGCGAGTCGCGCAGCGGAATGCCCGACTCGATGCGGGTGGTGTTGCGCTTGAGCACGAGGAAGCCGGAGCCGCCGCGCGCGATGTAGTCGTTCACCGCGATGCGGTACGACTCGTTGATCTGCAGCGGCTGGCCGTTGATGGTGAGGTTCGTCGCCGGGCTCGACCAGCAGCGCCCGCCGCCGGTCTGGGCGTCGGTGAGGCACTGCCAGGGGGCCCGGCCCTGGGTACGGCCGTCGTTGGGGCAGTCCGAGGCGTCGCCGTTGGGGTCGCAGGGCAGGCGGAGCTGGTTGAGCTGGGCCTGGGCGCAGTCCATGGTGAAGCGCGCGCCCGAGATCTGCGCCTGGCTCACGCAGCCGCGGCCGTTGGAGCGCTCGGTGATGAAGTCGAACAGCTCCTGCATCTCGCGACCCGAGAGGAACATGACGTTGATGGTGTTCTCGAAGGGGAACACGTTGAACATCGACTCGATGCTGACCGGGCCCGCGTAGAGGTTGTCGCGAATGCCCAGCGAGTTCGTGATGGCCACCTCGGCCTCGATGCCGCGGCGGCGCCGCATCGAGTCGGACGTCATGTTGCCGAGGGGGCTGTCTCCGCCGGTCGAGTTGTTGCGGCGGGCGATGTCGCGCGGCGCGTAGGCGAACAGCGAGGTGAGGGCCAGCTTCGAGTCGAGGTCGGTGATGTAGTTCAGCAGGAGCTGCGCGGTGTCGCGGTCTTCCTGCTGCTTGCAGGCCTCGATGCCGGCGAGCACGCGCGGGTCTCGAATGAACGATCCCGGCGCCCAGAACTGCTCCCGGTAGAGCTGGTGGAGCGCGTCGGAGCACCACACCGAGTCGATGGGGAACACCTTGAAGTCGTGCGAGAGAATCTCACCGCCCTCGTACACGTTGCCGTCCTTCTCGGGCATCTGGATGACGAGGTCGAGGCGATTGACGTACTTCGAGAAGGCCCCGCCGTGGCTCAAGATGACGCGGCGGCCGTTCGGGTCGCGGAGCAGCTGCGGCGGGTTGAGCACGATGTGCAGGTGGCCACCGAGGATCGCGTCGATGCCCTCGACCCCGGGGATCTGCACGCGAACGATCGTCGAGTCGCTCGTGGGGAACCCGTCGGCGTCGGTGTCTCCGAACGCCTCGATCAGCTGCCAGGGCCACTGCGGGCGCTTCACGAAGCGCTTGGCGATGCTCCACTCGTAGAACGCGTCGTAGCCCTCGACGAGATCCTGATCTTCGGTGAGGCCGGCGTGGCTCGTCAGCAGGATGAGGTCGACCGACGGCCGCAGGAACTCGACGTACCCGCGCACGATCTCGTTCTGCTCGAGGGGAATCGCCTGCAGCGAGTTGCCCTGCTCGACGATGGAGTTGAGCGAGCCGATGTTCGCGAGCCCGATGATGGCGACGCGCAGGCCTCCGACGTTCCGCAGGGTGTACGGCTGCGAATAGAGCGCCGTGGTGTTCGACGGGTTGTTCGAGACGGGGCTGCGGTAGTCTTCCCACTCGTAGTTGGCGGCGAGCACCGGAAAGCGCGCGGCCTCTTTCGCCTGCCTGGTGAAGTTGAAGGCGCCGGCGTCGAACTCGTGGTTGCCGATGACGGCGGCGTCGAGGCCGGTCAACGTGAGGAACCGGTACTCGGCCTCGCCGAGGTTGACGTTGAAGATGGGGGCGCCCTGGTAGCTGTCACCCGAGTCGAGGTGCAGCACGCGGTCGGCGTTGGCGCGCTCCCGCTTGATGATGGCCGCCATGCGCGCGGCGCCGCCGAACGGGCCCGCCTCGGGAATGAGGCCGAGGTCGATGTCGGTGCGCAGCGGCCGGAAGTCGTACGGCAACAGTCGCGAGTGGAGGTCCGAGGTGTGGAGCAGCGTCAGCCGCACCTGCTTGCCGGCGAGCTGCACGTCGGGGCCCTCGACGACGGGCAGACACGAGCCATGGACGAGGCCGATGGCGAGGAAGGCGAGGCTTCGGAGGAGGCGCATGGACGGGGGCGACTTTCGGGGGGCGCGGCCTGGAGGAACGACGCGGGGCACCGTATGCAACGGGGCCGGTCTGGTAAAGCCACGAAGTGTGAGCCGCCACGAGACCGTGACCGCGCTGGAGATCGTCGAGGACTTCTCGTCCACCGCCCGCTGTGACGAGGGCTTCCTGCAGGTGCGTCGCCTGCGGGTGCGCAATCGCCGCGCCGATGGCTCGCATTCGCCCGTCTACCGGGTCGACGTCGTCGATCGACCGAAGCTCGACGCGGTGGCGGTGCTCGTGTGGCGGCGGGGTGACGCGGGCCTCGAGTTCCTCACCCGGCAGAACCTGCGGCCGGCGGCCTGGTTCCGGCGAGAGAAGTCGCCGGTGCTCCCGGAGTCGCGCGAGTGGCTCTTCTGCGAAGAGATCGTCGCGGGGCTGCTCGAGCCGGGCGACTCGGGCGAAGAGGCGATTCGGGCGCGTGCCGCGGAAGAAGCGTGGGAAGAGGCAGGCCTGCGCGTCGAGGCCGACGAGGTGCAGCACCTCGGCCCGCCGTTCTTCGTCGCGCCGGGCATCATCAGCGAGAAGATCTACCTGACGCACGTCGAGGTGACGGGCCGGGTGTTGGCGCCGCCACCGGGAGATGGGAGCCCGCTCGAAGAGGGCGGCACGCTGCGCTGGAGGACGCTCGAGTCGCTCCAGGCCGCGCTCGAGACTGGAGCGATCCAGGACGCGAAGACCGAGCTGGCGCTCACCCGGTTCCTCGCGCGTCGTCCCTGACCTCCGGCTCGCGCCGGAACCTGCGATTCGAGGGGAACTCCGCTCGCCAGCGCGGGTGCATTCAGGGACTCACGACCTCGCGATCGTGAGCCGATCGTTCGACATGGCCTCACGGCAGCGCGTGCTGCTCGAAGAACGCCCACGCCTCGGCGCTCGCGTCGATCGCATTCGTGTTCGCGCCCAGCCCCGGAATCGTGAAGCCCCCCGGCCATTGGTGACCACCACCCTGAACGCGGCAGAGGTGCACGCGCGTGCCGCTCCGGCAGCCCGGCCATTGCTCGCACGTGACGTCTCCACGGGAGAACAGCGGCGTGCGGTTCGACGCGCAGCCGTTCCGCCGCGCCCAGCCGGCCATCGTGTCGTCCACGCTCGCCACGCTCGCGAACCCACCGTAGGGGACGATGGAGTCCGCCGTGCCGTGAAGGTGCAGCACGGGCACGCGATGCGGCCCGACAGCTCGCAGCCCAGGCGGTGCGAGAGGAAGCCTCCGTTCGACAACCCCGTCGCGTACACGCGCTTGTCGTCGATGCAGAAAGACGCCTCGAGCGAGTCGAGCAGCGCGCGCACGAAGCCCACGTCGTCGAGGCGGCGCGTCTGGGCTTCTCCGCAGCACAGCCCGGCGTTCCACGTGTTGCCGACGCCCTGCGGGTGCACCGCGATGAAGCCCTCGCGGTCCGACAGCGCGTTCATTCCCGAGAGCAGGTTCTGCTGTGTCGGCGTCGAGTTGCGGCCGTGGAAGTTCAGCACCACCGCGCGTGGCGATCGGCCGTTCCACGACGCGGGCAGGTGCACGTTCGCGGTGCGCGCCAGCCCGCCGTGCATCACGGTGACGGTGCGGTCGCGCGCGCCCGTGACGCCCGTCGTACACGGAGAAGACGTGCCAGCATCGACGGAGGCGGGACTGAGCGTGGAGCCCGCATCGATGACGGTGGCGGAGCCTCCACCGCTGCCACCACCCGCGCTGCCGGCGTCCTGGGCCAGGGAGGACTGGACGCCCGCGTCGGGCGGCTCGAGGGGGCCCGCGTCGTTCGTCGGGCTGCTCGTCATCGGGACAAGAGGCTCGGCCTCGGGAACGACCGCGCCACATGCCGACAACACCGTGACCAGGCAGACACGCCACATCGAGGGGCTCCAACGCGAGAGTGAAACGCGCGGGTTTCGCTCCGCGCGTGTCGGCGGATCGCGCAGCGGTCGTGCCAAACCATCGTGGAGAAATGTTCCGCGGGAGTGCGTCGGTGCGTGTGCGGAGCCCGTCGTCGCGCGCGACAGCCGGTGCCACGCGCAGTGCTCACCACCGCTGTCAGCGGCGTTGACAGGTCAGAGCCCGAGCTGGGCGCGGGTCAGTATGACGAGGCGGTTGTTCGCTGCGACGGCGAGGCGTGACGCGTCGGGGCTCCAGGCGAGATCAGAGATCGGCCCCGGCGAGTTCGCGAGCTGTGCGCGG
>JALOQF010000186.1 GCA_025459425.1 Myxococcaceae bacterium | reverse complement strand
TGATCGACCGGGAGAAGGTCCAATTTCAGAGTCTTGTCGTCCTCCTGACCAGCCGGAGTTCCGACCAGGCGATGAACGTGGGGTTGCTCTTCGGGCAGGTACTCGACAGACTCACTCATGAGAAGGAACGAGCATCATGGCATCTACCGTCGCAGTCGAAGCCGCCCAGAAGCTCCAACGAAGACTGACGGACCTTACGAGGGAGGGTCACCTGACTTGGAGGCGTGTCGAGCGCATCCCATTGCCCGGTTCGGGCCATGTTGCGTCCCTGATGGCTTTCCGAACCGCATTCGACGGCGTCGAACTTGGAATCGCAGAGTACTCCGCGCGCGAGTATGACGGGGCGAACGACGAGTTCTACTGGATTGAGAAGCAGGTGATGGTCGTGATGGACGGCGGCGGGAGCCTGTTGGAAGTCCTTCCAGGCACCGATGCTCTCAGTGACCTGATCAACGCGGTCCACGCGCGCGTCATTCGAGTACCCGACATGGTCGAGCGCCTGCTTCAGGCGAAGGCGGGCTGACCGCCGCCGTCAGGCGTTCGTCTCGATCCACTCGTCGAGGTACTTGGCGATGGCCAGCTCGCTGGTGACGTCGAGTTCCGTGAAGCGCACGCGGAACTCGATGTTCTGGCCCTGGTCGACGACGCGAATGATTTCCCCCTTGCAGAGGATTTCCTTCGGCACGCCCATGAGCCGGAAGCGCACGTCGACGGTGGTGCCATGGGGAGGCGTCTTGCCCTTCCAGGCGATGCCGCCGATGGACAGGTCGCCGTGGCGCTCTTCCCAGCCGGCCTTCGGGTTCGCGACGTCCCGCAAGAGGAACGTCATCGGCACGCGCGGAGAGTCCCGCCGCTCGTCGCCACGAATCTTCTTCAGGAGCTCGCGCTTCTTCGCATCCATCGCCATGGGTTCGGCTCCGTTACACGGACTGCCCGAGGTTCGACAAGAACCGCGTGAGCAGTCGGCTGAAGACGTCTTTCACGCGGTCGGCCGTCTCGGACACCTCGTCGTGCGACAGCTTGTGCTTCGACAGGCCGGCTGCGAGGTTGGTGATGCACGAGATGCCGGCCACCTTCACGCCCATGTGGGCGGCGACGATGACTTCAGGCACGGTCGACATGCCCACCGCGTCGGCGCCGAGCGTGCGCAGCATGCGAATCTCGGCGGGCGTCTCGTAGCTGGGGCCTGAGAGGCTGACGTAGACGCCTTCGCGCAGGGGCACGTTCTCTTGCACGGCCGAGGTGCGCAGGGCGGCGAGGAAGGCCGGGTCGTACGCGTGGCTCATGTCGGGGAAGCGGGGCCCCAGCGTCTCGTCGTTCGGCCCGACGAGCGGGTTGTAGCCCGAGAGGTTCAGGTGGTCGGTGATGGCCATCAGGTCGCCGACGCCGAAGCCGGTGTTGATGCCACCCGCGGCGTTCGTCACCACCAGGCCCTTGATGCCCAGCCTGCAGAGCACCCGCGTGGGGAAGCCCACCTGCCACGGCTGGTAGCCCTCGTAGAAGTGCACGCGGCCCTGCATCGTGACGACGGGCAGGGTGCCCTGGTGGTAGCCGAGCACCAGCCGGCCCGCATGCCCGTGCACCGAGGAGCGAGGGAAGTCGGGGAGCTCGGAGTAGGGAATCACCACGGCGCGCTCGAGGCTGTCGGCGAAGGCGCCCAGGCCGCTCCCGAGGATGAGGCCGAGCCGCGGCGTGAAGTTCGGAGCGCGTTGCCGAATCGTCGCCGCGCAGGCGTCGAGGCGCGAAAGGAGGTCGGAAGAGGCCATGGTTTTGCGGCAGGATAGCCGCGTTTGTGGCGCTGAATGAGTTTTCGGCCACCCCGTCGAAGCCGCTGTTCCCCAGACCCCTTGAACGAGGCCAACCCCATGAAAGCCCTGACCGTTGCTCTGACCCTCGTCGCTGCCCTCGCGCTGGCCCAGGCGCCTGCTCCGGCACCGGCTCCTGCGCCAGCCCCCGCGCCCGCTGCTGGAGGTGCCGCGCCTCCACCGAGCTCGGGCGTCACCACCACCGCCGCGCCGAGCGGGAAGAAGAAGGCGAAGCCGACGCCCGAGGCTGAGGCGGAAGCACCTGCACCCGCTGCTGCACCGAAGAAGTGAGTGTGAGTCGACCGAGGTGACGGAGTCGCTGGTCGAGCGTGCGGGCTTGCAGCCAGTCGTGGGCGAGGACCTCGTGGTGCTCCGTCACGAGCCCGACGTGGCAGGGTGGTGAGCCGCCGCATCCGTGGTGCGGATCCGCGGCGAGCTCGAGTTCCCTGCGTCGAACTCGGGAGAGGCATCAGGTGCCCATCGAATGAAGCGACGGCTCTGGGTCGCTCGACCTCTGGCAGAAAGGGCCGGAGGGGCGGTCGCTTTTCCAGAGGTGTCCACGTGTTGACGGAAACCGTCAACAGGTTGACGTCAATGTGTTGACCAAAACCGTCAACAGGTGGACACGTCCCGGAGAGAGCGCCGCCCTCGGCGGTCGGTCGTTTCGCACCGACGCACGAAGCCCTCAGCGGGTCCTCGACCCTCGATGCTTCGGAGCGCCCACCAGCAGCACGCGCGGACCAGGGCGAGCACCATGGCGCCGGCGAGGAGCCCGTCCGCGACGCCGAAGCGTACCGACGAGCGCCACCGGAGCCGGCGTCACTCGTGACGAATAACGCGGTGAAGCTGGCTCGAGCAGGCGTCCTTGGGGCTCGCGTTGGGAGCCAGCCCCGCCTCGGTCGCAGCAAGGAGGCCGCACCCGGTCTCTCGCGAGGCCTCGAGAGCGTTCGCACGGACGCATGAAGCGTTCGGCAGGCTCAGCAGCACGCTGCGTCGAAGGGCAGTGCGGAGTCGTAGACAGCGAAGAGAAGCCACGGCCTCGCGCTTCACCCGTTTCGGCGAAGCCGCCACAACACGAACCCAGTGTCTTCAGCGGGCGCGTACGTCGCGGTCTCAACGACGTAGTCGCCCTTCTCCAGCATGGCCGTCGCGGCCAGCCCTTCTTCTCCCGCCGCCGCCGCCGCAAGCAGCCCGACCACACCTCGAGCTGAGAGCCGCCACCGCACGCCCGTCTTCTTCCACTCAAGCCGCGGCAGCTTCACCAACGCGCGATTCGCCGCCGCTTCATCGGGAGCGCAGACCCACTTCGCGACGATGAGGCCTTTGGGGCTGCTCACCAAACGCGCCTGATGGCCCGTGGTCTCCAGCGCGAGCACCTCACCGCCCTCAAACTTCACGACGGCCGCCTGCGCCGCTTCACCCAACGCCAGGCAGACGCGCGAGTAGTCGGAGCGGCCCGACGTCAGCGGGTCCTCATCCACGTCCTCCTCGCCGTCGTCGTTGACGAAACAGATGCCCCGCCAACGACTCGCCTCGCGTTGCCTGAGCAAGACCAACGGCCCGTCATCGCCACACCACGTGCCCTTCATGGCAGTCTGAGTCGCACGCCAGACGTACCTGTCAAGTGCGTGTCGTCGTGAACCCGGGGTGATGAACAGATGCTGCCCGCCAACGCCTGGAGCTACGGCAGCCGCGAGTACTCAGCGCCAGCGGTGCCTCCGAGACCGATGGCGAACTTGCGGCCGAAACCACAGCGCACGTGCACCTCGAGGAACAGCCCCAGATTCTCAATCAGCGGCACCACGAACGCGAAGCGCGGTGCGTTGAGTTCCGAGGGTCGCGGTCTCGCCAGGTGCATCGCAAGTGGGGCGGGCCGGTTCGGGAGACAGCGGTTGGCGGGCCTCGGGGACGCAGCTCGGAGCAGAAGGCACGCGGTGAACACGCTCTCGAACGAAACTCAGCCGGACGCCCCGAGACTGGCGCGCGCCGGTCGCGGATGCTTCAAGGCGCGCATGCCTTCCGACTTCATCGCTGGTCGCTTCGTCGATGCCGTCACCCCAGACGCGGTGCTCGAGGTGCGCAGCCCGGCTGATCAGTCCGACGTGGTGGGGCGCCACCCCGTCTCGCTCGCGCACGTCGACCTCGCCATCGACGCGGCCCGGAGCGCGTTTCCGGCCTGGCGCCGGCTTGGACAGGACGCCCGCGCGACTCTGCTCGAGAAGTACCAGGCCCAGCTCACCGCCCACGCCGACGAGCTCGCTCGCTGCATCGCGCGGGAGATCGGCAAGCCGCTGTGGGAAGCGAAGACCGAGGTCGCCGCGATGGTGACGAAGGTCGACGTCTCGCTCGGTGAAGGCGCCGCGTTCGTCACCGACCACCGCATCGCCGACCTGCCTGGAGAGATTCGCCACCGCCCGCACGGCGTCGTCGCCGTCATCGGCCCCTTCAACTTCCCGGGCCACCTGCCCAACGGCCAGCTCGTGCCGGCGCTCCTCACCGGAAACACCGTCGTCTTCAAGCCGTCGGACAAGGGCGCGGGGACGGCCGTGCTGATGGCGAAGTGCTTCGAGGCCGCAGGCTTCCCGCCCGGCGTCTTCAACCTCGTGCAGGGCGCGGTCTCGACGGCCGAGAAGCTCGTCACGCACCCGGGACTCGACGCGATTCTCTTCACTGGCTCGGTGCCGGTCGGGCAGCGCATCGTGGCGGCGAACGCGCACCGCCCGGGACTGCTGGTGGCGCTCGAGCTCGGTGGCAAGAACGCGAGCCTCGTGCTCGACGACTGCGACCTGGAGCGCACCGTGCGCGAGGTGGCCTTCTCGGGCTTCGCCACCGCTGGCCAGCGCTGCACCGCCACCTCGCGCGTCATCGTCACCCGAGGCGTGGCACCGGCCTTCGTCGAGAAGCTCGCGGCCGCCGCCCGCTCGGTGTCCGTCGGCCACGTCTTCGACGAGGGCGTCTTCATGGGGCCGGTCATCTCGGACACGACGCGCCGCCATCTCCTCGAGGCCCAGGCTCGCGCTGTCGCCGCTGGCTTCGAGGCCGTCGCGCCCGCTGGTGTCGTCGAAGTCCCGGGACGTCAGGGCTTCTACGTGCGGCCCGCCGTGCACGTCGCGCCAAAGGGGCTCACCCGCCTTCCCGGCTACACCGACACCGAGCTCTTCGCGCCAGACCTCGCCGTCATCGTCGTCGACTCACTCGACCAGGCCATCGCCGTCGCGAACGACACCGAGTTCGGGCTCTCGGCTGCCGTCTTCACCTCGAGCGAGGACGCCTTCGAGCAGTGCGTCGACGAGGTGCGCGTCGGAGTGCTGCATTGGAACCGGTCGAGCGCGGGCGCCAGCGGGAGGCTCCCGTTCGGTGGAATTCGCGCCAGCGGCAACCACCGGCCAGCGGGCATCCTCATGGGCCAGTCGTGCACGTATCCGCTCGCGGTGCTGCGTCCGCCGGTGAAGGCGCCTCCGCTGCCGAGCTGGCCGGGCATTCACTTCGCGTGACGCGTTCACCGGCACTGAACTGGCCCAGAGGGTTGAAGTGCCCGGGCGCAGCCGTGGTAGGCGGCGCGGCGTGACGACTCTTGCTGAGTACCGGGGCCGGTGGTTCGTGGTGAAGATTGGCGGCGAGCTCGCGCAGGACGTGGGCCGCCTCTCGCGTACCGTCGGCGCCGCGGTGAAGGCGTTCCTCGACGCTGGCATCAAGCTGTGTGTCGTGCACGGCGGTGGGCCCCAGGCGACCGACCTGGCGAAGCGGCTCGGCCTCGAGACGAAGCAGGTGGCCGGGCAGCGGGTCACCGACGAGGCCACGCTCGAGGTGATGAAGATGACGCTCGCCGGGCAGGTCTCGGTCAACGTCGCCAGCGCGCTCCGCCTCTCGGGCGTGCCCGCGCTCTGCACCACGGGCGTGTCGGCGGGCCTCGTGGACGCGTCGCGGCGGCCGCCGGTGGTGGTGGCCGGAGAGCCCGCTCCGGTGGACTATGGCCTCGTCGGCGACATCGCGGCGGTGAACGTCACGTTGCTCGAGACCCTCGCGGAGCGCGGCGTGGTGGTGGCGCTCGGCTCGCTCGCCGGAGACGCCGCCGGGCGCGTCTTCAACGTCAACGCCGACACCGTGGCGACGCGGGTGGCGGGCAGGCTGCGCGCCGCCAAACTGCTCCTGGTGTCGAACGTTCCCGGCGTGCTGCGAGACAAGAACGACCCCTCGACGCGCATTCCAAGGCTCACCCCGGCCGAGGCGAAGGCGCAGATTGGCGCCGGCGTCATCCAGGGTGGCATGATTCCCAAAGTCGAGGAGAGCCTCGCCATGCTCGAGGAAGGCATCGACGCGATTCACATCGTGGGGTTGTCGCCGGAGTCGGCCATTCTCGACGAAGCGCTCGAGCCGGGTCGACGCGGCACGGTCTTCGTGAAGGGGTGAGGGATGAAGCGGCTGGCGTTGGTGGTGGTGGCGATGTCGGCCTGCGAGTCGAGCGTCCTCGAGTCGGTGATTCTCGCGCGGGTGACGTACACCCGCCTCGATGACGGGCCCGCGTGCGTGCGGGTCGCAGCGGTCGACGCGGCCTCCATCGGGAGCGACGTCGAGCGCTTCGTCCGCCAGGACCTCGACCTCGGCTCGAGGCCGCGCATGGGCACGTTGCGCGTGGGCATTCCGCAAGGGACGACGCTCGGCGACACCATCGAGGTGCGCGCGTCGATTCACCGTGGCTCGTGTGACGCCGAGCCCGACATGGTCGACGCGAAGCGTGTCTCGTTCGTGCGCGGCAGCATCGAGCCGGTCGAACTCTCGTTGCTGCAGACTCCGCTCGACGGGGGCGCGGCTGGCGGAAGTGCAGGTGGTGGCGCTGGCGGAAGCGCAGGCGGCGTCGCGGGAGGAATGGTGGCCGGCGGAATGTCGGGAGGCTCCGCGGGCGGCGCAGCGGGAGGGATGGTGGCGGGCGGAATGGCGGGAGGCTCCGCGGGCGGCGTCGCGGGAGGGATGGTGGCGGGCGGAATGGCGGGAGGCTCCGCCGGCGGCGTCGCGGGAGGAATGGTGGCCGGCGGAATGGCGGGCGGCGTCGCGGGAGGCATGGCGGCGGGCGGAATGGCTGGAGGCTCCGCGGGTGGAAGCGCGGGGGGCGCGGCGGGCGGAATGGCTGGAGGCTCCTCTGGCGGAAGCGCAGGCGGCGTCGCGGGAGGCATGGTGGCGGGTGGAATGGCTGGAGGCTCCTCGGGCGGAAGCGCGGGCGGCTCCGCGGGCGGAATGGCCGGAGGCTCCTCGGGCGGAAGCGCGGGCGGCGTGGCAGGTGGCGTCGCCGGAGGAAGTGCAGGCGGCGCAGCCGGAGGCTCCGCGGGCGGCACGGCCGGTGGCTCCTCGGGAGGAAGCGGAGGCGGCTCGGCTGCAGATGCAGGCTGTCCCGAAAACCCACCCCTGCGGGTCGTCTCTCTCGGCAGCAGCACCACCTGGAACGACGTGACCGTGCAGGGCGACACCTTCGTCGTCGTCGGGCAGGGAGGCGCCGCTCGACGCGTCTTCGCTGACGGCGGCACGCAGGCCCTTGCTGGAGGCTGCAACAGCCGCAACCTGATGGCCGTGTCGGTGCGCCCGGGTGACGGCGCGCTCTATGCGACCGACACCGCGGGAGCGCTGCTGCGGCTCAACCCGTCGAACTGCACCGTCGTGAACGGGCTGTCTCCGTCGACGTTCTCGACCTCGGTGCTGGCGCTCGACACCGACACCTTCGTCACCTCGTACGCGGGCACGACGCAGACGCCAGGCACCATTCGTCTCGTCCGGCTCCTGCCCGACGGAGGCTCGCCCAACACCTTCCAGAGCGGCTTCGGGCAGGCCTGGGAAGTCAGCGGGCCAGCGGCGTCGCACGTCTTCGCGGCCGGCTGGGACCATGCGGTGCAGCAGCGCAGCTTCCTGTGGCGCTGGGACCCCGCGAGCATGACGTGGGCGACGTCGTACTCGACGAACACCTCGGTCACGCCACTCTTCGCCATCGACGTGCCCTCGCCGAACCTCGGCTTCGCCGGCGGGTTGAACCGCTTCCTCGAGTGGAACGGTTCGACGTGGGTCGAGCGCACCCCCGCACCCTTCGGCATCTTCGGCCTCAAGGTGTTCAGCTCCACCGAGGTGTTCGCCGTCGGCAGCGACAACATGAGCCGCGCCGCCATCGGCCGGTGGGACGGGACCAGCTGGCGTGTGCTCCTCACGGGCAGCCAGGCCGGCGGCTACCTCGCCCGCATCGACGGCACCTCGCGCTGCAACCTGCTCGCCGTGGGCAACGACGGCCGCGCGCTCACCTCGGCCCCGTGAAGAGAGAGCTCGACGACATGTCCTTTCCCATCTCAGAGAAGAGCGAGCGGGCCCTGCTGGGCCTCTTTCCACGGGTGCAGGGCCGGCCCGACGCGCCCACGTGGCTCGTCGACCAGGTCGTCGACGCCGAGCTGCACCGCGCCTGTCACCCTGACGCCACCACCGGCGCCTTCCACGCGCTCGCGCTGAACCAGGGCACGTTGATGAAGGAAGAGTACGACGTGTCGACGCACGGCCACGCCGATGGCTGGGTAGTCGAGGCCATCGTCATCGACCCGCGCGAGTTCACCCTCTTCAACATGCGCCACGGCTTCCCCGCCGGAGACGCTGCGCTCAAGGCCATGGTGCGGGCGATGAAGGAGGTGCTGCCGAAGGCCAAGGTGGTGCGCATTCACACCGACGGCTTCGCCGTGCTGCTCGGGCCCACCGCCGACACACGCCTTGCGCCCGAGCACCTCTCGTCGCTGCGGAGCGCGTTGCCGAAGGCCGTCTCGGACGTCGCGCCAGCCGGCGAGCCGCCCATGGCCTTCACCCTCGGAGCGCTGCGCCTCACCGTCGTCGACCCGACGAACTGGCAGCTGTTGGGGCCGCTCGTGTGGGCCGAGTGCGAGCGCGCGCTCATCATCGCGAGGCGAGCGCCGTTCGAGGGCGTGCTCGAGCGTCGCGTCGAACTCCACGGGCGTCTGCCCGACTTCAGCCGCTGACCGTCACAGCCACCGGCGCCGCGTCGGGCGGGCCAGCGCCTCGAGCGCCGACCTCGGCAGGGTCGCGACCACCAGGGCGAGGCCCAGCGAGACGAGGCCGAGCGTCGCGCAGAAGGACCACGCCCACACCCCGACGCCGAGACACCCCACGGCCCCACCCAGGGCCAGCACTCGCCAGCCCACCCGCAGCCGCTGGTGGTTCACCTTCTCGAGCTCGGCGGCCTTCTGGAACTGCTCGTCGACATGGGCCTTCAGCTCGGCGCTCCGGCGCTCGGCTTCGGTGGCGAGCTCCGCTTCACGGGCGGCGGTCTGCGCCTCGAGCAGCGAGAGGTTGAGCGCTCTCGCGGCGGGGGTGTCGAGCGAGGCACCGCAGAAGAGGCACACGCGCTCGAACTTGCCCGAGTCCCGTTCGCAGGCCGCGCAGCGCCGGAAGGGGAGCTTCATCAGCGGGTCGGTGTCGAGCGACAGGTGGTTCGCCCCGTCGGCCTCGAAGCGCGAGAGGCCCTCGCGGGGAGCCTCGGTGCTCCGCGGAGAGAACTCGCGGGCCGCCTCGAGCGCTGGCGCGTCCACTCCCGGCGCGGGTGGCGCGGGCGCCGGAGGGCCAGACGTGAAGCGCTCCCGGGTGACGCCTGGCGTCCCGTCGGGTTGTTCGCGCGCCGGGCGCTCCCGCTCGAGCTTGTCGAATCGCCCGTCTCGCGACATCGGCTCCATCATCGCGCGGATGTCGCGCGAACGCGACCGACGTGGGCACAGGCGTCCCGTCGCGGGGGCCCGCGTCTTTCACCCGTCGTGGCGGACGTGCCCGTGCCGACCGCGGCAGCGTCGCGGGACGGCCGAATCTCCTCGCGGTGTCGAGCTGTGTTGGCCCATCGGTCTCGAGGTGCGTCGAGCACCAGGCTCATGACGCGGGACGGGTGCGCTGCTTCGCCCAGTGTCGCAGGCGCTCGATGTCCTCGGCCATCGTCACCGACAGGGGGAGCGTCTCGTCGATGGCCGCCTCGAGGTGGCGGGGCGCGAGCTCGACCTTGTCCGCGAAGGCTTCAGCCAGCGCGCTCACCACGACCTGCTCCACCTCGGCGCCGCTGAAGCCCTCGCAGCGGGCCGCCAGCGCCGCGAGCGGGTAGTTCGACGGCGTGCGCCCGCGCCGCGACAGCTGGAGCGCGAAAATCTCCTTCCGCTCGGTCTCGGTCGGCAGGTCGATGAAGAAGATGTCGTCGAAGCGGCCCTTGCGCAGCAGCTCCGGGGGCAGCGTGTCGATGCGGTTGGCGGTGGCCACCACGAAGACAGGGGCGGTCTTTTCCTGGAGCCAGGTGAGCAGCGTTCCGAAGACGCGGGCCGACACGCCGGTGTCGTTGGCGCCGCCCCCCGCGCCCGCGAGGCCCTTCTCGATTTCGTCGACCCACAGCACCACGGGCGCGAGCGACTCGACGACCCGAATGGCCTTCCGCAGGTTCTCTTCCGACGAGCCGATGAGGCCCGAGTAGATGCGGCCCATGTCGAGGCGCAACAGCGGCATGCGCCACGTCGACGCGATGGCCCGCGCCGTCAGCGACTTGCCGCAGCCCTGCACGCCGAGCAGCAAGAGGCCCTTGGGCGACGGGAGCCCGAAGGCGCGCGCGTCGTCCGAGAAGGCGTCGGCCCGTCGCACCAGCCAGTGCTTGAGGTGGGTGAGCCCGCCGACGTCCGAGAGGGACTGGTCGGTGGCGTGGTACTCGAGCAGGCCGCTCTTGCGCACCACCTGGCTCTTCTCGTCGAGGATGAGCTTCAGGTCGGTCGCGTCGAGCCGGTTGTCCTGCGCGATGGCCTTGGCGAAGGCGTTCTCGGCTTCGGACAAGGTGAGGCCGTGGGCGGCGGCGACGAGCGCCTCGGCCTGCGCGCGGTTCAGCTCGACAGTGGCGCGCTTGTTCTTCGTCACCACGCGCGCGATGTCCTTCAGCAGCGCGAGCAGGTCGGCCTTCGAGGGCAGGGGCACGTCGACGACCGACACGTCCTTCTCGAGCTCGTCGGGGAGCTTGAGCGTCGGCGCCACCACGATGGCGGTGGTGAACTGCGTCTTGAGGTGGAAGCCGAGCTCGCGCAGCGCGCGCACCGTCACGGGGTCGTCGAGGTGCCGGTGAAAGTCCTTCAGCAGCACCAGCGCGGGTGAGGTGAGGCGGTGAATGGCGACGAGGGCGCGCGCGGGCTCGAGCGTCTCTTCGGGAGGCACCTTGAGCGTGCCGGTGAGGGCCCGCAGCCCGCGGGTGGCGGTCCACTCGAGCAGGTCCTTCCCGTGGCTTCGCGCGAGGTCGCCCAGCAGCGCGTCGAGGCGCTGCTCTTCCCAGGTGACGAGGTAGAGGAGCGGGTAGCGAGCGCGGATGAGGGTGTCGAGCTCGCGCAGGAAGCCGGGTCGTTCAGGCGTGGAAGACGTCGTGGACACCCCGAAAGCCTACCGCGCCTCGCGACGACGGCTGGGCCCCATCGGGCTCACCTGCACGCTGACTGGAGAGGAAAATTTACCGGGGAAGCGCAGAGGGTGCCGAAGAAGTTCCCCCACACCCTGCGCCGCGACAAGCGGTCATGCGCTTCACCGATGTCCCAATGTGTATCGGAGGGATCAGCCGTTGTCCAGAGAACGGATCAGCCCGGGGGCCCGGCCGGCTGACAACGTGCGTCAGCGGCGCGGCCTATTGGTAGTCGAGGTGTATGTGCAATCGAAATGCGTTAGAGGGAGCGCGTGTTCATCGGTGTCGACCGCCCGCGCCCGTCGTACGCGCGCCTGCAAGAGGTGAAGGCCTGGGTGCGCGAGGCCTGGGGCCTCCCCGACGACGCGCCGCTCATGGTGTCCGAGCTGGCCTGCTCCGAGCCTGGCTGCCCGCCGGTCGAGACGGTCATCGCGGTGCTGCGCCCGAAGCTCAAGCCCGTGCAGCGGAAGCTCTTCAGCCCGGTCGACGCCATCGAGCGCGCGCACGTGCTGGCCCTGCCCCGGCCACCCGAACTCGACGAGGTGGGGTGATGGCCGTCGAGGTGTCGGTGCTGGTGTGCCGCGACTGTTGCTGCGGCCGAACGCGCAAGCACCCCGACGTCGACCACGTCGCGCAGCTGTCGGCCATCGACGAGGCGTGTGAGGCGGCGGGCAACGCGCGGGTGGTGGTGACGAAGTGCCTCGACGCCTGCTCCGTCTCCAACGTGGTGGTGGTGCGTCACCACGCGCCCGGGAGCCCCACCGTGTGGCTCGGCCAGGTGCTGAGCGCACGTGACACGTTCCTGCTGACGCAGTGGCTCCGTCAGGGCGGGCCGGCGACGGCGGCGTTGCCGGTGGGCCTGCGCGCGAAGGTGTTCCGCCCCGGCATCACGTCGGACTGCGCGGTCGACGAGCAGTGCCCTCTGTGAGGTGTGGTGATGCGAGACGAACGACTCCCGGTGACGGTGCTGTCAGGCTTCCTCGGCGCGGGCAAGACGACGCTCCTCGAGCACGTGTTGTCGAACCGGCAGGGCCTCAAGGTGGCCGTCATCGTCAACGACATGAGCGAGGTGAACATCGACGCCGCGCTCGTGCGTGACGGGCAGGCGCGCTTGAGCCGCACCGAGGAGAAGCTCGTGCAGCTGTCGAACGGCTGCATCTGCTGCACGCTGCGCGAAGACCTGCTGGCCGAGGTGGCCGCGCTCGCGAGGGAGAGGCGGTTCGACTACCTCCTCATCGAGTCGACGGGCATCAGCGAGCCGTTGCCGGTGGCCGAGACGTTCACCTTCGCCGACGCGAAGGGCGAGGCCCTGTCGTCACTCGCGCGGCTCGACACCCTCGTCACCGTCGTCGACGGCCCGAAGTTCCTGAAGGACTGGTTCGAGAGCGTCGAGCTGAAGCGCCGTGGCCTCGCGGCGCGGGCCGACGACGAGCGCACCATCACCGAGCTGCTCGTCGAGCAGGTCGAGTTCGCCAACGTGCTGCTGGTGAACAAGACCGAGGCCATGTCGCCCGTGGAGCGGGAGCAGCTCGCGGGCGTGCTGGCCTCGCTCAACCCCACGGCGAAGCGCCTCGAGACGAGCTACTCGAAGGTCGAGCTCTCGGAGGTGCTGGGCACGGGGCGCTTCGACTTCGAGCACGCCAGCTCGGCCCCGGGGTGGATGCGCACGCTGCGCGGCGCCGAGCTGAGCGAGGCCCGCGAGTACGGCATCACCAGCTTCGTGTTCCGCGACCGCCGGCCGTTTCACCCCGGGCGCTTCGGGCGGTTCCTCCAGCGGCCATGGCCGGGGGTGCTGCGCGCGAAGGGCTTCTGCTACCTGGCGAGCCGCCTCGAGTACATCGCGCTCATGTCCTTCGCCGGCCTCACGTGGACGCTGGGGCCCGTCGGCCGGTGGCGCGCGATGCTCGACGAGGGCGAGTGGCCAGACGACGAGGCCCTGCGCGCGCAAATCAAGGCCAACTGGCACCCCACCTACGGCGACCGCCAGCAGGAGCTCGTCTTCATCGGCAAGGACATGGACGAGGCGTGGCTCCGTCGTGAGCTCCAGGGCGCGCTTTTGTCGGAGGCCGAGGTGGCGATGGGCAAGCGCGCGTGGGTGCGCGAGTTCGCCGACCCGTTTCCCCGCTGGGCGTGACGTCAGTGGCAGTGGTCGATGTGGCAGTTGCGCGAACAGCAGTCGCTGTTGCTTCGGCACGAGCCTCCGGCCCGGCGGCACTGGCCCCCACTCTGCGCTGCGCCACAGAAGCCGAAGGAGCCGATGCGCGGGTCGATGGGGTTGCAAGCCTGACCTCCGACACAGTCAGCGGCGGAGCAGCAGACCGGCCGGCACGCGCCCTGGTTGCACCACAGCCCTGCGCGGCAATAGGGGCCTGACTGCAGGTTGCAGGTCTGGCTGATGGAGCGGGTGCCCTCGACGTCGATGCACCGCAGGCCCACGCGCTCGGGCGCGGTGTTGGTGAGCAGGCACAGCTGATTCGGCGCGCAGCCCTCGTTCGTCACCGGGTGGCAGGTGCTGTCGGGGCTGGCCCAGCACGAGACGGGCAGGCTGGGGAAGCGCATCGTCAC
>JALOQF010000185.1 GCA_025459425.1 Myxococcaceae bacterium | reverse complement strand
AGCGCGCTCACGCCGGTGAACGACACCTTCACGCGGGTGTTCGCGGTGGTGACGTTCAAGCTGCCGTTGCCGTCGTGGCTGGTGAAGCCCTTCGTGGCGCCGGTGGCCTCGGCCATCTTCGCGCAGGACGCGGTGATGCTGCGGCGCCAGACCGAGCAGGTGCGGCGCTTCGGCGGCGAGCGGTACACCTCGACCGAGCTCGACGTCCTCGGGCCGCAGGTGACGCGCCTGCTCAAGCAGGCCGCTGCGAAAGAGACGCCGCCGGAAGCGGTGCACGAACACCGCGTGCGGATGAAGACGTAGTCGCCCGGTTTCAGGCGAGGCAACCGGCCTTCGGCGTCGTGAGGAAGACTCGAGCCAGGGCAGCTGCCACGCGCTGACGATGCCGGGCATCTCTGCGGACATGCGCGAAACGCCCGCGCTGGCTCCTCGACGAACTCGGCGCGCCGTACGCCTCGGCGCAAAAGGGTGAAGAACCCGCTCCAGCAGTTCCTGTCGGTCTTCACCGACTTCGTGAAGAAGCTGTTCTCGTCCTTCCTCGGAGCCCTGCTCGGCCAGGGCCAGGGCGGCGGGCAGGTCACCCCGAACGCGGGCGCCGGACGGGCTCGCGCGCCGCGACACCCCGAAGGGTGAAGAACCCGCTCCAGCAGCTCCTGTCGGTCTTCACCGACTTCGTGAAGAAGCTGTTCTCGTTGCTGCTCAGCCAGGGCCAGGGCGGCGGGGACGTCACCCCGAACGCGGGCGCCGGACGGGCTCGCGCGCCGCGACACCATGAAGGGTGAAGAACCCACTCCAGCAGCTCCTGTCGGTCTTCACCAACTTCGTGAAGAAGCTGTTCTCGTCGCTGCTCGGCCAGGGCCAGGCGGCGGAGACGTCACGCGCCACGGCAGACGCGCACCGATGCGCAGGCCCAGCGTCGCCCGCTCCATCACGTGCCGGTGTCCATCGATTCAGGGCATCACCGGGTGTAGGGTGCCGCGCCTCGATGCCAGCACGCGCTCAACGACCGGAAGGCCTCACGCCCGCGCCCGCGGTGGCCGTCATCATGGGGAGCGCCTCCGACTGGGACACCATGCGCCACGCCGTCGAGACGCTCGAGCGCTTCGGCGTGCCGAGCGAGCGCAAGGTGGTGTCAGCGCACCGCACGCCCGAGCTGATGGTGGAGTTCGCCAAGGAAGCCCGCGCGCGGGGCGTGAAGGTCATCATCGCGGGTGCCGGAGGCGCGGCCCACCTGCCCGGCATGGTCGCCTCGCTCACCTCGCTGCCAGTGCTGGGTGTGCCGGTGCAGTCGAAGGCGCTGGCCGGCGTCGACTCGTTGCTGTCCATCGTGCAGATGCCAGCCGGTGTACCCACGGCCACCTTCGCCATCGGCGCGGCGGGCGCGACGAACGCAGCGCTGTTCGCCCTGCGCCTGCTCTCGCTCGACGACGAGGGGCTGCACAAGAAGCTCGAGGCGTACCGCATCGACAACGCCGAGAAGGCGAAGGCCTCGACGGCCGACCTCGTGTTGCCGGCTGGTGAAGGGGCCGGTGGGACGAAGAAGGCACGTCGATGACCGTCGGCATCCTCGGCGGCGGTCAGCTCGGGCTCATGCTCGCCGAGTCACTGCGGAAGCTGGACACGCCCGTGCGCGTGCTCGAGCCAGACCCCGAGGCACCGTGCGCGCAGCGGCTGGCGGGCGTGGTGCAACGGGCGCTCGACGACGCCCGGGGGCTCGAGGCGTTCTTCACGGGCCTGGAGCGCGTCACCTACGACTCCGAGAACATTCCATCGGCGCCGCTGGCGCCCTGGGCGGCGGTGCTGGCGCCGTCGCTCGAGGTGCTCAAGACGTCACAGCACCGCGCGCTCGAAAAGACGTTCCTCGCGCGGCATGGGTTTCGTCCGGTGCAGTTCGCCGTGGTGGCTCCAGAGGACTCCCTGCACGAAGCAGTGCGGCGCTTCGGAGCCCCCTGCATCGTGAAGTCGTCGCTCGGCGGTTACGACGGGAAGGGCCAACACCGGCTGAAGACGGTCGACGCCGTGTCGAGCCTGCCGGAGCGCGGCCACCCCTGGGTGCTGGAAGAGGTGCTGACGCTCGAGGGTGAGGTGTCGTGCATCGTCGCGCGTGATGGCCGCGGCGCCGACTTCACCTTCCCCGTCTTCGAGAACGTGCACGTCGACCACGTGCTCGACGTCACGGTGCTGCCCGCGCGCCTCGACCCATCGTTTCAAGACGAGGCCCGGAGCACCGCGCTCGCCATCGCCCGCGCGCTCGACGTGGTGGGGCTGCTCACCGTCGAGTTCTTCATCGGCTCCGGCCGCGACGGCGTTCGCCACTTGTTCGTGAACGAGCTGGCGCCGCGGGTCCACAACTCTGGCCACGTCACCCGGCAGGCCTGCACGGTGAGCCAGTTCGACGCCCTGGCGCGAATTCTGTCTGGCGTTCCGCTCACCACGCCCGAGTTGCACCCCGGTGGCTGGTGCATGGGCAACCTGCTGGGAGACGTCTGGCTGGCGCAGGGGCGCAGCGGAGGCCCGCTCGACCTGACGGCGTGGCGTGAGTTCCCCGAGGTCGTCGACGTGTACCTGTACGGGAAGCGCGAGGCCCGGGCGAAGCGCAAGATGGGCCACTTCGTGGTGCACGCGCCGACGCCCGACGAAGCCGTCGCCAAGGCCCGCGCGTTCCGTACGGCGCTCCAGCGCTCGCCCGCCAGGTGACGTCGGCCGGTGCAGCGACCTACGGATTCTGATGTGACCAATGGTAACACCCTGACCATAGGCCATGTGACCACTGGAAACATGAAACGAAGGGTCGGACCCGAGTGAGGAAGCCGCAGTGGAGGTTTCCCTCCGTCAGGAACCAGGCGGCACTGGGGCCGCGCTGGTCATCAGGCGTGTCGGGCCTCGTCGGCCGGGTCCAGGAACGTTGGAAGGGGCTCGAACGACGAGCCCCGGAAAAAGTCTCAGCGCCCGAGTGAAGAAGCCACAGAGGGGATTTCTCCCCTGCCTTGACAGGGCGGTGCTCTACCAGGTTGAGCTACGACCGCATGGAGCGCGGCCGGCAGGATTCGAACCTGCAACATCCGAGTGCGTGTAGGGCCTCATCGGCCGGGCGCTGATGTCTTCCCAGACGCGGGCTTCTGCCGTTCCTGACCGGGCCCGCGCGGCCATAGGCGTGGCGGGGCCGTTCGACTATGCGCGGCGGCATCGTGCAGTCGCGCCGCGGCACCTGGCTCATCGTCGTCTCGTCGGTCTTCTTCGCGGTGATGGCCGTGCTGGCGCGGCACCTCTCGGCGACGGTGCCCGCGGCGCAGCTCTCGTTCGTTCGCTTCGCAGTGGGCGCGGCGGTGATGACGAGCTGGTTCCTCGTGCGCCGGCAGGGGCCCGACCTGCGGAGCCCGGTGAAGCTGCTCCTGCGCGGCCTGTTCGGCACCGGTGCGGTGCTCACCTACTTCATCGCCATCGAGCGGCTCGGGAGCGGGCCAGCCACCGTGCTCAACTACTGTTCGCCCATCTGGGCGGCGGTCTTCGCGGGCCTCGTGCTGAAGGAGCGGCCGTCGAACCTGGCCCGCGTGGGGCTGCTGCTGGCGACCATCGGCGCGGTGCTGGTGTCCATCGCGACGGGCGAGTTCAAGGAGCCGCTGTCGCCCGGCGTCGGCGGCCTCGCGGGGGTCGCCTCGGGCCTCTTTGGCGGCGCGGCCATCACCGTCATCCGCTCGCTGCGGCAGACCACCAACGCCGCCACCGTGTTCTTCGCGTTCTCGGTGGTGGGCGCTTCCATCAGCGGGCCCCTCGCGGCGCCGCGCTGGGTGCCGCTCGAAGGCGCGCTGCTCGTCAGCTGTCTGGTGATGGGGCTCTTGTCGATTGGTGGGCAGCTCCTCTTCACCTTCGGCATGGGCTTCACCAGCGCCACGGCCGGCAGCGCCACCACGCAGCTCGTCCCGGTGCTGGCGTGGGTGCTCGGACTGACGCTGCTGAACGAACCCCTCGTACCGCTCTCGGCGCTCGGCGCGCTCCTCTGCGTCACCGGTGTGCTGCTCGGCGCGCTGAGGCCGACAGACCCCGTGGCGCGCGCGGTGGCCTCACCCGGCTCACCTGCACCGTGACGCGAAGAGCGCCCCACGTCGGCCCGGCGCCGACCCATCTCGGGCTTCTCGGCACAGCCAACCCAGCCGTGACGACGACAGCGCTGGCCGACGCAACCCGCCGGCACCTCGGCAGACAATTCCACAGCCGTTCCTGGTTACAGTCGCGTTGCAGTCGGTAGTCAGCACTCGCACCTCCACCTGCCCAGAAACACGACGTTCGCCTCGGGACGTGTAGACTCCGCGCTACTCCGTGGCAGGTCAGCCCTTCATCGCCCCCTCGACGGCCCTCGACCGGCGTCGTCTGGGGAAGTTCGAGGTCTTGTGTCGCCTCTCGACGGGCGGCATGAGCCAGATTTACCTCGCGACGCAGTCGGGCATCGGCGGGTTCAAGAAGCTCGTGGTGCTGAAGACCATCCTCCCGGACATCGGCGGCGAAGAGGACTTCGTGCGCATGTTCCTGGAAGAGGCGCGCACCACCGCCGCCTTCAACCACCCCAACATCGCGCAGGTGTTCGAGCTCGACGTCGACGCCGGCGAGCTGTTCATGGCCATGGAGTTCGTCCAGGGCTGCACCCTCGTCGAGATGGCCAAGGCCTGCCGCGCCGCGAAGGAGCCCATTCCCGTCGGCTTCACGCTCCAGAGCGTGCGCGACACCGCGCTCGCGCTCCACTACGCGCACACCTTCACCGACCCGCGCGGGCGAAAGCAGATCGTCATTCACCGCGACGTCGCCGAGAAGAACATCATGGTGACGTACGAAGGCGTCACGAAGCTCCTCGACTTCGGCATCGCCAAGGCGCTCGGCCGCTCGAGCCGCACCAGCATCGGCATGGTGAAGGGCACGTCGGGCTACATGTCGCCCGAACAGATTCGGGGCGAGCCGCTCGACTCGCGCAGCGACATCTTCTCGCTGGGCGTGGTGCTGCACGAGTGCCTGACCGGCCTGCGCCTCTTCCACGGGAAGAACGCCGAAGAGGGCATGATGGCCGCCCTCAACACCACCGTCGCGCCGCCGTCGCGCACCAACCCCGAGGTGACTCCCGAGGTGGACGCGGTGGTGATGAAGTCGCTGCAGCGCAAGCGGGAAGACCGCTTCGCCACGGCGCTCGAGTTCGCCCGCGCCATCGAGAAGGCCGCCCCCGGCCTCATCTGGCACCCGGAGCAGTCGGCCGAGCTCGTGTCACGGCACTTCTCGGACCGCCGGCAGGAGACCCGCCGCATTCTCGAGGCGACGAACTTCGGCTCCGAGACGACGGGAGAGATTCGCATCGACTCGCTGCTGGCCCGCGTGAAGGTGACGGGGGCCGAGGCGCGCGCGAGCGCACCGACCGCACCTCCATCGAGCCAGGGCGACGACACGCGGCCACCCCCGACGCCGCCCACCGGCCTCCCCAACAGCCTCCGTCGCACCACGCCGCCTCCACCGGTGCAGAGCTCGACGTCGGGCCTGCGCAAACCGGGGCCGCCGGTGCCATCACCCACGCCGCCCACCGGCCTCCCGAACAGCCTGCGCAAGCCGCCGCCTCCGACGGTGCCCATGTCGATGCCTCTGGAGTCCGAGACGAGCCCCGCGCGGCCGCGCGTGCTTCGGGGCGGCTCGGCCGGGAGTCCACCCGTCGAGCAGGGCCCGACGCCCTTCAACCCGCTTGTGGTGCGGCTCGAGCCCCCACCCAACGCCTACGACGACGACAGCGAGGCCAAGACGATTCCGGCCGCGGCGCTGCCAGAAGAAATCAAGCAGCTGCGCGCGAAGATTCTCGCCCAGCAGAAGCCCAGCCGGCCGACCGAGCAACAGCCAGTGCCGGCCCACAGCCCGCCGTCGGTGGTGGTGTCTCCCGACGTGCCGCGCCCGCAGCCGCCCAACCTCGCCAAGACGATTCCGGCCGGCATCGCGTCGGCGCCACCGCCGGTGCAGGCGCCGATTCCGATACGCTCGACGACGAGCGAGACGCTGAGCATCACCAACCGGGCTTCACCTGGCGACTGGGCCGACGACGAGCCCGAGGCCAAGACGGCCATCGGCCTGCCCTTCGACGTGCCGTCGAACAAGCCACCCACCATTCGCCGCGCGCCGCCGCCCAACGTCGTCACCCAGCCCGCGCCCCCGGTGGCTGAGAAGACGAACGACGACGACGATGACTTTCGCGAGACGGTGGCCAGCGCGCAGGGTGGCCGCTCGACGCTCCTGGTGGTGCTGCTGCTGGTGCCGCTCTTCATCGCCGCGGTGCTGTCGATTCTCTACGCGCTGGGCGTTGGGCCCTTCGAGCGAGAGCCCGAGCCGACCGTCGTTCCCCGCGAGAAGGTCGACACGACGCCGGTGAAGTGAGCGCGCCTGGCGCTCAGTTGGGCCCAGCCGACGGGCCCACCACTTCTTCCCGATGGTCGTGCGAGGGGCCGCCGAACGTCCCAATCCACGGCTCGTTCGGCACGTCGAGGCCGGGCACCCGGAAGTGCCGGAACGCGGCCGAGCTGCCAGCGAACGGTGGGTCGCACTTGCTGCACGCGCGGTCGCCTCCGGGGTCGAGCGCGCCTTCCATCACGCCGAGCGATTCCCGCCCGAGCTCGACGAGCTGGGCCGGCGTGCGCGGCATCATCACCATCGGGCAGGTGAAGGCCTCGCTGCCATCGTTGACGTGAATGGCCCGCAGCGACACCGGGCCGGTGGGGTTCGCCGCGTCGTGCACGAAGGTGAGGGCGACGGTGCGATGGCCCTGGGGCACGGCCCAGCGCGCCAGACGCACCTGGTCGGACCAGAATGTCACGCCGCTCGGGAGCACGTGCGTCCACCGCAGGGTGTTGATGCCAGCCTCGTAGCCCGCGAGGCGATTGCTGCCTTCGACCGGCGCGGGGATGAAGCGCGCGTCGGAGACGACGATGCGGCCGAGCGCGTCTGGCAACGAGAACGCCGGCTGTCCCGTCGCGGCGAGCAGCGCCACCGTGCCGTTCTCGGGGTACAGCAGGCCCCGCGCGACGGCGAGCTCTCCGCCCGGCATCGTGCTGTCCGTCACCTTCCAGCGGAAGACGCCGTCTCGCGTGTAGCTCATCAGCAGCGTTGGTTTGTCGGGCTTCAGCGGCGCCTGCTGGCTCGCGGTGGGTGAGAAGGCGATGAAGAGGTTGCCCACGCTGTCGGCGGCGACGCCGTAGGGGTGGGGGTGGTTGCAGGTGTCGAGCAGCGGGTCGGTGAGGCGCTGGCCGTTGATGGGCCGCCCATTCGCGTCGAGCGTCACCATGAAGTACCGCCGACACTGCGTGCTCGAGCTGCTCGCGTTCGACGGGTACGCCTCGAAGAGGGCCGCCATGCGGTCCGACGTCTGCACCACCAGGCGCGCGAGGAAAATCTGCGAGACGAGCGGGAGGAAGTCGGGGCGCTCGGCGCGCACGTCGAAGCTCCACTGTGACGCACCCGTCGACGGGTCGATGGCCGTCACCTTGCCGTTGGGGCTCGACGGGTAGTCAGCGCACACGAGGCGCGGGCCCCAGAAGATGCAGCGCCGCGAGACACCCAGCGGCGTCGGCCGGGCGTTGACGGTGTTGGCGCGCAGCACGACGGGCGTCTGGAAGAAACCGCCGAGCGTCATGGCGCCGTCGGGCTCCATCAAGAAGTCGTGGAGCTGCGGGGCCTGCGTTCCCCCATCGAGGCCGAGGGTGTCGAAGGTCCACGAGGGGGCCAGCGGCGTCGGCGGTGGGCGCACGCACACGTCGTTCACGCACACGCCGCGCGCCTGACACGGAGACGCCTGCGCGCAGGTGTACCCATCGGGCGGGTCGCGCACCACGCAGGCGCCCTCGAGGCACACCTCGGCCGCGCCGCACGACTGCATCGTTCCGCACGTCGTGCCGTCAGCCAGCGGCGCCAGCCCACAGCCCGTGCGCGGGTCGCAGACGCCCTGCTGGCACTTGCCGTCACCAGGGCAGGGGGGCGCGGGCAGGAACTCACAGCCCAGGGTGGCGTTGCACACGTCGATGGTGCACGCGTTGCCGTCGTCACACGTCTTCGGCAGCCCCACGCAGCGGCCGGCCTGGCACGACGCCGCCTCGACGCAGGCCGAGCCCGGGTCGCACGCCGTTCCGTCGGGCTGCACGGTCTCGACACACTTCTGCGTCGCCAGGTCGAACGTGGCCGCGCTGCAGCTCGACGACGGCGTGCAGGTTGGAATCGCGCGGACCGTGGCGTCGATGCCCGCCGTCACCGGCCGAAGTCCTTCTGACGTCACCGAGAGCGTGCGCGTGAAGCGCCCCGCCACCGCGGCGATGAACTCGAGGGTGAGCTGCGTCTCTCCGGGCGGCAGCATCGTGGGAGCGTCGACGAGCCGCATCGGTGCGTCGGGCTGCTGCCACTGCACGGGCAGGCTCGCGCGGCCCTCGTTGAGAATCCCCACCGTCGCCTGCTTCACCTGCCCATCGGCGAAGCTCGGCTCGAAGCGCACGACGTCGGAGGTGAAGCGCAGCGTGCTCGTCGTGTTCTCGAGCCGCTCGTCACGGCACCCCGCCAGGTACACCACCATCGCAGCCAGAAGGAGTCGGCTGAGTCGGGCCGGACTTCCAACGGAGCGCGCGCGCACCTGACACGATTCTGTCATCACCGTCGGGGACTTACGAGCCCCGTGCCAGTGCCCACGACCATCGCTGTGTGAATGATCTTCAGATCAACGGAAGCAGCAGTAGGGGCGACTTTTCCTGTGGAAGAAGCCCAAAGCTGAAGGAACTCGGTCAGTTGGACGAAGCCCTCCTGTGGAGGACAAGCCGGGTTCTGAACGGTGTCCCACAGGCAGGCTCGATGAACGCACTTTCCCCACATGACGCGGGCTGACGGCGACTGCCAGCCCCCAGGCTTCACACACCACAGTCCACAGGCGCTTTGGGGCTACAGTCTCGCTCGCCATGGCGATGGCTACGCGTGGGGACCGCGTCGGCAAGTACGAGATTCTGACGCCGCTCACGATGGGGGGCATGGCTGAGCTCTTCATCGGGACGACGATGGGGCCTGGCGGCTTCCAGAAGCACGTCGTCATCAAGCGCATTCTGCCCGACGCCTCGCGCGACGAGGGCTTCATGCGCATGTTCCTCGACGAGGCGCGCATCACCGCTGGCTTCAACCACCCGAACATCGCGCAGGTGTACGACCTCGGCGAAGACGAGCAGGGCCTCTACGTGGTGATGGAGTTCATCCCCGGGCAGAACCTGAACCAGGTCGTCTCGACGTGCGCGAAGCAGCAGCACGTGCTGCCGCTGGGCTTCTCGGCGTCGGTGATCAACGACTGCGCGCTCGCGCTGCACTACGCGCACACGTACACGAAACCCTCGGGCGAGGCGTACCCGGTGGTGCACCGCGACGTGGCGCAGAAGAACATCATGGTGGCGTGGGACGGGCAGACGAAGCTGCTCGACTTCGGCATCGCGAAGGCCGCCAACACCCTGTCGCGCACCAAGGTGGGCACGGTGAAGGGCACGGCCGGGTACATGTCGCCCGAGCAGGTGATGGGCAAGGCGGTCGACGGGCGCTCCGACGTCTTCTCGCTCGGCGTGGTGGCCTGGGAGATGGTGACGGGGCAGCGGCTGTTCTCGGCCGAGACCGAGCTGGCCGAGATGAAGCTCATCCTCGACGGGAAGGTGCAGCGCCCCGACGCGGTGGAGCCGGTGGTTCCGCCCGAGCTGTCCGACGTCATCATGCGCGCCGTCGCGCGCGAGGCCGCCGACCGCTACCCGAACGCCCGCGAGTTCTCGAAGGCGCTCACCCGCTGTGGCGACCTGCTGTTCGACCAGGAGCAGCGCAGCCTCTTCATGCGCGAGCTCTTCGCCGACCGCATCGAGAAGACGCAGAAGCTGTTCGACCTCTCGAAGGTGAAGAAGCAGGACGCGACGGTGGACGTCGAGGTGCGGCAGCTCGCGAAGTCGATTCAAGAGAGCGCGATGTCGCAGCCGGTGCTGACGCCCATCAAGGGGCGGCCCCGCGTCGCGGCGGGGAACCGGAAACCGAAGTCGAAGCAGCGCTCGGCCGAAGAAGAGAAGCTCCTCGACCTCGCCATCCGGGTCGACCAGGTGGCGGCCGGCGCGCTCAGCGGAGAGCCTCCGCCCAGACGCACCTGGGGTGGCTTCGTCATCGGAGCGCTCGTGGTGCTCCTCGTCGGTGGGCTGGTGAACAAGGTCTTCTTCCCCGGCAAACGGGTGTCGTCGAGCGGCCTCGTCATGTGGGACGGAGAGCCCGACGAGGCACCAGAGGACCCCAACGCACCAAAGCGTCCGAAGGAGCCGCCCTCGTCCGTCGTGGCAGACCCCTCGGCCATTCCCGGTGCGACGGGAGAAGCGCCAGAGCCCGAGGCTGCTCCTGCTGGCACCGAACCCATCACTTCGCCGCCTCCGCCGAGACTGGAGCGCCTCGAGAAGGTCGAGGTGAAGAAGCCGAAGCCACCGCCTCCTCCCCTGGCAGCGACGGGTGAGGTGACGCTCGCGCTCTTGCCCGAGGCCACGGTGTTCCGCGGCAAGGAAGAGCTCGCCAGGGGCTCTTTGGTGTCGTTCAAGCTGCCGCCCGGCACGCACATGCTGACGATTCTGGGCACCGACGGCGTCAAGCGACGGCTCTCGTTGCCCGTGGTGTCGGGCAAGAACCCGGCGCGGCGCTTCAAGCTCGACGACCTCCCCGCGCAATGAGGTGGTGCCTCGTCGTGCTTGGTTGCGCGTCGTGTGCGCTGCCCTTCGTCGCCGAGGCCCCGCGGCCCCTGGTCTCGACGGGCGCAGGTGGTGTCGAGGTGACGGTCGACCGCCTCGTCGACGTGGGCGAGACCGACCTCGACTTCACGCTCACCGTGAGGAACCGCACCACCGAGTGGGTTCGCCTCGCGCCGCATCGGCTCTCGCTCGAGGTGGGACCGACGCGGGTCCAGGTCGAGGCCGTCAGCGACCTCGAAGACGACGAAGGCCAGGAAGCGCTGCTCGTGGTGCCGGGTGGCGAAGGGGTCGTCACGGTGCGGGCGCCCTTCGTCGACGCGACCCGCCTCGTGCTGCAGTTCGGCAACGCGGTGACGGTGCGCCGACGGTCGTTTCCGCTGCCGGCGGTCGAGCTGCTTCGTGAGGGTGAGACGTTTCGGACCGTGCGCGCGAGCCGGCTCAACTTCGGGGTGCGGGTGCTGGGCGGCACCTTCCTGGCGCCGACGCGCGGGGGCCCGCTGTCCCCTTCACGCGTCCAGCCTGCGGCCTTCCTCGGTCCGGTCGAGGGGTTCCTGGGCGTGTGGTTCCGTTGGTTCGAGCTGAACCTCGTCTTGCGCGCGGGCACCGGCCGGTTGGTCGCGCTCGAGGTGGGCGTTCGGCCCGGGCTCGAGGCGTTGACCGTCTTCTTGAACGTCGGGCTCGACCTCGCCACCTTCGCTGAGGGCTTCGTCGGGAGCGAGCAGGCGCTGCTGGGCCTGGGGCCGCGGCTCGGGCTCGAGTGGGCCCTCGACGTCAGCCAGCGCACCCTGGGAGCCGAGCGCCCCAGACGATTCGGTCTGTTCGTCGCCGGCGGTGCCAGCGCGCTCGCCGGCGACACGCTCTCACCGACGTGGCACGGCTTCGTTGAGGGCGGCATTCGGTGGAGGTGGCGGTGAACCGGCCGTGCGAAACTCACCCTGTGCACGGCGCTTCACACCCCGGCGTCACCCGGGCGTTTCGCTCCATCGTCGACGATTCACCTCGAGGTGGCTTTGGGGCTAGCGGCGCGCTCGTCGTCGCGGCGATGGGCGCCGCGCGCGGGAGCCAGAGGCGATGCGCATGACGGCGTCGAGCGGAGGAGACACGTCGAAGCCCGGCTTCGATGACGCGCTCGTCGGACGCACCGTGTCGGGCAAGTGGCGCATCGAGAAGAAGCTCGGCGTGGGGGGCATGGGCACGGTGTACCTGGCGACGGACCTCTCGGTGGACCGGCCGGTGGCGCTGAAGTTCCTGCTGCCCGCGCTGGCCGCCGAGACCGAGTACCGCGCGCGCTTCGAGCAGGAAGCGCGGGTGATGGCGAAGGTCGACCACCCGAACCTCGTCACGCTGTACGGCGTCGAGCGCGACGGCGAGGTGCCCTTCCTGGTGATGAAGTACGTCACCGGCCGCACGCTGGCGCGCCTCATCAAGGACCGGGGCTTTCTGCCGCTCGGCGAGGCGATGCCCCTCATCAAGCAGCTCACGTCGGCGCTCTCGGCGCTGCACGCGCAGGGCTACATCCACCGCGACTTCAAGCCCGGCAACGTCATCGTCTCGGACGAAGGGCACGCCACGGTGCTCGACTTCGGCCTCATCCGCTCGCGGGTGGACAACGGGCTGACGCGCCCGGGCATCGCGCTGGGCAGCCCGTTCTACATGTCACCGGAGCAGGCCATCGGCGAGACGGTCGACGCGCGGAGCGACCTCTACACGCTGGCCGTCGTCCTCACCGAGCTGCTCACCGGCAAGCGGCCCTTCGTCGAGACTGACGCGCACGCGGTGCTGCTCGCGCACCTCGAGAAGCTGCCGGCGAGCGCGACCGAGCTGAACCCACAGGTGCCGGGCTCGGTGTCGGTGGTGTTGCTGACGGCGCTGTCGAAGAAGCCGGCCGACCGCCAGGCCTCGGTGGCCGAGCTGTGGCAGCAGCTGTCGGACGCCGCGGCCACGTCGGGCACGGTGGTGGGTCCACCTCCGTCGAGTGGCGCGTCGGGAGCGCGGCGCGCGGTGAAGGGAGACTCGGGCCGTCAGAAGCAGGTGCCAGAGTTGGACGCCCCGCGGCGCGGCCGTTTCGACGACGACGAGCAGACCGTCTCGGCGAAGCGTCGGGCCAAGGCGCCAGAGCTCGCCGCGACGGACACGTCAGCGCCCGTCGTCGACGCGCCCGTCGAGCGGAAGCCGGCGAAGACGCTCGTCGAGGTGCCGGTGCAGACGACGCCCGAGCCGCCCGCCGAGACGATGGTGGGCCTGCCCTCGGTGTCCCAGGCGACGCTGTCGGGCGTGTCCGAGGTGACGCCGAGAGGCACGTCTGACTCGGCGCGCACGCTCGCGGCCCTGCCACCGGTCGCGCCGACGACGAAGGCAGCGCTCCCGTCGCAGACGATGCAGGGCCTCGACGAGGTGACCGACAGCAACCCCGACGGTGTTCGCCCGCGGACGCTGCGCGAGGCCTTCACCAGCGATGCGCCCGCGTGGGTCTACGTCGCCCTCGGGGGCGGCTCGGTGCTCGTGGTGGCGCTGTTGCTGTGGCTGGTGCTGAGCTGAGCCCCTGGTTGGTGGAAACGCTGCCTGGGGTGGGCGCGCGCCTTCCGCTCGAGGTGCTTGCCCCACGCAGCCCGCACGAGGCCTGCGCCCAGCAGGGCCGGCGTGGCCACGACGCACACGGGGCACACCGCACCTGCGAGTGCGCCGAGCGCGCCGATGGCTCCCACGCCGAGTCCGGCCGAGAGGAATCGTGCGCCCTGGTCTTTCGCGAGGCGGCTCTGCTGCAACAACTGGCTCGGTGTGGCGTCGCTCATGGCTGGAAGGAGCCGTTTCCCGCTGCCGAAGATTCAGGCAGGGTCGTCACCATGCAGAATCCTCGAGACCTCGCCCCGGCTCTCGAGGGCCCTCACGTCTCTGGAGTCCCTCGAATGATGCGCTTCGTCCTCGTCGCAGTGTCGGTGTCGTTCCTCTCGTTGACGGCCTGTGCGTCGGCGCCCTTCGTCGCACCCGAAGAGGCGAAGGCGCTGGTGAAGCAGGGAGCGCCGCTGGTGGACGTGCGCACGCCCGAAGAGTTCGCCGCGGGCCACCTCGACGGCGCCATCAACATTCCCATCGACGACCTCGACGCGCGCAAGGGTGAGCTGAAGAAGGACGCCGACGTGGTGCTGTACTGCCGCAGCGGCGCGCGGAGCGAGCGGGGCAAGAAGCTCCTGCTCGCCGCGGGCTTCACGAAGGTGCACAACCTCGGCGGCATGTCGAACTGGAAGTGACGCGCGTCGTCTTCGCGCTGCTCGCCGGCGTGATGCTCGTGCCGGTGGTGCCTGCCTGGGCCGCGCTCGTCACCGGCCTCGCCTTCGGCCTCGTCGTCGAGCACCCGTTCCCGGCTCGGACGAAGCAGGCCTCGACCTGGCTCTTGCAGGGCTCGGTGGTGGGGCTGGGCGCAGCGATGAACCTCGAGGTGGTGCTGCGCGTCGGCGCTCACGGCCTCGGCCAGACCTTCCTCGCCATCACGGCGACGCTCGCGGTGAGCGTGGCCCTCGCGAAGGCGCTGGGCACGGAGCGCGTCACCTCGCTCCTCATCGGCGTGGGCACGGCCATCTGCGGCGGCTCGGCCATCGCCGCCGTCGCGCCCGCCATCGGAGCGAAGAGTCACCAGGTGTCGGTCTCGCTCGCGGTGGTGTTCCTGCTGAACGCGGCCGCGCTCGTGGTGTTTCCGCCCCTCGGCCACGCGCTCGGGCTCTCGGCGCCCGCCTTCGGCCTCTGGAGCGCGCTCGCCATTCACGACACGTCGTCCGTCGTCGGCGCGTCGATGCAGTTCGGTGAGGCAGCGCTGCAGGTGGGCACGACGGTGAAGCTGACGCGCGCCTTGTGGATCGTCCCCGTGACGCTGGGGCTCGCGCGGCTGGTGAAGTCGGACGACGGCGCGAAGGGCGGCAAGAAGCCCTGGTTCATTCTCGGCTTCCTCGGCGTCGCCGCGCTGGTGACGTGGGTGCCGGTGTTGGCCGAGGCCGGCCAGGGGCTGGCGGCGGTGGCGCGGCAGGCGCTCGTGCTGACGTTGTTTCTCATCGGGACGGGCGTGAACCGGGCTGCGTTGCAGTCCGTCGGCGTGCGGCCGTTGCTGCTGGGCGTCGTGCTGTGGGCGCTCGTCGGCGGCTCGACGCTGGCCCTCATCCAGGTGGGCGTGCTGACGCCGTGATGGGGTGTGGCGCCGTCGACGAGGGCGAGGCTGGTCGCTCCGAGCTCGACATGTCTTCCTCGTTTCAGGTGAGGTGTTCGACGTCACCCTCTCCCCGCGCGCGCATACGTGGGTGCGCTATTCTTCAACACCGTCACGCCACGCCAAGCGAGGCCGTGACCGGGACGCGCTGATGGCAGGCGAACACGGTAACGGCGACCGCGCGGCCTCTGTGCAGCCAGGGTTGCGCAGCTTCGTGCGCACGAGGCCGCGTCATCATGCGGACCTGTCGTGGGAACGATGGTTGCGTTCACGAGGCCCATGCGGAGCGTCATCGGGTGGTTGCCAGCCGTCGGAGCCGAGTCCCTCGAGCCGCTCCTTCGTTCCCTGCGTCGGGTGGACCGCTTGCTCGATGACGGCCGGCTGGGCGCGCACCGAGGGGTCGAGCGGCTCGATCAGCGGGCCGAAGACGTGTTGCGGCCTCTGCGGGAAGGGCCGCTCGCGCCGGACGACGCGAGGGCCATCGAGGCGTGGAAAAGGTGGCGCGCGCGAGTCGCGGACACCCTCGAAGACGCGCGCCGTCGACGGGCTCGGCCGGCCTGGCTCGGACGTGTGGCGCGGCTCGCGATGGTCGCGCTCTCGTCGAGCCTCGTCGTCAGCGTGCCCCTGCTCAGCGCACCTGCAAGCAGCGCTGCGTGGTGGGGGCAGGTGCTCGTGGGCATCGGCCTCGAGCTGGCGGCGACGGTGATGACGCTCGCCTGCGCGGTGGTCGCGTCACGCTGCTCGAGGCGTCGGCGCGAGGGCCGGTGGGTGCTCGTGGAGGGCGCGGTCCTGATGGCGCTCCACCTCGTCGCCGCGCTGTCGTGACGCCGTCAGAACGTGGTGATGATGCGGCCGATGGGCGGGCGCGTCGCTGGCCCGGTGCTGCCGGGGCACGTCACGAGGGCCGTCGGGTTGTGGACGATGGCCACGCCGGTGGGGCTGATGCCGACGGTAGGCCGTCGCGGGTACCACGCCGCGAAGGTGGCGCTGTTGGGGCAGCTGCTCCCCAGCGCCGGAGGCACGACCTGGGCGATGGCCGCGCTCGTGTCGATGATGGTGCCCTGGCCCCAGCTCGCGGCGAGGTGGCAGTCCTGGTTGCAGCCGTAGAGGTTGAGCGTGCTGACGGTGGTGCTCGCGAGGAGCGCGCCTTCGCCGTACGCCTCGACCCATGCACCGACGTCGCCTTCCTCGAGCGCACCGATGGCGAAGGACGACCAGACGTTCAAGTCGAGGCAGTTGGCCGTGGGCGGGCAGCTGGCGATGAAGAGCTTGCTGTTGTCCTGGGTGGAGACAGTGATGACGCCCTGGTTGTAGGCCATGAAGACGCGGCCGCTCGCGGTGGCCGAGAGGCTGGCGCCGAAGAGCGGCGCGTTGGAGAGGAAGCCCAGCTGCGAAATCTGCCAGTTCGCCGGCACGCTGCAGTTCGACGCACAGCGCGCGTAGCCGAGCAGAGACTCGTTGTTCGCGCTGCGGCCCTTGTTGAGCAGCGCGTGGGACACGCCAGTGCCATCGACGACGGCGTGGAGCACCTCGTTGTTGAGGGCCACCGGCGCGCTCCAGTTGCTCAGCGTCGAGCAGGCGCCGTTGCAGGTGAAGTAGATGCCTTCGGCGGTGAAGAACGACACCGCGCCGTTCGGCCGCACCATGAAGGTGCGCGAGGTGCCGATGAGCGAGCGGCCCGGCGAGATGGAGGAGAGGTCGGTCCACGTCCAGCTCGTGGCGACGCCGCAGTTGCTCGCGCAGGTGCCGTACTGAATGGCGTTGGCGCTCGAGCCGAGACCGGTGACGGCGCCGACGACGAGGTGCACGCGGTTGGTCGAGTCGACGCCGATGCCATAGGGGCCGACGGTGGTGACGCTGAGCTGCGCGCTCGAGCGGAGCTGCACGGGGCTCCAGGCGGCGTCGGTGAAGCAGTTCTGCGCGCAGCTCCCGTAGAAGACGCGCTCGGCGGCGCCCTCGAGGAAGGTGAGGTGCATGCGGCCGTCGGGGCCCGTGGCGAGGAGCTGGTTGAAGTAGCCCACGCGCACGAAGGAGCCGACGCCTCCGGGTTCGACCATGCCGCCGGCCGCGCCTCCTGCTGTCATGCCGCCGCCGCTCGCGCCACCTGCAGCGCTCCCACCGGCAATGCCGCCGCCTGCCGTCATGCCGCCGCTCGCGCCTCCTCCCACGGCGCCACCGGCGGAGCCACCACCGGCGCTGCCCGCCGTGCCACCGCCGACACTCGAGCCGCCACCGACTCCACCGGAGCCACCACTCCCGCCACCGGTTCCGCTGAAGCCCCCGCCGACGAGCGAGAGGCCGCCAGCCGAGCCACCAGCCGTGGGCCCGGGACCGGGGCCGCTGCAGGCCGTGAGTGCGGACGTGAGGATCAACACGATTCGACGAGCCATGGCGCCTCCCAGGAGAGCTGCGTCAGCCCTTGTACCCCGGTCTTCGACGCGCGGAAGTTCGGCGTGCGTCAGCGGCGCGGCGCGGCCCGTCGGCCGGTGATGTCAGACCCGTGTGATTGAAGGGGGGCTCCCGCACGAACGCGGGGCTCGTTAATCTCAAGGGGGTCGATATGGCTGAACCGATGGCGATGGTGACGATGGAGCAGTTCGAGACGCACAAGGCCGAGTCGCGGCGTGCGACCGACCGGTTGTCGAAAGACGTCGAGCGGCTCTCGAAGGACGTGGAGCGGCTGAGCATTCGGGTCGAGGTCGTCAGTCACGACACCTCGAGGTTGACGCACGACCTGGCTGACCTTCGAGAAGACCTCCTCGAGTTCCGGGACGAGTTCGGCGCGTTCCGGAGCGCGGTCGAGAAGCGGTTTGCCGAAATCGACCGGCGCTTCGCGAACGTCGAGGCACGACTCGACTCGCTCGAGAGCCGCATGGACGCAGTCGAGAAACGGCTGGACGCCGTCGAGAAACGGCTGGACGCAATCGAGAAGCGGCTCGATGGCATCGACGACCGACTCGCCGCGTTCGACAAACGGTTCGACCACATCGACGCGCGATTCCTCGCCATGGATGAAGAGTTTGCTCGTTTCCGCGCCGAGGTCGACGCGAGGTTCCAGCGCCTCGAGAAGACCGTCGTCGATGGGAACGCTGCGCTGATGGCGGCGATCCTTCAGTTGGGTCGCGCCCGCTGAAGCATCAGCTTCGGTCCTTGCGCGCACGGGCTGCGAGTCGGCGCGCCTTTCGCGCTTCGACGAACAGAAGGCCCATGACGACAAAGGGCAGCATTCCCAGCAGGACCATCACGAGTTGAAAGGGATGCTGCTCGAGGTCCCAGACGATGAACGCCAGCAATGCGAGGCCGACGAGCGCGAAGAAGGCCGCGGCGCCGTACAGGAACGTGCCAACGCCATGCGTGAGGGCGGCCTCTGAGGGGGGAACCAGGTCGTCGCTCCTGGTCCCGCCTGCGCCCACATGCTGCTCGAATCGCAGAAGCGCGGCGTCGTGCACTCCGAGCGCCCGCCACCGTCGGCGGCGAAGCAACCAGCCCAGGAACATCGCAAGTCCAGTGAAGACACATGACGCACCGATGAGGAGCCAGAAGCGGGGACCCGTGAAGCCATCGTTGAACGCTGCGAACGAGCACGCCAGCGAGATGGCGAACGGGGTTAGGGTGAACAGACGCTCCGTCAAGGGTATCGACGCGACCGAGGCCCGGTGAAAGACAGCCTGCGCCTCGGTCCACGACGGCGCGAGGTCGAGGGCCCGTTGTGCTGAGCGCAAGGCCTCGACCGCATTGCCTTTGCTGAGGTGCAGTTCGCTCACCGTCAGCCATGCAGCTGCCTGCTGGGCATCGACCGCCAGGCTCTGCTCGAGGCGTCGCAGTGCGAGCGAGTCATCGAGCCCGACCAGCAGCTGACCAACCAGCGTGAGCGCACCCGATGAGGTGGGTTGGAGCAGCAGGGCGCGCCGCGCGAAAGCAAGCGCCTCGAGGTCGAGCCCGAGTTCCCGCAGGAGGCGAGCGGCGGTGAGTGGATCATCGAGCCGGTGAGCGAGTGACCAGCACTCGTCGAACGACTCGAGCGCCTCGGAGGGTCGCTTCAACTCGGCCAGCGCCAGCCCGCGGAGCAACAGGGTCTGCGGGTCACGGGTGACGATTGTTCCCTCGAGATCGAGCACCTCTGCGCAGCGGCCCTGAGCGAGAAGCGACTCCATCAGCGCTCTTCGGTGAAGGTCTGACGGTTCTCGCTCGAGCCGTTCGCGGGCCTCGCGCTCCGCCGCTGCCCAGTCCCGTCGTTCGAGGCCGCCCATGCGCTTGCTTTCTGCCACGCCTCGACCTGCTCCGGCCTGCCCGCGATGTCAGACCCCTGTGATTGAAGGGGGGCTCCCGCACGTACGTGGGGCTCGTTAACTTGGGGGGAAACGATATGGCTGAACCGATGGCGACGGTGACGGTGGAAGAGTTCGAGGCGCAGAGGGCCGAGTCGCGGCGCGCGACCGACCGACTGACCGAGGATGTCGAGCGTCTGGGCATTCGGCTCGAGGTGGTGAGCCATGACACGGCGCGGTTGACCCACGACCTCGCCGACCTTCGCGATGATGTCAGCGAGTTCCGCGAAGACTTCGAGCGGTTCCGCAGTGAGGTGAATGGCCGCTTCGAGCGCCTCGAGAAGACCGTCGTCGATGGGAACGCTGCGCTGATGGCGGCGATTCTTCAGTTGGGTCGCGCCCGCTGAGCGAGGACGTCACCGCCCGCCGTCGCGCGCGTTCACCACGTCGAGCTCGAGCGTGCGCCTGCGCGCGTTGGCGTACCAGAGGAATACCGACACCGGCCCTGCTTCGGTGCAGCGCAGCTCGAGCTGGTCGTTCCCGATGGACGCCATGGTGCACCGCCGGTGGCTGCCAGGCGCCACCTTCTCGAGCCCACCGGGCCCCTGCACGACGAACGGCACTCCACGCGGCACGGTGAGCCCATGTTCTCCGTTCCAGGTGAAGAAGGGCACGCCGGCGTCGGGCGCACCAACCGCCGCCGCCTTCGGCGCCACCTCGACCTGAAGCCCCTTCGGCGCGTACCCGTACCAGAGCGCCACCGTCGTCACGCCGGGCTTCTTCGCCGTCAGCACCAGCGTCGTCGGGCCGCTCGCGCGCACCTCACACGTCGCCGCGTCGCTCGCCGCGATGCGCGACGGAGCCCGCTTCAGCTCCAACGTCACCACCTGGCCCTCGACCAGCTTCACCGCCGAGCGCTCGTCCCAGGTCGTGCCACCATCGGCTGCGGCCGCCACCAGCCCCACCAGCATCGCCACCATGCCCACGGGTTGTGCCATGTGACGCCCTTCGACGCCGCATCTCCTTGAAAGTTCTCGAACGCATAAGGACTCGGTCCCAAAGGCTAACCGACTGGAATCTTACGCTTCGCGACCGTCGACTTGAGCTTGGTGATGTGAGATGGACCGCTCCCGACGTTCCCCCACCGTCCCGCCCCAGGAGACCGCATGTCGACCCCTCCCCTTCGTGACTTTCTGGAAATTCCCTACGAGCAGCTCGAAGAGATGAACCTCTCGGTGAAGCAGGCGCGCATCAACCGCGAGCCTGGCGACAAGCTCAAGGAAGCGCGCCTCAAGTACCTGACGGACGAGCGCCGCATCAAGGCGGTCACCGTGTGCTTCACCGACCTCGAGGGCCGGCTGCACATGCTCGACTACGACAAGAAGTTCCTCCTCAAGTCGGGCGACAACCTCACGTTCGACGGCTCGTCGGTGCGCGGCTTCTCGGCGCAGCACGAGTCGGACCTGCGGCTCAACGTCGACTGGGCCTCGTTCTACTGGCTGCCGGCGGACGTGTTCGGGCCGGGCAAGGTGCTGGTGTTCTCCGAGGTGCTCGGCCGCGACGGCTCGACGTACCCGAGCGACCTGCGCACGCGCCTCAAGCAGTACGGCGAGCAGCTGTTCGCCAAGGAGGGCACCGTCTGCCACGTCGCGCCTGAAATCGAAGGCTTCCTCTTCGAGGGCCGTGACGCCGAGCGCCGGTACCACGAGACGCACAAGTTCGACTACGTCTCGACCGGCGGGTACTACCACTCGCTCCCGGGCGACAAGCTGCGCCACTTCATCGACAACGCCGCCGAAGTGCAGCGCGCGATGGGCTTCGGCAACGAGAAGGACCACCCCGAGGTGGCGCCCAGCCAGTTCGAGATGAACTTCTCGTACTCCGAGGCGCTCATCACGGCCGACCAGGTGCAGCTGTACAAGCTGCTCTGCCGTCAGGTGGCCGCGAACCTCGGCATGACGGCGTCGTTCCTGCCCAAGCCCGTCACCGGCATCAACGGCAACGGCATGCACACCAACATGTCGTTCGCCAAGGGCGGCAAGAACCTCTTCTGGGACGCGAAGGGCCAGGACGGCCTGTCGAAGTCGGGCTGGGACGCCATCGACCGCATCCTCACCAACGCCGACGACATCTGCCTCATCCTGAACCCGTCGGTGAACGCGTACCGCCGGCTCGACCCGCACTTCGAGGCGCCGAATCAGATCAAGGCCTCGCCCAACAACCGCGGCGCGATGGTGCGCATCCCCACGGGAAACGAGCGCTCGGCCCGCATCGAGGTGCGCTCGGTGGCGCCCGACGCGAACCCGTACATGGTGTTCTACACGCTGATGCGCACGGCCCTCGAGGGCACCGGCTCGGAGCAGACCGCCGACGAGGCCAAGCGCAGCCGCACCCGCTTCCTGCCGGACAACATCTACGACGCCGTGCGCCTGTTCAAGGGCTCGAAGTTCGTGTCCGAGGTGCTGGGTGAGGCGGTGCAGGGCAAGTTCGCCGAGCTGAAGCAGATGCAGGCCGACCGCTGCCCGAAGGCGCTCGGTACGCAGATCAAGGTGCCCGAGATTCAGTTCCACCACGAGGTGACGAACCAGTACCTGTGGTCGATGTTCTGACGTGTCCGTTCGGCGCCGGCTTCGCTCACCCCGGTTGCGGGTGGGCGAAGCGGTGACGAGGGTCAGCGTGGAGAAGACGGTACCGCGGTTTCCCCTCGCCTTGGGTTGATGAGGTCGCCCTCGGCGTCTCGCTCCCGGTCGGAAGGTGAGCGGGGCCGGCAGTTCGACTCCCGGTTTGCTCACGCCCGGTCGGTGGGCGGAGCGGAGGCGAGGTGACTCCCTCTTCTTGGGTTCACGAGGTCGACCCGGTTCGCGTGAGCGGAAGAGGAGAAGAGGGTACCGCGGTTTCGCCTCGCCTCGGGTTGATCAAGGCGCCCTCGGCGTCCCGCTCCCGGTCGCAAGGTGGGCCCAGCCAGCTCGACCAGTTCGACGCCAGCTTCGCGTTCCCGACCGTGAGGTGCCTCATCGCAGCCTGCGCATTGTCGAGGTGAGCGGAGCTCGTGGTCGATCCGCATTGTCGAGGTGAGCGGAGCTCGTGGTCGATCAGCCGTCGCCGGCTTCGCTTTCCCTGTCGCGAGGTGAGCGGAGCTGCCTCATCGCAGCCCGCGCATTGCCGAGGTGAGCGGAGCTCGTGGTCGATCAGCCGTCGCCGGCTTCGCTTTCCCTGTCGCGAGGTGAGCGGAGCTGCCTCATCGCAGCCGCGCATCACCGAGGTGGGCGGAGCCGGCTCGAGCAGTTCGATGCCAGCTTCGCGTTCCCGACCGTGAGCCGCCTCACGCAGCCCGTGCTTCGGCGAGGTGAGCGGGGCCGGGTCGATCAGGTCGACGCTGCTTCGCGTCCCCGGTCGTCAGCCGCGCCTCACGCCATCGTACCTGCGCGGAGCGGGGGTCAGTCGGCCCACTCCGAGAACACGAAGTCGCGGTCCTTCCGCGCTTCGTGGCACGTGTGGCAGGCGGCCTTCGCGTCGAGCTCGAGCGCCTGGCCCTTCGCGTCGAACGCTCCGTAGCGCCAGCCGCCGGTGTCCGTCGCGGACGCGTCGCGCTTCATCACCGCGACCTTCAGCAACGGGCCCTGCACCGTGGCGCCGCCGGCTTCCTGCACCTCGTAGAACGGCACCACCAACGTCGCGCCCGCCGGGTAGCCCTTGCCCGCCTTGTACGCCGCCAGCGCCGAGGGCTGCACGTACACGTGGTGGAAGCCGTACAGCCCGTTGGCCTTGTCTGGAATGACCATCGACTTCACGTGCTGCCAGCTGCGCCAGGTCGACGGGTACGAAAGGGCCTGCGGCTTCGCGGCGAGCGCGACGGGCACCAGCCCCGCGAAGAGGACGAGCAGCAGAGGAACGAGACGCTTCATGTGGAACTCCTTGTGTCGTGGGCACACGCCCGGTGGCTTCCGGCGCGCCCCATGCGCGTCGGGAAGAGAGTGGCTCGAGGCTTGCGTGCCTCAGCCGGTGAAGGCGGCGAACTGCTCCGACCGCGCCGGCTCGGCGGCCTCGTCGTGCTCATCGCACTCGAGGCGGAGATGTCGCGCGCCCATCGGCGCGTCGAGGTACGCACAGTGGTGCGGCAGCAGCGGGTCCTTGTGCACGTTCGGCCGGAAGTGCGTGCACGTCACGCACATCGCGCTCACCGGAATCTGCCCCTCGCGCTGCAGCGTCGAAATCATCTTCACCAGCCCGCGGAAGAACGCCTCTTGCTCGGGTGGCGCCATCACCTCGACCGCGCTCGAGAGGAAGTCGGGCCAGCTGGCCGATGCCTTCGCCTCGGCCCGGCCCTTCGCCGTCAACACCACCAGGCTCACCCGCGCGTCGGAGGCGTCGGCGCGGCGCTCGACCAGCCCCTTGGCCACCAGCGCCTTCACCGTGTCCGTCACCGTCGGGGGCGTCACCGCCAGCCGCTCCGCCAGGGTCGAGGGCCGAAGCCCCGTGCGCGACGTGAGCAGCAGCGCGAGCACCTGCCCCTGCGTCGGAGACAGCCCCCGCGCCCCCGCCGCCTGCCACGCCTGGAACTTGAGGCTCAAGCCCACCTTCGACAACCCCACCGCGATGCGCTGCGCGAGGGGCGTGCTCTCGTCGTCGAACCGGCTCGGTTTCGCCATGGTACGGACTCCTTGTTATTCGGACTCCGAAACGTCAAGTCCACGCGCGCTTTCGTCGACGGCAACGCGAGCGCTCGGCTCGCTCGAGGGCGTCCTCGGCGGCTGGTGCTGCCTGGCTTCGCCGGCGTAGGCGTCGCGGTCGTGGCCGTGGCGCTGCTTGGCCTCGAGCGGCCGGTCGACGGCTGGTGCTGCCTGCTTCGCCGGCGTGGGCGTCGCGGTGGCGCCCGTGGCCGTGGCGCTGCTGGGCGGCGAGGTGCCGGTCGGCGGCTGGTGCTGCCTGGCTTCGCCGGCGTAGGCGTCGCGGTGGCGCCCGTGGCCGTGGCGCTGCTGGGCCTCGAGCGGCCGGTCGGCGGCTGGCGCTGCCTGGCTTCGCCGGCGTGGGCGTCGTCGCGGTGGCGCCCGTGGCCGTGGCGCTTCTGGGCCGCGAGGGCCCGTCCCTGGCTTCGCCGGCGTGGGCGTCGCGGTGGAGCCCGTGGCCCTGGCGCTGCTGGGCCGCGAGGGCCCGTGCCTGGCTTCGCCGGCGTAGGCGTCGCGGTGGCGCCCGTGGCCGTGGCGCTGCTGGGCCGCGAGGGCCCGTGCCTGGCTTCGCCGGCGTGGGCGTCGCGGTGGAGCCCGTGGCCCTGGCGCTGCTGGGCCGCGAGGGCCCGTGCCTGGCTTCGCCGGCGTGGGCGTCGCGGTGGAGCCCGTGGCCGTGGCGCTGCTGGGCCTCGAGCGGCCGGTCGGCGGCTGGTGCTGCCTGGCTTCGCCGGCGTGGGCATCGCGGTGGCGCCCGTGGCCGTGGCGCTGCTGGGCCTCCAGCGCCAATCGGGCGATGACGGTGGCGTCGGCACGGAGCCGACGCAGGGCGCCAGTTGTCCGGTGACGCCCGCTCGCTGCTGTGGTCGGCTCGGTACCGTCGATGCGCTCGAAGGACACATGCCCGTCGTGCGGCGAGAAGGTGACGCCGGGCGACCTGCTCTGCTGGAACTGCGAGCTCATTCTCGACCCGAGCCAGATTCCCGACCGCCCGTCGGGTGACCTCTCGGTGGTGCGCCGCATGCTCGAGGTGCCCCAGCGTGGAGTGCCGTCGGCGCGGCCCCAACGGCAGGCGTCGGCCACGGGCGCCCCGGGGGGCCGCAACGACGGGCCCACGAAGGTGTTCGCGCTCGGCCGCGAGCACGGCGTGCCCCTCGTCGTCGCTTCGCTCTCGAAGAAGGCCGCGCGGCTCTCGGAGCTCGAGGCCTTCGTGGTGTCCTTCATCGACGGCGAGTCCGACGTGCCGGCGCTCGCCGAGCGCGCGGGCCTCGGCGTGCTCGAGCTGGGCGTGGTGCTCCAGGCGTTGAACGACAAGATGATCGTCGACTTCGCCGACGAGCCCGGTCCCGACGCCGAGCCGCCGCCGGCACTCGTCGAGGCCGCGAGCCAGCAGACGTTGCTGGGTGACGAGAGCGAGGTCGACGCGAACGCCGCCGAAGGGCGCGTGACGGTCGAGCGCCGGCCAGCGCTGCGGCCTCAGGAGACGCCCGAAGAGGCCCTCGCGCGGCAACAGCCCACGCCGCCGCCGCCGGGGGAACGAACCCTGGTGGGAGAGCCGCCCCGCGCTCGCCCACCACCGACCGAGCGGGTGTCGGCGGCCGACCTCGCCGCTGCGTCTCGTCGAAGTGCGCTTTCGTCGACGAGTGGAGAGCAGACGCCGGTCGAAGGCGCGCTCCAGCCACCGCACGGCCTCCCGACGGCGCTCACGATGGAGTTCGACCGCGCGCCGGCAGAGCCCCTGACGCCGGTGCCCGATGCGTTCCAGTCGCCGCTCGGCCGCACGACGGGGCATCCGACCCCGGCGGAAGCGCTGCGGCCCGTCGCGGACCCGGTTCAGCCGCCGTCCGGCCGCACGACGGGGAACCCGACCCCGGCGGAACGGCCCGTCGCGGACCCGGTTCAGCCGCCGTCCGGCCGCACGACGGGGCATCCGACCCCGGCGGAAGCGCTGCGGCCCGTCGCGGACCCGGTTCAGCCGGCGTTCGGCCGCACGACGGGGAACCCGACCCCGGTGGAAGCGCTGCGGCCCGTCGCGGACGCGCACCAGCCGACGTCATCGACCGACCGTGAGTTGCGTGAGGTGCCTGGAGCCCCCGTCCCTCGTGCTCCACCGACGGTGCTGTTGTCCGCAGAGGACATCGCCAACGCCCAGGCCACCGCCGCACCGCCGACCGGCCTCGCCTTGTCGGAAGAGGCCTTCGCCGCAGCGCTCGCTGCTCCCACGGTGCAGGTCGCGGCCGAAGTGCAGCCGCTCGAAGACACCGATGAGCGGCCAGCGCACCGGCTCCACGAGGCCGACGCCGTCGAGCCGCCGAGAACGGGCCCTGGCGAGTCGATCATCTTCGCCTCGTCGTGGCCCACGGTGCACCCGTCGTTCTTCGCCGAGCCCGCGCCCGAGCCGAAGCCGAGCGGCGTGAAGTCGGCGTCGTTCGTCGTCTCGCCGACGCCGCGCTCGCTCGAGCCCGTCGCCGACCAGCCCTCCATCATCGTCGCGCCGATGACGGGCGAACACAGCCTGCCGCCGCCACCTCCACCGCCGCACGAGGCGCCCGCGCCAGCGCCTGAGGCGCCTCCAGCCATCGCGCCGGTGACGTCGGAGGTGGGCGCGCGACGTCGACGGTCTCCGGGCGGCAACCGCCAGGCGCCACCTGCCCAGGGCGCCGCCGCGCCTGCCGACGAGCGGGGTGAGCGTCGCCCCTCGGGTCGCCTGCGCGCCGAGCCGTCGAAGAGCCCCCTGGGCCGCAGCGCCGCTGAAACCAACCGGTTGGACACACCGACCGAGGGGCCCGAAGTCGCAGCGGGCAGCGGTGAGGCGCCAGCGGCGCGGCCCTCGGAGACGCCGCATGAGTCAGCCGATCCGTCGATGCCAGCGACGCGGCCCTCGACGACGCCGCATGAGTTCGCTGATCCGTTGAATCCGGCGGTGCGGCCCTCGATGACGCCGCGCGAGTCCCCCGACCTGTTGAAGCAAGCGGCGCGGCCCTCGGTGATGTCGCGCGAGTCCGCTGATTCGTCGAAGCTAGCGACGCGGCTTTCGACGACGCCGCATGAGTCCGCTGATCCGTCGAAGCCAGCGGTGCGGCCCTCGGCGACGCCGCGCGAGTCCTCCGACCTGTCGCTGCCACCGCCACGGCCGTCGGTGACGACACCCGAGTCTGCCGATCCACTGCTGCCGTCGCCACGGCCCTCGGTGACGCCGCACGAGTCCGTCGACCCGGTGGTGCCGTCGCCGCGGCCCTCGGTGACGCCGCATGAGTCCGCCGACCCACTGGTGCCGTCGCCGCGGCCTTCGGTGACGCCGCATGAGTCCGCCGACCCACTGGTGCCGTCGCCGCGGCCTTCGGTGACGCCGCATGAGTCCGACGACCCTCTGATGCCTTCGCCGCGGCCCTCGTGGGCACCGGATGAGCCCGGCGTCCCCGTCCGCTCACCGTCGACAGGCCCGGGCGCAGGAGTGTCGGCGCTCGAGCGTGGCGCCTTGGTGAGACCTGGCGGTACGGCCACGGCCGTGGAGCCCGTGGCTCCGTCGCTGCCTGGCCACCCTTCACCAGTGCCGCAGGCGGCGCGCGTTCCCAGCCCCGCGTCGACGCCACCGGAGCCGCCATCAGGACCTGTTCCCGTGGCGCCCGCCTCTCGGCCTCGACGCACGCTGCCCGGCGCGGGCCGCGTCACCGCTTCGAGGCCGGCGCCGCCCATCGTCCTCGATGCCCCGGGAAGCCGCCCGCCTTCGCCGGCCACAGTCATCGACGGCCTGGGTCCATCGGGCACCGTGCCCGAAGGGGTGTTGTCGCCGGTACCTCCGCGTCCCGCGCCGCTCGTCGTCGCTCCGATGCCCGTCGCGAGCCCGCCGGTCGCCGCTGCACCGCCGCCGGTGGGCCCCAGACAGCCCATGCGGCCCACGTTCCCCGACGGAGCGCGTGTGCCCCCTGGCCGGACTGAGACCCGCCCCGAGGTGTCGGCCAACCTGCCCGTGCCGCTGCCGACGGCGCCGCTCGAAGGTGCCGCGCCCTCGCTCGCCGACGAGCCTCCACCCAGCACCGACCCGCGCATCATCAACCGCGGCAACATGAACAAGCGGGTGCTCGACGCCCTCAAGCAGGTGAAGCGACGTGAGGGGCCCAGTGAGCCCGCCGCGCCGCGCGAGGAGCCCGTCGAGACGGTGGCCGACCGGCTGGCAGCGGGACCGCTCCAGGTGGCGCTGCGCATGGAGCAGAACGGCCGCCTCGAGGAAGCGATTCGGTACCTCGAGAAGTCCATCGCGCAGAGCCCCGACGCGCCATCGCTCTACAACCGGCTCGCCATCATCCTCATGCGGGAGCGCGCCGACCTTCGCCGCGCCGAGCAGCTGCTGCAGAAGGCCGTCGAGCTGGCGCCCGAGAACACCGTCTACGACACCAACCTCAAGGCGGTGTTGGCGAAGCGGGCGATGACGAAGAAGTGAGGCCAGACGTTTCGTCAGCGGTACCGGCCCTGGACGGCGTCGCACCAGAAGCGCGCGAGCCAGAACTCCTGGAGCGCGTTGAGCTTCGAGGCGTCGTTTCCTTCTCTGTCCGCGACGCCCGTCGCGAAGCGCGTCTTGGCCATGAAGGGAATCCAGCCGAGCTGTTTGGCGCTCTGGCACGACTCGAGGACACCCTGACGGGCGAGGTCGAGCTGCAACGCCAGCGCGCGGGTGTTCTCGACGGTGACCTCGCCGTTCTTGTCGGGCGGTGAGCCGTTGAGCGCGTAGTACTGGTTGCTGAGCGCCGCCGTCACGAAGTGGAGCCGGTACGCGATGACGAAGCGCAGGCGGTCACTGCCCACCTTGAGCTGGAGGAGCTCGCGCAGCGTGAGCGCGTCCTGGTACGAGCTGTCGACCTGGGCGAAGGCCTCGCGCTGGGCCTCCTCCGAGAGGCCCGCCTGGGCGCCGATGCTGCTGGTGACGAGCGCATCGAGGTACGCGAGGGTGGCGGTGCCGCTCGAGTAGAGCGCCGTCTCCGACTTCTTCGAGATGATGCCCCTGCTCTTCACCACGCCGCCGCTCGTGGGGCGGGTGCCAGCCCAGGCGTCGGCGAAGCGGCGAGCGTTCTCGGTGCCGCTCCGGGCCCTCGAGGCAGCCGTCAAGATGCGCGCGGTGGTGTTGAAGAGCTGGTTGCGCAGCTTCGGGTCTTCTGGAGCTGCCTTCAGCTCGTCGAAGATGGAGACCAGCTTCGCGCGCATCGCCTCGTCACGGGCCGCGACGCTGAGGAGGCCGTAGCCGTCTTCGAGCACGTCGGCCGCCAGCAGGTCGTTCACCAGGCTGCCAGCGGCGAACTTCGAGTCGACCTCCTTCGCCAGCAGGTCGACTTCCGAGAACACCCCTCTGGCGCGGTTCAGCTGCCGGGAGATTTCGCCGTATTCCCCCGCGCGCCACGCCATCCAGAAGCGGATGTAGGCCATGGACGTCGTGAGGCGCGTGTTGCCGCCGACGCGCTGCCAGTAGGCGCTGGTGAGGTCGCCTTTCGAGGCGAAGGCCTTCGACTTCTCTTCGAAGCTGGTGAGCGACGCGATTTCGCGCTCGGTCCACTCGGGGTCGACGGCCCTGGCCTGCTTGATCCACGGGAGCGCCTCGTCGAGCAGCTTCGCGTAGCTGGACTCGGCCTGCTGCAGAATCAGCTTGAAGGCGGCCGCTTCGTCGATGGTGAACTCCATCTCGGACTCGGGGAGCGGCTGCGCGGGCGGGAGCGCCTCTCCAGTGAGGAACTCGTACGCCTCGTTGATGGTGCGCAGCTCCTTCGCCTCGAGCTTCAGCTCGCGTGCGAGGGCCAGCAGGTCGACGCGTTCGCCCGTCGCGATGTCGAGCTGCTCCCGGCCGCCGATGGGGAAGCCGAAGCGCGTGATGCCATCGGCCGCGGCGCCCCTCATCTTCTGCACGATGCCGCCCACGGGCCCCGACGAGCCGTCCGGGTTGATGGTGCCCGTCATCGTGGTGTTGGGCTTGAGCGCCTTGCCTCGCTGGAGCGCGATGAAGGTGGCGGTGGTGAGCAGACCGGCCGACGGCCCGTCGATGTGGCCGCCCACGCGCACGAGGAACTCGTAGTCCGTCATCGGGACGCGGTTGAAGGCGCTCGCCCCGATGGCCGCCTGCCAGGTCGCGGTGCGCCACTGGTCTCCGGCGCCGCCAGAGAACTCCTCCATCACGCCGACCGACGCTTCCTGCGACTTGTTGGGAGACAACCGCACCTTCATCGTCGAGGTGCCGCCACTGGCGTTCTCGCCCTTGCCCTTGAACCAGACGACCTTCACCGTCGCTTCGCGGGGAGCTGTGAGCGGCTTGAGGGGCTTGTTCGACTGTCCGAACGAGACGGCGCTGGAGATGACGACGAGGGTCGAGAGGAGTCGCATGCCGAGCTGTACCGTAAATGGTCTGGGCGAGCGGCTCCACCGTGAAGCCTCACGGCCATTCCATTCGTGCGCGTCGGCTCCCGGTGGTGGCGCGTGACGGCTTCGGAGCCCGGCGCTACACCGCGCGCCCATGATGAAGAACCCGATGCGTCACGGCGGCGACCACCTCGCCGACGTCCTCTCGAAGTGGAACATCTCGGCCCTCTTCACCCTGTGCGGGGGGCACATCTCGCCGATTCTCGTCGGCTGCGAAGACCGCAAGATTCGCATCGTCGACTGCCGCGACGAGCGCAACGCCGTCTTCGCCGCCGACGCGTGGGCGCGCATGACGGGCCTGCCGGGCGTAGCCGCCGTCACCGCGGGCCCCGGCGTCACCAACACCATCACCGCGCTGAAGAACGCGCAGCTCGCGCAGACGCCGATGGTGCTGCTGGGCGGCGCGACGGCGACGGTGCTGAAGGGCCGCGGCGCGCTCCAGGACATCGACCAGACCTCGCTCATCCGCTCCGCGGTGAAGCTCGAGCTCAAGTGCAGCACGGTGGCGCAGCTGGGGCCCACCATGGAGCGGGCGCTGCGCGAGTGCCGCTCAGGCGTGCCCGGGCCGGTGTTCGTCGAGGTGCCCGTCGACGTGCTGTACCCCGAGGCGCTCGTGCGCGAGTGGTTCATCAAGGAGGCCGGCGTCGAGCACCCCAGGACGCTCGGGCAGCGCGCCCTCAAGCTGTACCTCGAGGGGCACCTCTTGCGGCAGTTCCACGCGCCGCACGTCGACGTGACGCAGTTCGTTCCGGAGCCGCCCGCGCTCCAGAACACCAGCGCGCTGCTCGACGAGGCCGCCGCGCTGCTCGAGAAGGCCGAGCGCCCGGCCCTCGTCGTCGGCAGCCAGACGATGGTGAACGTGCGCGACCCGCAGCTCCTCGCGCGCGCCATCGAAGCCCTGGGGCTGCCGGTGTGGCTCGGCGGCACCGCGCGTGGCCTGCTCGGCAAGGACTCGGCGCTCCAGTTCCGTCACGCCCGCGGCAAGGCGCTCAAGGACGCCGACGTGGTGGTGGTGTGCGGCTTCCCCTTCGACTTCCGCATGAAGTACGGCTTCGGCATCGGCTCGAAGACGAAGGTCATCGCCGCCAACCTCTCGAGCGAGGAGCTGACGAAGAACCGCACGCCCGACGTGGCGGTGCGGATGCATGCGGGAGAGTTCCTCCAGAAGCTGGCCTCGAAGGTGCGCCCGAAGCCGTCGTGGCAGGGCTTCATCGACGCCTGCCGGCAGCGCGAGGTGGCGCGCGACACCGAGATTCGCAGCAAGGCGAAGCCTACGGGTGAGAAGGTCGACCCGATTCACTTCTTCCTGCGCCTCGAGGAGCAGCTGTCGAACGACTCGGTGCTCGTGGTGGACGGCGGCGACTTCGTGGCCACGGCCGCCTACATCCTCAAGCCGCGCGGGCCGCTCTCGTGGCTCGACCCCGGCGTCTTCGGCACCCTCGGCGTCGGCGGTGGCTTCGCGGTGGGCGCGGCCACGGTGCGCCCGAAGGCCGAGGTGTGGATCATCTACGGCGACGGCTCGAGCGCGTACTCGTTGTCCGAGTTCGACACCTTCGTGCGGCACGGCTACGCCCCCATCGCCGTCATCGGCACCGACGCGTCGTGGCAGCAGATTGCGCGCGACCAGGTGACGATTCTCGGCTCGGCCGTGGGCACCGGGCTGCGGCACACCTCGTACGAGAAGGTGGCCGAGGGGTACGGCGGCAAGGGCCTGCTCCTCACCGACCCCGCGAAGGTGGACGAGACGATTGCCGAGGCGAAGCGCCTGTCGGCGTCGGGCGTGCCCGTCTGCATCAACGTGCACATCGCGAAGACGGACTTCCGCGAGGGCAGCATCAGCATCTGAGGGCCCGGGGTTCAGGGCTGCGCGCCCGCTGCCTCGTGCCTACAGTCGGGTGATGGAGTTCTCCGAGGTGTTGTCTTCGCTGGGAGAGGCCGTCACCGTGCAGGCGCCGCTCGACGTGACGTGGCGGCCGATGGGTTCGGTGACACGGCCCGTCGACGACGTCGTCGGCCGGGCGCTCACCCTCACCACCCCGAGACCAGCGCCCCCGGGAGCCTCGTGGCCTTCGGAGCTCGTGGTGCTCGAAACCATCGGCAGCGGTGGCATGGGCTCGGTGCTGTTGGCCCGCCAGGCGGCGCTGGACCGCTCGGTGGCCGTGAAGGTGCCACACGGCGCTGCCGATGGACCCGAAGCCCGGGCGCTGCTCGAGGAAGCGCGGGTGGCTGGGGCCCTCGAGCACCCGGCCATCGTCTCGTTCCATGCGCTGGCCTACGACGAGAAGGGCACCCCGGGCCTGGTGATGAAGCACGTCGAGGGGGCTTCCTGGGCCGAGTTGTTACGTGCTCCCGACGAAGCGTGGCGGGCACTCTTCGGCCCCGACGTCGACCGCCTCGAGGCGAACCTGCGCATCGCGGTGCAGCTCTGTCAGGCGCTCGGGTATGCGCACGCACGGCGGGTGCTTCACCGGGACGTCAAACCGGGCAACGTGCTCATCGGCGAGTTCGGCGCCGTGGCGCTCATCGACTGGGGGGTCGCGCTCAAGCTCGACACCGCGAGCGCGCCATCGGGCCGCGCCCAGCTGGTGGGGACGCCGGCCTACTTCGCCCCCGAGATGGTGCGCGGCCTCGAGTCGGCGCTCGACGAACGCACCGACGTGTACCTGCTGGGTGCGAGCCTCGCCGAGGCCCTGTCGGGCGTGGTGCCACACCCCGGCACCACCATCGAAGCCGTGCTGGAGCACGCATGGCGTTGTCCTGCGCCGTCGCTCCCGCAGACGGTGCCGGCCCAGCTCGTCGAGGTGCTGTGCAAGGCCATGGCGAGGGACCCGGCGCAGCGCTACCCGACGATGGTGGCCTTTCGGCTGGCGCTCGAGGCCGTGCTGCGCCGCCGGCAGGTGCTGCAGCTCGTCGCTGCCGCCAACCAGCACCTCCATCAGCTCGAGGCCGAGGTCGAGGTCGCCCACCCCTCGCGCGAGCGCGTGTCGGCGTTGCTCGCGGCGTGCCGCTTCGGCTTCCTCCAGGTCCTGCACGGTGCACCCGAGGACGCCGAGGCGCGCGCCGGCCTCGAGCGGGCGCTCCTGGTGGCGATTCGCTTCGAGCTGGCCCAGCAGAACGTCGGTGGCGTCCGTGCGCTGCTGGCCGAGTTGCCCCGGGTGCCCGCCGAGCTGGAAGCGGCCGCCGAGGCCCTCGAAGAGGCCCAGGAGCGCAGCCAGGTGAAGCGCACGCACCTGGCGAAGTTGGCTGCGCAGGAGAACCCGGCTTCGGCGCGGCGCGAGCGCGCGCGGCTCTTCGTGGCCCTCTTGTCGGCCGTGGTGGTGGTGACGTTCCTCTCGACCGAGGCGCCGGTGTGGCAGACGTGGCTCGGCGCCGACCATCTGCTGGGCCGGCTGCTCCCGACGGCGCTGGTGCTGGGCGTCGTGGTGGCGCTCGAGCGGCGGCAGCTGCTGTCGACCCGCATCAACCGTCGGCTGACCGTGTTCCAGGCGGCGTGCCTCGTCGGCCTGGGCTTCAATCGCGTCGTGTTGACGAGGCTGGGGCTCGACGTGCCCTCGGTGCTGACGGCCGACCTCGTGCTGCTGACGATGGCGGCCGTCACCCTCGCCCTGATGATGCACTGGGGCTTCTTCGTCTCGGCCAGCTTCCTGGCGGTGGGCGCCGTGGCCTGTCTGGCGCTGCCGTCGAAGGCCGAGCTCCTCTTTGGGCTCTTCGCGTCCCTCGCGTACGGCAGCGTCATCTTCACCTGGGCGCGGTGGCGCTCAGACTTCGAGGTGCCCGCACCCGCCTGAGGTGCGGCTTTGCGAGAGGCATCCTCACCGTAGCAAGGAACATCGAATCACTGAGTGGGCGGCGCCTTCTCGAGGGGAATCTCGTGCTGCTGGCCTTCCACCGTGGTGAAGACGATGGCCTTCGCGTCGGCGCGGAAGTCGGGGCCGGGGCCTCCGATGGCCGAGAAGCCGCGGAGCCACCCACGGCTGCTGCGCACGCGCGCGTCGCTCGACACCACCGTCACCGCGGCCACGGCCCACGCGAGCTGGGCGCGGTCGAGCACGTAGGCCACCCGGTGCGCCTGCCACCGCGAGGGGAAGCTGGCGGTGTCGAAGGCCACCACGCGCTCGCAGTCGTCACTGACGAAGCGCAGGTGCTGCTTGCGCACCTGACAGGGCCCCTTGTCGCTCCACTTGAGCTCGCCCGTCTTCGACTCGCAGCGCAGCTCGCAGCCCTTCGAGTACTCGGCGCTCGTCACCGTGAAGGCGCCGTCACGGGTGGTGGAGGACCACGCCGTGTCCTTCTCTTCCACGACGTCGGCGAAGGCCACCAACGCGCGGCCCGGCACCAGCGGCTTGAGCGGGAGCCGCTCGGCGTCCGAGGGGAAGTGTGACGCCGCCACCTTCACGTCGTCGGGGACGACGCCCAGCACCTGCACGAAGGCCTTCACGTCGGCCGAGCCCACCAGCAAGCGCCTGCGGCCGTCGAGCTTCACGCTGATGGAGCGCCGGGTTCCATCGGGCACGGCCTCGGCGTGCGACGCCGTCACCACCAGGCCCGCGGGAGCGACGCCTTCCCGGGCCAGCGCCTCGGTGAGGCGTTGGGCGAACACGTCGGCCTCGGGCGCGTCGGGGGCGTTCGCGAGCTCCTGCACCAGCTTCTCGACGGCGCGTGGGGCCTGCGCCACCAGCAACGCCTGCCAACCAGCGACCCCAAACGCGGTGAAGACGAGACCCAGAATGGCCCAGCGCATGGCGCGGAGTCTGCCACGCGAGGCGCTCGTGCGGGCACGGGGAAGGTGCGCGAAGGCCCCGGGAACGTCAGCGGCCGTCGCGCCAGCTGAGGCGAGGCGCTGGTGACCGTCTGGGCCGGCTCCACGAAGAATGCGGGCGTCGCGGAAGCTCGCGGCGTTCCACCGCTCACGAATCACCGCGGCGGTGCGCGCCTCCCGCTCCCGCGAGGCGACGAGTCGCTGGGAGCCTTCGACCGCCTGTCGGTCTTCGTCGGCCGCGCGCAGGGCGACGGTCGCTCCGACGACGGGGACTGCCACACACGACGACGAGAGGCTGCAGCGCACGACGAGGCGAATGAAGGGCATGCCCGGCGCAAGAGCACGGTGCATGCGCACGACGCGCCGACAGAGAACGCCAGGCATTTCGCGAGGCTGGGCAGCCATGCGACGCGCCTGTCACGGGCAGCGAGGGCGCGACGAGCGGTCATCGACTCGCGGCAGTGAATTCCGCGAGGGGCGCTTCGTCGGCCGCCCCGTCGCGCCCGCGACGACCGTTCGGCGAAGTCTCTCGTGGTCGTTGGCTTTTCCATCAGCGTCGTCTCCAACGAGGTGATTCCATGCGTCGTTCCTTGCTGCTCGTCGTGGGGTTGTCGTGTGCGTGTGCGCCGCAGGCCCTGCCTCCGCCTGCTGCGCCGAGTCGCCCACCGCAGGAGAGCGCTCCGCGAAACCCGCCGATGATGACCCAACCGCCCATGATGAACGCACCGGTCACGCCCACGAAGCCCGCTCTCGGAGCACGAGGCAGTGGAACGGTGGCGGTCTCTCCCGATGGTTCACGCCTCTGGGTCGTCGACACCGACAACGCCGCCCTGTCGGTGGTGGACACCCAGGGCCCGACGCTGGTGCGCACGGTGCCCGTGGGACGAAGCCCCGGGCGCGTGGTGGTGGGGCCGAGCGGAACGGCCTTCGTGGCCAGCCGCGCGGAAGACGTGGTGACGGTGGTGCCGCCCGACACGAACGGCATGACGACGCGGCTGCCGGTGTCCGCCGAGCCGATGGACCTGGTGCTCTCGGCCGACGAGCGGACGCTGTTCGTGGTGTCGACCTTCAGCCCCTCGCGCAGTGGGCAGGGCGAGGTCGCCTCGCTCGAGCTGCCGATGGGTACCGTGCGCTGGCGAACCGAGGTGGGCGTCGAGCCGCGCGCGGCGACCCTCGTCGGCCAGGGCGCGCGACTGCTCGTCGGGCATGGCCGTGATGGCCAGGTGTGGGAGCTCGACGCCTCGTCGGGTGCCGTGCTGGTTCGCCACCGGGCCGTGCCAGAAGGGTCGCCCTTCGTCGCGCGCACGCTCACCCAACTGGCGAGCACTCCTGCGCAAGACCGCGCCTTCGCCGCGGTGACGTGGGCACGCACGACGCCGCTGGTGTCGGCGGCGGCGACGACGATTCCGCCGAACTACTACGGCGGCCGAGGGCTGTGTGGTGCCGGCGCTGCGACGGCGGGGCTCGTCACCATGAACGCGCTCACCAGCCAGGCGCGCGTGTTGCCGCTGTTGCTGGCGACCGGCTGCACGCCGCAGGACGACTACCCGCAGCCCGTCATGTCTCGCGGGCAGGGGCCGACGGCGATGGTCGTCGACGCGACGGGCCGGTGGCTCGTCACGGCGTACCGCGAGTCGGCCAACGTCTCGGTGACCGCCGCCAACGCGGGAACGATGGTGCTCTACAGCGACACGCGGCCCGGCGTCGATGGACTGGTGGTGGTGACGCGCGAAGACGCCGGCCAGGCCCTCGATGTGTGGGCCTACAGCCAGTTCGACCACACGCTGCAGCGCCTGGTGGGGACTGGCCAGGGTGGGCTGACCCGGCGAGGTGAGCTCAAGCTGGCCGACGACACGCTGCCTGCGTCGGTGGTGGCGGGGCGGCGCCTCTTCTTCGATGCGCGCTCGTCGGCGAGCACCGGCTCGGCCATGTCCTGCGCCACCTGTCACCCCGAGGGCCGTGACGATGGCCACGTCTGGGCCTTCCCCGAAGGGCCCCGCCGCACCCCGTCGCTGTCGGGCCGCGCGGTCGTCGCCACCGGGCCCTGGCACTGGGGCGGCGAGGTGTCGACGATGAGCAGCCTCATGCGCCAGACCATCGTCACGCGCATGGGCGGCTCCGGGCTGGCGTCGTTCGACGTCGACCGGCTGCTGTTGTTCCTCGAGTCCCTGCCTGCGACGCGCCCGGTCGTCGACCCGACGTCGTTGCCGGCGATGGCGGGCCGCCGCGCGTTCGAGAAGGCGGGGTGCGCGCGCTGTCACGCGGGCACCACGTTGAGCAGCCCGTCGATTCACGACGTCGGCACGACGCTGCCGGGCGACCGCGACCTCGACCGCACCGATGCCGTCAGCCCCGACTGCGCGACGGTGCCCGACGGCGGGGTGTGCGGCTTCAACGTGCCCTCACTGCTGGGCGTCAGCCGCTCTGCGCCGTACCTGCATGGCGGCCAGGTGCCCACGCTCGAGGCCCTGCTCGAGACGTTCGACGCCGACGCACGGCATGGCACCCTCGAGGGGCTGACCGCCGACGAGCGCGCGGCCCTGCTCGTCTACTTGAACTCGCTGTGACCGCCTGCGCCTGACGCCCCTCGAGACTTCTCGACGTCTGAGAAGAAGGTGGAGCGTCCACGCTCGTCCGCTCGCCGAGACGCGCGCGCGCAGCGCCAAGCGCGCGTCGTGCACGGCACTCACGCCGGGCACGAACGAAGCGGAGGAGCGATGGAGAAGACACAGCCACAGACGCAGTTCCAGCCTGGCAAGCGGTACCAGGTGTTCAGCATCAAGGAGACGAAGGAGCGCGACGGCCGCACGACGTCGGTGTGGGTGCGCGCGGGCTCGGCGTGGGTGAACCGCGACGGGAGCTTCAACGTGTACCTCGACGTGCTGCCCCTCGACGGGAAGCTGCACGTGCGCGAGGCGGTGGCCGACCGCCGTGACGAGGGCACGCGCGCGCAGCAGCAGGAAGCCGATTCGGTCGCGGCCTGAAGACGGCAGTCGCAGCACGAGGGCAGGTCCACGCAGCAGCAGTTCAACCAAGGCAGTTCCACACTCAACGCAGCACACACACGAAGGAAGAACGGACATGAAGACGGCAACGAAGGTGATGGCGGTGGTGGCGGTGGCGTTCCTGGCCATGTCGGGCGAGGCGCTGGCCGCGAAGCGCGCGAAGACGAAGCTGCAGCTGACCGGGCAGCTCAACCTCAACACCGCGACGCAGGCGCAGCTCGACCAGCTGCCGGGCGTCGGAGAGAAGGCGGCGAAGCGGATCATCGAGCACCGCACGAAGACGCCCTTCACGAAGGTGGAGGAGCTGACGAAGGTGAAGGGCTTCGGGAAGAAGAAGCTCGAGAAGCTCAAGGGCAACCTCACCGTGAGTGGGCCGACGACGCTCACCGTGCGGCGGGTGGCGAACACCGACGCGCCGACGGGCAGCGGACCGGCGGCGGCGCTCCCCGAGGCGCAGGGCCGTGCGGCGCCCGTGAAGCGCTGAGGCGACGGTCGACGACAGCTTCGAAGGCACGCCGGAGCGGGGGGAACCTGCTCCGGCGCTGCCGTCTTCGGTCGTCGAGCGACGCGGAGGGCCCGCACGTGGAACGAGGGCTGGGCTTGCGTCACGTGAGCGAGGCGTTCGAGGTCGGTGGCGAGCGCGCGCCCGCCCGCTTCGAGGGACCGCGCGAGCTTCTTCTCGCGCTCGGTGAAGGGCGACGGGGTGTCGGCGATGCTCACCGCCGCCGCGAGAAGCCCCTCGACCTCGAGCGGCTCGGCCCAGAGCGTGGGCGTCAGCGGTGGTTTCAACCGCCGTCAGGCAGGTCTCGGCGCAGGACGGCGCCGCTGCTCCCGGTGACCCAGACGCGCGTCGTGCCGTCGAGGTCGTCGACGCCGAAGAGCCCACGAATGCGCTGGCTGACGGGCACGGGCTCGAGACGTACGCCCCCGTCGGGCGACCGGAAGATGACCGTCGGGCTGGTGCGGCCGACGAGCGTGCCGGCGTCGACGGTGGTGGCGATGTACGCGTTGCGCGAGCTCGAGACCCACACGTCGGTGAGGTCGCTCACGCCGGGCACCCGACTCTGGACGCCCATGAGGCTCTGGTTGCGCTCGATGACGAGCCCGGCGCTGCCGACGGTGAGGATGAAGAAGGCGTTGCCCTGGCCGACCCCGTGAATGGCGAAGGCGTCATTGGGCGGAGCAGGGGGCTGCGCAGCGGCTGACCAATTCCACGCGGTGAACTGTGGTTCGGCCGAGAAGTGGTTTCCCCGGTTCATCGCGCCATGCACGGCGCTCACGGCGGCTGGAGACAACGCGAACAGGTCGTTCACCGGGCCGCCATCGAGCACCACCCGCCGGAAGGCGCCTGGCGTCGTGCCGCCATCGACGTTGACGAGCACGACGTTGCTGTTCGCGAGGAAGAAGGTGCTCCCACCGGGGAAGCCCGACACGGCGGCCCACTGCTGCGAGAACTGCGGCGTGTCGACTTCGGTCCAGTTCTGGCCCGAGCGGCGGGCGACGCGCGAGACGGGGTTGACGAGTGCCCGGTCGTTGCCGACGGCCCACGCCTGGTCTTGCGCCGTCACGTGGCAGCGCCCCCACTCGAAGGACCCACCGACCGAGCCGCCCCCCTGCCACGACCACCGGGCCCCGCGCGAGCCGATGCGGTTGCCCGCCGAGGTGACGAACGCCACGGGGCTGCCAGCGACCAGCCCGGCGGTGGCGCACCCGTCGTTGTTGGTGTCGAAGCGGTTCTGGGCGAACGCGTTGTCGGTGACGCTCCACGCCCCGCCGTCACGCTCCACGAAGCCCATCACCCCGTTGTTGCCGCCGAGAATGAACTGGTCGGTCGCGGTCGGAATCACGCTGCGGAACAGCGGCGCGTCGGAGGGCAGGAGCGGCCCCTCGGACGACACACCTCCGTCGGCCGCGAGGGTGACGACGGCGACGTTTCCACGGTTGCCAGAGAGGAAGACGCGCGGCTCCTGGATTTCGACGGCCTCGAAGGGCTGGCCAGGCTCGTCTCGCACGGTGACCCACCCCGTCGGTTGTCGAAGGTCGAGCATCACGGCGCGCCCACTCGCTGGCGCCACCGCTCCACCGGCCACCACGACGAACCCGGCGTCTGCCGAGAAGGCCGCGGCGTTCCGCTCCGTGATGAGCGAGATGGGTGGCAGTGGGCCGACGGCCAGCACCTGGTTGCTGCCGATGGCGCCGCGGTACACCTGGCCCAGGTCCGAGATGGCGAAGATGAAGGGCTCGGCGACGAAGACGCGCCGGAACGCAGGCGTGGTGGGAGGTGAAATCGAGATGGGTGTCCACACCTGGGTGGTCGGGTTCCGTTCGAGCAGCACACCACCAGAGCCCGCCGCCACGATGACGCCTGAGGGCCCACGGTGAATGGACAAGATGGCGTTGGCGACACCGGTGGAGATGAGCTCGCGCGACCACGTGGTGCCGTCGAAGCGGAAGATGCGGCCACCTTCCGTGCCGACGTACAGCTCGGTGGATGAGACTCCGAACACCGCGCGCACCCCGACGCCAGCCTGGGTCGGGAAGGTGGTGCCGCGCGTGCGCTCGCCGTTCCAGAAGAGGAGCGAACCGGTGTCGGTGCCGAGGTAGACCTCTCGCGGGCCGAAGGCGAAGCCGCTCACGAACGAGCCTCCTTGCGGGAGCGGGTGTTCCCAGCACCAGCCCTCGGGGGTGCACACCCGCGGGTCGGCGCAGCGGTTGGGAGTGCTCACACCGCATTCCTGCGGCGCCGCGCAGCGCCCGCAGAAGACCGCCACCCCGCAGCCGGCATCGAAGTAGCCGCAGTCGACGGCTTGAACGCAGTTCACCGGAGTCGGCACGCACGCGCCTCCACCAGCGGACCCGCCGGAAGCACCACCTGCGGATCCACCAGCAGCACCACCTGCGGATCCACCGGCAGCACCACCTGCGGATCCACCGGCAGTGCCACCTGCGGATCCACCGGCAGTACCACCTGCGGATCCACCGGCAGTACCACCTGCGACTCCACCAGCAGTGCCACCTGCGGATCCACCGGCAGTGCCACCTGCGACTCCACCGGCAGTGCCACCTGCGACTCCACCGGCAGTGCCACCTCCGACTCCACCGGCAGCACCGCCAGCCGAGCCACCGCCGGTCGCTCCAGCGTCGACGGGCTCGCAGCGCTGCTCCCGGCACGAGAAGCCCTCGGGGCAGTCCCGGGTGTCGTCACAGGCATAGACCGCGTTCGGGTCGAGCTGGCACGAGAGGAGCGAGGCCAACCCGAGTCCCGCGAGGAAGTGAGCGTGTCGCATGGTCACCAGGTGAGAACGGCGGCGAGGCCGAGGGCGAGCGCGGTGCCCCCGAGGACCCCCGAGATGGTGAAGTCGGTGTTGGCCAGGTCTCGGCGCGCGGAGGCCTCGGCGAAGGTGAGGAGCGACACGCGTCGATTCATCGCGTCGACGCCCGGCTCGTAGATGGAGCCCCAGCGAGCGAGGCCCGAGGCGAGGAAGACGCCACTGGCGACGAGGGCCGCGGCGCCCAGCCCGCCCAGAACCCATGACGCGAGGTGCGAGCGCGGGGCCTCCGGCGCTGGCGGCGGCGGTGGTGGGGGCAGGTCGGGTGGTGGTGGCCGGGGCGTTGCGGGCGGCGTCACGGTGACGGCCGCAGGCGTGTCCGAGGGCCGGGGGCTCCAGCGGTCGAGCACCCTCTTCGCGAAGGCCGCCAACAGGTCGGGCGTGAGGTCGGCCTTCGGCGCGAGCACCACCGCGTCCTTCTCGGGGCTGCTGCCGTCGGTGACGTGGATCAGCTCGACGCCGACCGACCGGTCATTCTCGACCTTGGTGACGCTGACGGCGAAGACCCACTCGACCTGGAGCTGTCGGCCGAGCTCGACGAGACACTCACGCTTGCCGCCGCACGATGACGAGTCGGGGAACCCGAGCCGCTTGAGCGCCGCGGCCGCCGCGTCGGGAGGCGTCGAGACGGTGACGCCGTTGGCCGCGAGCGCGCCGGCGACGCGGCTGGTGAGGGCGCTGGCCTCGGCGATGGAGACGCTCGTACGTCGGCTCAACAAGACGACCGAGGAAGGTGTTGGCGGAGCTGCGACGAGCACCGCGAGGGCAACGAGGGTCACCATGGAATGTGGGTCGAGCCTATCCCGGGCTGGTGAGAAGCCAATCTCGCGGTGGTGCGAGCGTCGGGCGCGGGCGTTAGCCGAGCGCCATGTCGACCCACACCGCGACCATTCGTTGGGCCCGTGAGGGCGAGTTCGCTCGCAAGAAGTACCAGCGCGCGCACCGCTGGTTCTTCGACGGCGGGGTCGAAGTGCCCGCGGCGGCCTCACCGCACGTGGTGCCGAAGCCGTGGACCACCGAGGCAGCCGTCGACCCGGAAGAGGCCTTCGTCGCGGCCATCGCCAGCTGCCACATGCTGACCTTCCTCTTCCTCGCGGCGAACGAGGGCTTCGTGGCCGAGTCCTACGAGGACGACGCGGCCGGGCTGCTCGCGAACGACGAAGGCGGAGGGCAGAGCGTGACCGAGGTCACCCTGCGGCCGCGCATCGTCTGGGCCGAAGGGCGCGCGCCTGACGCCGCGAAGCTCGAGGCGCTCCACGCGCGCGCACACCGTGAGTGCTTCATCTCGCGCTCGGTGAAGTCGTCGATTCGCATCGAGCCGAGGTGACGGCGGGATCTCCGTCACGCGCGGCGCTCATGTTTCCACTGGTCACATCGCCCGCGCGAAGGGGCGCGTCGATGTGACCAGAGGCAACATGGTCGCCGAGTCGAGTGTGGGTGCACGAAGCCTCGCTGGCTCCAGCCCCCTCGATGTGACCAATGGAAACATGGTCGCCGAGGGGCAGCTCGAGTGCTGGTAGGAGCCGTTCAAGCGCGGCTCCAGACCGTTCGCCGCGCTCGCGGGTGACGTGCGCCGGAGCTGCGACAGGCTCGCGGGCATGGTCCTCGTGCTCGTGTCGCTCGTGGTGTCCGCAGCTCCTCCGGCGTGGAACGCGCTCGGGCTCCCTCCATCGCTGCGGCGGGTGCTCGACGTGGGCGACTTCGGAGCGACGCCCGGTGGTTTTCGCGCCATCACCCTCTCGCACCTCGCCGATGGGTGTGCGTCGAGGGGCGTCTCGGAGCCAGCGCTCGTCGAGCCCGCCCGGGCGTGCGTGACGGCTGCGCTCCACCAGGCGCTCGCGCTGCACCCGCACCACTGTCCCCGTCTCGGGAGCGGGTTCGTGTGCGATGTCGATGCGCTCGCAGCCGAAGCCGACCCGCTGGGCCTTTCGCACCTGCTGCTCGTGCTCGGAGCCGCCGACCGGCTGGGGCCGTGCCCCGACGAGGCGCTGCACCGGGCGCTCGCCGAGGCGCTGGCGCAGCAGTCGAAGGACGACCCGTGGCACGTTCCGCCGTCGTATCGGAAGCTCCCGTTGCGTTGGCCGGCGGATCAGAGCGCGCTCCTCGCTGGCCTCGCGCGCGCGGACGCTGCGCATGGAACGACGTTTCACGTCGAACCGCTCGCAGGCTTTCTGGCCACGCTCGACGCCCAGGGCACGCATCGCAGTGGGCTCCCGGTGTCCGAGCTGACGGGCCGAGGGCCGGGCGCCCGGTTTCCCCGCGGCTGCGCGCAGTCCTTCATCAGCCGCTACCTCGCCGAGGTCGAGCCCACGCGCACCCTCGGCTGGTGGGAGCGCTACAAGGCCGGGTTCTTCGTCGAGCTGCCCTTCGGCGTCATCGGCTTCCGTGAGTGGCCGCGTGGCGTCGACCGCCAGGGAGACGTCGACTCGGGCCCCATCGTGCTGGGCATCGGCACCGCCGCGAGCGCGCTCGCCATCAGCGCCGCGAAGGCGAACGGCGACGGGGTGCTCGCGAAGCGGCTCGAGGCGAGCGCCGAGGCGGTGATGTCGCTCGGGGTCGGTAGCGACGTCGTCCACGCGCCGTTCGCCGAGGCGATTCGGTACGAGGCCCGCTGGCGCCCGGTGGCACCAGAGGCTTCGTCGACGCGCTGACACACCGGGGCGGCACAGCCAGTGACGACGACCGTTCCTCGTTGCGTGCAGTTGGAGCCCGCCTCGAGGCGAAGGTCCATGAAGGTGACCCGTTCGACCCCCGTGTTCGGCAGTCGCGCACGAGCTTGCCCGGACGAAAGGCCCGTAGCAGACGCGCGGGGTGGCACGGGTCGTCCGATTCCGGGAGCACGCCAGCACCGCGGCGCTCGGCCTGTCGTTGGCCGTGGCCTTCATCTGGTTCTTCACCGCGCTCAGCGGCACCACGTCGAGCTGGGCCATCGGCCCCATTCGCGGGTCTTTCGGGCACGCGACGCTGCTTCGTTTCGCGACGTGGGCGCTCCTGGCCGGAGTGTGGCTCAGCCCCGCTCGGGAATCGCTCGTCGCTGCGCTCGGTCATCGCCTCCGTGGGGCGCTGGGCGCCAGCCTCGCCGGGGCGTTCACGCTCTTCCTCGCGGTCTTCAAGGCGACGCAGCACCTCTCGTTCCGCACCGCGGGGTACGACCTGTCGCTGTACCACTGGGCCGTTCACCGCGTCTTCGCAGCGCCGTTCTTCTCGGCATGGGGGCTCGAGCGGAACTACCTCTCGGAGCACGCCTCTCCGATTTTGTTCGCCTTCGTTCCGGCCGAAGTCCTGTTCGGAGCCCTCGGCCTGGTGGTGCTCGAGGCCATCGTCGTGGGGCTGGGCCTCGTTGCGCTCTTCCACGCTGCGCGTACGTTCGACCTTCCGCCGCTCGCGTGTGGCGGGCTGGCGCTGTCGGCGCTCACGTTGCAGCCGACCTGGCAGGCGCTCGACTTCGACTTCCACCCGGAAGCCATGACGCTCACCTTCGCGGCGGGCCTGGTGTGGGCCTTCCGGCGGGCGCGGGTGTTGTGGACGGTGGCCTTCGCGGTCGCGCTGCTGTCACTGAAGGAGGACTCGAGCCTCGTGTTGGTGTGTCTCGCAACCCTTCTCGGCCTCGTGGAGCGCGCGCGCTGGCGATGGGCGCTGGCGCTCGTCGTCGTTGGCGTCGGGTGGGGGGCGCTCGCGGTGGGGCTCGTCATTCCCGCGGCGTTGCCCGAGGGCCACACCGCGTGGCGCATGGTGGCCGACCGCTATGGCCAGTGGGGTGAGACGTCGGGCGAGGTGGTGCTCGCGCTGGCCTCACGCCCTGTCGACGTGGCCAGCGTGTTGACGGGGCCCTCGGTGCGAGCCGCGCTGGGCAAGTTCGCCTGGCTCCCGGCGCTCGACCCGCTCGCGCTGCTGGCGTCGGCGCCGCTGGTGGCCGTGCACGTGCTGTCGCGCTACGGCGACCAGGCCGGGCTGTGGGGCTACTACGCGCTGCCTGCGGTAGCCGTGTGGTTCATGGGGGCGGCCCGTGGGCTCGCGCGGCTGCGTCGGGTGAGCGATGCCGTGGTGGTGTCCCTGGCGGTGCTCCCTCTCGCGATGGGACCGGTCGTCTTCGCGGCGAGCTGGCCTTCGGAGGAAGACGCCGCCGCCCGCGCGGTGTTGGCCGCGTGGCCCTCGGACCGGACCGTGGCGGCGCAGAACGCGCTCGTGCCACACCTGCCGGTGAGCGACCGGGTGGTGCGCCTGGAGCGCTGGGCCGAAGCCGAGGCCGTGGTGCTGCGTCCCTTCGCGAATGCCTGGCCATTGGGCGACGACGCAGTGGCAGACCTCGTGGAGCAGCTGCTCGACACCGAGGGCTTCGGTGTCGCCTCGGCCAGCCCCGCCCTGGTGGTGCTGCAGCGGGGCGCTTCGCGGGACCGGGCTGACGAGGTGCGTGGTTGGTTCCGACGGCCGCGGTAGCCTGGTCCTCGGAGCTGACGCGCGCACCGGCGACCGGCGCGAGGCAGCCTCGGCGTGCAGGAGGTCACGGTGACACGGCTGGCGACAGTCGCGGGTGGTCGACTCGCGACAGAGCGTCGTGGCCAGACCGCCGTGTCTTTTCGCCTTCCACAACATCGTCGAGCGTCGTCACGAGCGTGTCGACGCGGGCTCCGAGCGCCGGTCGCGCCGCCGCGCGCAACGCCAACCCCGGAGCCACGAGCGCGCTCCTGCGGCGTCATCGCAGTGTCTGACACGTTCCGTCGACACACTCGGTGCCCTGGGCGCACGGGCTCCTGAAGGAGCCTCACCTCGGCGGGCTCACCACCAGCCGGTCCTGCGCTTCGTCGATGCGCACGCCCTTCTGGCGATGCACGCGGCGCGAGAGGGCCTCGGGCTCGACGCCGCTCTCACGGGCGACCCGGGCCAGCGTCGGGCTCCACGCAATCGAGCGCGCCCCGTCGGCCTCGGTCCGGCCCATGAACGCCACCTCGCGCAGCACCGACTCCCACGCGCGCGACACCGCCTGGTCCTGCAGCAGCGCCGCCGTCTGTCCATTCAAGTCGACGAAGGCCGAGGCCACCGCGCGAATGGCGAGCGAGATGAGCGAAGTGCGCTCCATCTCGTCCTGCAGGAACGAGCGCTGCACCACCGCCACGCGCGTCTCCATCAGCGCCGTCACCGTGGCCAGCCGCACGTTGTTCGTCAGCACCGCCGCTTCGCCGAACATCTCGCCGGGCCCGAGCAGGCGCAGGTTCTCCTTCTTCCCCGCCACCACGCGCGTCACCTGGCAGTGCCCGTCGAGGATGATGTACGCGCAGTCGCCCGGGTCGCCTTCCTTCACGATGACGTCGCCCGGCTGGAACACCTGCTCCGGCAACTTCGCCGTGCCGTGAATGAACTCCTCGAGGTCCTTCCGAAGCTCGGCGGCCGTCTGGTAGCGCCCGGCCTTGTCGGGCGAGAGCGCCTTGCGGCAGATGGCGACCAACCGCGGCGGCATCGGGCGGCCGGCGGGCGCGACGACTTCCGGCGGTGGGAACGTCACCTTGCGGGCCAGCTCGAGCGTGTCTTCGGCCGTCGACGCCACGTACGGCGGCTTGCCCACCAGCACCCGGTACAGCATGCCGCCGAGGAGGAACGTGTCGGTGCGCTCGTCGATGAGGTGGTTCTGCCCGCGGGCCTGCTCCGGCGCCATGTACGCGGGCGTGCCCACCGCGCGCCGGTCGTCTTCGCCTTCCTTCGGCAGCTTCTCCTTGCGCCGCGCCAGCCCCCAGTCGACGACGTAAATCTGCCCGTGCGTGCCCACCATCACGTTCCCGGGCTTCAAGTCGCAGTGGAAGATGCCCTTCTCGTGCGCGAAGGCGACGGCGTCACAGACGCGCACCATCACCTCGAGCGCGGCGAAGAGGGCCTCGATGCCGCCCTGCTTGTTCTTGTCCAGCATCTGCTGGAACGTCTGGCCCTCGAGCACCTTCATGGTGAAGCACGTCGAGCGCTTGCGGTCGTTCGACAGCGCGTAGACGGGCGGCACGTTGGGGTGGTCGAGCTGCGCGGTGATGCGGGCCTCGTCGACGAACGTCTCGAGCGTCTCGTCCTGCTTGAGCAGCTCGGGCTTGAGCACCTTGAGCGCTACCTCGCGGCCGAGCGCCTCGTCACGCACGCGGAAGACGCGCGACATGCCGCCCTGGCCGAGCAGCCCGAGCTCGGTGATGTCCCACCCCGGAGGGACCGGCTGGTTCAAGGCGTTCGGGTCGTCTTTTTTCCAGAACATGGGCCTGTGGCTCCGTGAGGCTGAAGGTCTACGTCAGCGCGCGGTGGCATGCCATGTGGCTGGCACCGCGGAAGCCGATGGGCCCAAACAAGGTCGAGGCGCTCGTGAACGAGTTGCTCCGACGACTTGGAGGAGTCACCGGAGGACGCTGCCGCCTCGCGTGAGTCACCGCTGCCTCTCGGCGGCCCGGGGGCTACGGGCTATCAACGCTCCGCGATGGTGGTCTGGGTGACCACGACTGAGCGCGGTCGGGTTCGTTCGAGGTGAGGGCCGCTACGAGCTACACCACGAGGGAATAGCGGTCCTCCCGGCTACGAACGGCTACGCGCCCAGCCGGAACGGGGGACCCTCGTTTCGAAAGGAAACGGAACGTACAAACACACTCAACGGCTGCGTGATGGATGCACAGCGTGAGGGGCTCACAGCTCCTCGCCGAGCTCAAGGCCGACATTCAGCGAACGCTCGTGGTGCTGGCGACCAACGTGGAGCAGCCGTAGCCTGTCATCCTTCGTTGTTCGGTCGACTTGAGGAGGTCGCAGATGCGGGTCGTCGTGCTCTCGTCGCTCTGGGCGGTCGTCTTCTCAGGCTGTGTCGGGCCCCGCACATGGCTGGTGGAGCGAAACGAGACCGGCGGGGTCATCGGCTACAAGAAGGGCAATATGCATCTCTGGGGCGAAGAGGCGGAACAAAAGCAACTCCTCGCCAAGGCCATAGACGACGAAGCGAAGAGCATCTGCGCCTCGTCGCGCTACCGGATCGTCGGGGAGCGCAGACGGGAACGACAATACACGTACTACTCCGAAGAACCGGTGAAGACCGAGTCCAAGAGCGACGTCCGGTTAGAATCGGGAACGACCGCGACCACGGGGACGGTAACGACTGAGTCGACGACCTACGTTCCAGTTCAGCAAACCGGCGTCGAGGTGTGGTGGGAAGCAACGGTCAAATGTGTCAATTCCGGGAGTCCGAGGAACGGCTCGGCACTTCCCCCTGAACGGCGCGAGTTGGTGAAGCAGACTCCCGGTCCTCCTTCGACACCGCGAGCCCTCACCGAGCCCAACACACCGTGCTCTGAAGCGGACATCGAGGAGATGGAGCGCGCCGGGCTTTCTGAGTCCGACATCTCCACCACCTGCTCTGCATCCGTCTATGGCACCCCTCCTCCGACAGCTCCTCGCCGACCGCTACGGCCACGCTGAGGCCCGCCTTCAAGACGCTCAGCGGTTACGTGATGGAGGGCACCGCGGAATGCGCGCGTCCCTCTCTGCCAAACGTGAGTGAGACGGAGAAGAGGAACAAAGGGCGACACCGAGGATGAGGGCCAGAGGCTTCGGGCGCAGCGGTCGTCCTCGAGAAGTTCTACGCGAGGCAGGATGCAGCGTGAAGCGAAGTAGCGGTCACGAAATCTGGGTCACGCCTGCTGGTCCTACCTTCCCGTGCCCAAACAGCCTGGAGAACTTGATTAAGGTCGGAACGCTGAAAAGCACCGCCCGCATGGCCTTGGGGAGGACGCCACGGAAGCTGGGCTGGATTCGGTAGCGCACCAAGTTCAACAGCCTCGCCTTCGCGAGCCGTGACATTGCGGCGGGCGCGCATGAAACTCGGGCGCGGCAGGTGATCGAAAAAGACCGCCGGTCAGGTCACTTCGGCGTCTTCGGCTACCTCGAAGCGCCGCTGCTGCCTGAGCACCCAGGCGCTCGCTTCGCGATGAAGTGCCCCCTGCGCGGCGATGAGCCGCGAGTTCTTGTGGGCTTCGACGGCCGTCTTGTAGTCGCCGCTACTGAGTGTGACGCGCACGGAGCGCTGCCGGCCCTCGACCTCTCCCCGCAGTGTCACGGTACCGCCCTCGGTAGGGTTCGTGCTGTCGAGCTTCACCACCCGCCCGAAGAACTCGACGTCTGGGTAGCTGGCCACCTCTCGAAGCGAGGCCGCGGCGCTTCGCAGGGTGGGGACGATGTCTGGGCTGAAGACCGTCGCCCGGGGAAGCGTCGGAGTGACTTGTCGGGTCGGAGCGAAGGACACTCCAGCGACCAGCCGTTCAGCAAGCGTCACTTCGAGCAACTGGGCAACCGCTTCACAGAGGTTCGCGCTCAAGCCCTCTGGGGCGCGCTCCGAGAAGTGCTTGAGCGAGCCATCGATGGCCGCGAGCCGCGCGGCGGTCTGGGTCGCCGCCAACCCGCGCGCCAGCATCGTCGTCGCTCTCCGAACCAGCGGTTCGTCAGCCGGCGCCCCGTCGAGCAGATCACTCTGGAGCAGCGGAGGAACCGAGCACTCGAGGGTGACGATGAAGCTCCCAAACTCGGTCTGTCCGAGGCGGGCGGACGACGACAACAGCTTGAGTGCCTCCTCGGGCTTGCGGTTCGAGAAGGCGGGGCGCGGGTCGAGGGCAGAGCAGGCTGCGGCGAGAAACAGGTCGCGGGTCGCGTCGTAGACCTGATGGCCTGCTTCGAGCGGAATGCGCCCGTCACGCGTGAGGCTGCTCTCGATTCCGATGCGCACGACATCGATGGTCGATGAGCGCACGTCACGCAGCACGACCGCAGGAGCACGACCCTCGAGTCGCGACAGGTCATCGAGCAGCGTGCCGAGAAGCCGTGAGTATGACGTCGTTGAGGCCCGCTGCGGAACCTCGAGTACCACCTGCTCGCCCAGGAGCTCCTTCTCGAAGAAGCTCCAGTCGGTGTCGGCCTTCTGCAGCGCCCAGCCGTTCTGGCGCAGATAGGCCGCGACATCGGTCGGCGACGGAACGGCCGAGGCCTGTGACACCCAGAGGCCCGTCATGGAAAACCTCCAAGACGTATCTTCGTCATGATCGCCTCCAGCGAAGTCATGGTGAACCCGTTCTTCTTGGCCACCCACACGCGTTGAGTGGTGTCGTTCTGAGAATCGTTGGCGCCGCGGAGCGACAACCACCACGCGCACTGTCTCAAGACGAGCTGCTCCGGCGAAGCCGTCGCCCAGTCAGTACGCTCTTCGGGCACTTGCATTACGACCAAGAGGCGCGGCACCTGATGGTCAACAGAGATGAGCTCTGTGTAGTTCTTGAGGGGAAGGTCGATGGAGAAGGTATCGGTCCCGGGAACCTTCGCGGTCGCCTTCAGCTGCAAGTCGAGACGCGGCCCCCGAACCACCCCGCCACCGCCTCGCTGAAAGATCTCGATGTCGACACCGTCGCCGTCGCGCATTCGGCTCGGTAGTTGAACGAAGTAGCCAGCGGCGTGGGCGATCGCACTCACGTAGGCGATGCTGAACTCGGATTTCAGGTCGTTGGTCAGCTCAATCACTCAAGGCCTCGGAGCGAGGCGTCCTAGCAGGGAGGGCCCGTGGATTCGACCAGCCCGCATGGTCATCCAGCTCAACTCTTCCAGCGGTGGTCAGACCAGGGGCGGGCTCCTGCCTCAGCTGGTGCGAAAAAGGCTGCGCGCTCCACACATGCGCAACTCAACAAGGTGGTTACCGGCGGTTGCGGCCGCAGATTGCTCCCCTGGGGGGAAACACACATCATGAAGGGGTGGGATGTGGGGAACGCGGCGCGGGTGGCTTCACAGGCTCTCGAGTTGTCGACGAGTAGGCTCGAAGAGGCGGGCGAGTTCAGCGTCGGGGATGAAGTGTTTCATTGGGCTTTGAGGCGGCCCACGGCCGTGTCCAGCCACGTCACGCTCACCACGCCGAACACCACCGGCTGGCCCAGTACCAGTGGCGCGAGCCCCAGCGCGACGAAGAGGCCTCCGTACGTCGCGCGGAACTCACCGAAGCCCGTGCGCGACTGCGCCGAAAGCCCCGTGAACGCCGCTGCGCGCGACGGAAACACGAGCCCCATGAGGCCGAGCACCACCGTCACCACCGCTGCCGCCTGTCCGAGGAGCAGCCCCACCGCTCACCCCGCCGGCGGAGGCGTCGGCTTGAACATCGGCCCCGA